>JAAFJT010000026.1 GCA_013298955.1 Chitinophagales bacterium
GTTGCAACCTCGCCGACCTTGATTCGATACGAATGCACTGACCTAAGTTAACCATTCCCGCGCATCTCGGGCGGCATACGTGATGATTGCGGAGGCACCTGCCCGCTTGAACGCCGTCCAAAGTTCGATATGGGCTACGTTTTTTTCAATTAAATGTTCTCTCACTAACAAATCAATTGCAGCATATTCACCACTTACATGATATATAACTAATGGAATATCAGTTTTTTGCGATAATCTTACCAAAATATCCAAATAGGGCAAAGCTGGTTTGACCATTAAGAAATCCGCGCCTTCTTGGGCATCGCGCAGGGAAGACGAGATGGCATCATGCAAATTACTGGGGTCAATTTGATAGGTTTTGCGCCCTTGTAATTTCAAGGTTTTATCAGGCGTTGATTTGCAAACATCCCGAAACGGGCCATAAAAATTAGAAGAAAATTTGGACGAATAACTCATAATACTCACAACATCATGTTTATGAGCATCTAATATTTGACGAATAGCTTTAATGCGTCCATCATTCATGTCGCTTGGCGCAATGCAATCGGCTCCTGCGTTTGCCAACGTCAAAGCATAATCTGCCAAAATTTGAACGGAGAGGTCATTTTCCATCCGCGTTTTTTCGGCATTCAGTACGCCGCAATGCCCATGTACGGTGTAACTGCACAGGCATAAATCGCAAGCTAACCAAATCGCATCGCCAAAACATTGTTTGATATGACGAACCACTTTTTCAGCAAATTCAAAATTAAACTCATATTCAAATCGTTGATTTGGAATGGGAAAGAGTAAAAACTTGTGTACCCCTTTCGCAACATCATCCGTAATTTGTTGGATAATCGACGTTTCCGTATCGGTGAAAACGCCTGACATGGATGGGTTTGCAATGCGTTCTGGAATGCCTTGTTCAACGAAAATGGGTTGTATCAAGTCGCGGTGCGAAATCGTGACCGTTCCCGCTAATTCGCGGACATGCGTACTCGCTCTTAGGCGACGTTGATTCATATAAAAATTCATAATTATTGGATGTTTTGAATTAGGATTTGTAGGATTTTGTAGGATTGGTTTTGTAAGATTTTTTTTAAAATCTTACAAAATCAATCCTACAAAATCTTAAAAATCCAAAAAATCCTAATTCAAAAATGATTTGATATTTGGAAAAATGATAGGTGTAATACCTTGTTTTATAAATAATTCGGCGGTTTTGCCTGCGGCGCAAGCATGTATCAAATGGGGTTTTAACAACGGTTTTGAAATCAAATATTGTTCAAAATTCGTCCAAAAAATAGCATCTGCCGTTTGCATTGCCGCCGAAACCGCTTCTGTTAAACGCGGTATCAGCCGATAAGAAGAAGCCGTTTGATACGTCGGTTGCCAATGTGCTTCGGCGGCTTCATTCGTCAAAATCAAAATATTTTTTTTCAATAGGTGAAATAACGGTCGTTCAAACACAGGCAACAAAGATTCAAAGCCAAAACCATCCGCACAACCCGATACCCAAATGCCTTTTTGCGCCAATTGAAACCACGTTTTGGTGCCAGAAGCCCAAATGGTTTTTGATTTTAAAATATTTAATATTTTTGAATCAGTTGCGGTTCGGTGGTGTGCAACGAATATCGTTTCGACTTTTTGTAATTTATTTATAAAATTTTCATCTATTGTAAAATATTGATAATCAAAAAAATCGCGCATAAAATCAGTGGTCGAAACCAATTTTTTACCTGCTATCAATGCCGTTAATTTATTTTCAAAATGAAACACATTGATGGATTGATTGCCCGATTTGCCCTTCAAAATGGAAAAATTCAGCCCTTTGAAATCCACATTCACCACCCCAAAACGTTGATGACAACCCGCCCCATATTGATGCGCAAACGCCCGTTCTTTGAGCAAGTTCGACATCAAATCAGGTTGATGAATCGCAGGCAATAAGGCTGCCGCCGCCGCATTCGTTGCCAAACACTCCACTAATAACGCGCCTTGACCCGCCGCAGGAGGCACTTCCGTCATCGGCAACAACATTTTGGGCAAGCCTTTTAACAATTCAGCCACTATCGGTTCGTGTTCCAAGAGGCGATTCAGCCCCGCCGCCGCCAATGCAATCGCATCATAATCCCCCTTTCGGAGCTTGCGCAATCGCGTATCGACATTTCCACGAATATTTAAAATCTCTATTTGAATAGGCGTTTCAGCTAATTGCGGTAACGCTTTTTGCAAAAACGGTGGAATCAATTCTGCCCGCCGCAAGGAAGAAGTCCCAAGTCGAATCGGTTGCCCCATTTTTAATTTTTCCAAAATATTATTTTGAAAAATCACAACATCCCGAACATCATTGCGCTCGACAAGCGCAATTTTAAAATTAGGGTCTGTTAATTTCTCCGCACTCACGTCTTTCATGGAATGAACCGCGAAATCCGCATTGCCCGACTCCAAAACCGCTTGAATATCTTTGGTAAAAATATTTTTATCGCCCATCTGATATAAAGGAGTCGTTTGGTCTAAATCGCCTTGAGACGGTTTCGACAAGACTTCAATGCGCGTATTTGGGCAATTTTGTTCCATCAATCGTTGAACGGTATGTCCTTGAATCAACGAAAGTTTTGAATTGCGACAGATAATTTTAAAACTATTTTTCATATAAATATTTTGCAACACATAATTCACATAGGAGGACATAAGCACATAGGATTTTCATTTGGGCGGATGTAGCTGCATTTCAATATAAACCATATGCGCCCTATGTCCTCCTATGTGAACTATGTGTTTCAAATGTATAAAACAATTTTTAAGGCGGTTACTAATTGTTGGATTTGCACCAAATTATGTTTGGCATTAATGATGATACGCAAACAGGCTTGCCCTTTTGGGACGGTTGGATAATTAATAGGTTGTAAATAAATGCCATGTGTTTTCAACAACGCATCCGCAATCGCCTTGCAACGACTGCTGCTACCAATATGAATCCGTGTAATATGAGACGCATGCCCACTAAATGTAATTTGATTTTCAATCAACATGTTCCGAAAAATTTGTATATTTTCGTGAAAACGTTGCATGATTTCAGGATTTTGTTTTACAATAGAAATGCTTTCCGTAATCGCCGCACAAGTCGCGGGCGGCAACGAACTCGTGAAAATATAGCCTTCTGCATGACTTCGGATAAAATCCATTGTTACCAAACTGCCAGCTAAAAACCCACCAATCACCCCATAAGATTTGGCAAAAGTGCCATTTAATATATCAATTTGATGGCTAAAACCCATTTGTTCCACATAACCTGCGCCATGTGTCCCATACAAGCCGACAGCATGCACTTCATCACAATACGTTAAAACATTATATGTTTGAGCTATTTCAACGATTTTTTGGATGGGCGCGACCGTTCCAGACATCGAATAAACAGATTCAAAAGCAATCACTTTGGGTGCATCTATGGGTAATTGTTTTAAAATCGCTTCAAGCTGCACCATATCATTGTGTGCAAAAATGTGTTTTTGACACTTGCTCGCCCGCAAACCTTCTATCATCGAAGCGTGATTTTCCTCATCTGAAATGAAAATACACCCTTTTAAATGCCTACCGAGTGTTGTTAACGCTGTTTGATTTGCCAAATAAGCCGAATTAAACAGCAATGCCGCCTCTTTTTGGACAAGTTGCGCCGTCGCTTTTTCAAGGGCGCGGTGAAAAGTCGTCGTGCCACTGATATTACGCGTGCCGCCACTGCCCGTTCCCGCTTGGTCAATCGCAGCTTTTGCGGCGGCTTGCACGGCGGGATGCGTTGTCTGCCCCAAGTAGTCGTTGCTGCAAAAATTGATGGCTTCCGCCAGATTGCCTTGCGCATCCGTGTATCGAAAGGCAGGAAAATGAGCCGCAGAACGCTCCATTTCTAAAAAATAACGATAATGACCTTGCTTTTTCAACGCATCTAAGGTTTGAGCAAAGTAATTTTCGTAATTTAAACGGTCTTGGGCAGCGATTTCACTTGTTTTCATAGCATCAATGATTTAGGATTTAGCTCAATAATAACGATGAGTTGTTTTAGCGATTTCCATTATCTTTCTTTTTGAATGACAAAGTTCGTTTTTTTAATCCATTTTAAGGGATTAAAAGCACAACGATTTAAAAAAAGGCTTATATTTGAATCTTTTTTGAAAAATTATCATGCAATGCCCCCTATCGAACACAACAATACGGCGATACAAAAGGAGTTAACAAACAAAAAAAATAGAATGAACAATATTAAAACGGTTCACCATCAAAATTTTAAACCATTCATTTCCGAAGCCCAAATTCAAGCCCGTGTCCAAGCGATAGGTCAACAAATTGTGGCAGATTATGCAGGTAAAAATCCACTTTTCATTGGGATTTTGAATGGTGCGTTTATCTTCACAGCAGATTTGTTGCGTGCTTGTGAGGGTATTGATGCAACGATTTGTTTTACCAAATTAGCATCCTACAAAGGCACAACTTCCACAGGCACGGTGAACACAGTAATTGGCTTAGATATGCCTTTGAAAAATCGACATATCATTATCATTGAAGATATTATAGATACAGGAAGAACATTAAGTGTTTTTTTAGAAATCGCCCGTTTGGAATTTCCTGCGTCGATTGCGGTAGCCACTTGCCTATTGAAACCCACCGCTTTGCAATATCCATTGCAAGTCGATTATTGTTGTTTTGAAATTCCCAATGAATTTGTGATTGGTTATGGGTTGGATTATGATGGTTTAGGGCGCGATTTGAGAGCCATTTATAAAATGGTATAAATAAATTACGCAACTGTTTTGCACTCCTTAACGTGTCGTTTCAGAATCAAGAGTGAATGACTCATATAAGTAGTTGAATCAAAATAAGCTATCAAAATATAAATCGTTGATAATCAACTGATTCATATCGAATCAAGGTCGGCGAGGTTGCAACCTCGCCGACCTTTTGGATCGGTTCTTTCAATTGAACTACTTAGGTATTCTTTTTTTAAATCGAAATCATTCAATGAAATTACTCATTTGTGCTTTATTTTTAACTTGTCTGCCCGTTACGGTGCAATGGTTGACGGATTTTCAGCAAGCGAAAATGCAAGCGGCGGCTTCTAAAAAGCGAATTTTAATTTCTTTTTCAGGTTCGGATTGGTGTATCCAATGGCGATGATATTATAGGCGATATGGGCGTGAATACGATAGAATTGCGGTATGCGCATTACAAGCGGAGTACGGATTTGGTATCGGATAGGGTGACGCTCGCGCTGAAATTCAAATAATTCAAGTTTCGGAAACGAAATTTTTAAATAAATTGTTTAAAATAAATTTATTTAAAAATTTCGTTTCCGAAACTTATTCTAAAACCTTTTCTGGCAAATAATACAACACAGAACAATTCCATTCATGCAAATATTTTTGCGCAACCATTTGAATATCAAGGGCTTCTATTTTCAAATAGGCATCAATTTCATTATTAATCCAATCGGCATTGCCCAGCCATTCAAAATAGGCTAAATTCATCGCTTTATTCAAAGCTCCAATATCGCCAAACGTTTGTTGACTTTCCAATTTATGCTTAAACTTTTGTAACTCAACACTTTGCACCAATTCGGTTTTCAATAAATCCAATTCGACCCAAATCGCCGCTTCTGCTTTTTCCAACGAAACGCCTTCTGCGGGCTTGCCTTCCACCACCAATAAACCTGCATCCGCCGTCCCCGTTTGATAACAATCAATTTCCGTGAACACTCGTTGCTCTTTCAACAGTCGCCGATACAACCGCGATGAACTACCCGTACTCAAAACATCCGTCAACATATCGGTCGCATGGTAATCTGCCGCCAACCGCGCAGGGGCATGAAACGCCATGTAAATCGCCGGAACGGGAATCGCTTGTTTCAAAATTTTGCGTTTTTGCGCTGTTTGCGGCGGCTCTTGAGGCAAATTGCGGATATATTTTTCACCCGCAGGAATCTCACCAAACCATTTTTCTGCCAAAAAACGAACATTTTCAAACGTTACATTGCCCGCAATCACCAAAATTGCATTGTTTGGCGTGTAAAATCGCTTATAAAAATCCTTCACATCTTCCAAAGTCGCTTGTTCGATGTGCGCAGGCTCTTTGCCAATCGTCGGATACCGATACGGATGCGTCGAAAACGCCATTTCGCCGAGATGATGCCAAATATCACCATACGGTTCATCCAAAGTGGTCTCTTTGAACTCCTCTACAACCACTTTTCGCTGTGTATTCAACGCTTTTTTATGAATCGTCAATGCCAACATGCGGTCTGATTCCATCCAAAATGCCGTTTCAAGGTTTTGAGCAGGCATAGTCATATAGAAATTCGTCATATCAGAATTAGTAAAAGCATTGTTTTCACCTCCAGCGCGTTGAATGTGCGTATCAAAATCTTTAATATGTTTAGAGCCGCCAAACATTAAATGTTCAAAAAGGTGCGCAAACCCTGTTTTATCAGGCGATTCATCCCGCGAACCAACATCATATAACAAATTGAAAGCGGCTGTCGGCGTACTTGTATCCACATGCACCAAAACGCGCAAACCATTTTTTAATATAAACTTTTGATATTCAATCATTTAACCTTTTTTGCAATTAAAAACAAAGAAATATACATCAAATGTATAACAAATTTCTTGACTACGAGTATGACGTTTGGAGGGTTTGAAACCCTCCAAACGTTGTTGTCGATTTTTTAAAATTAACTTTTTAACGCGCTGCCCCTCTGACAAAGCAAACTTATCTTGTGAAAGCAGTCGTGATTTAAAAGAATATTTTTTATTAAACACTTACGCATCAAAAACACAAAACAATTTTTATCTTTGAAAGTTTTTTAATTGTATTCCTTTTTTAAACGTAATTGTATGAAAAAATTGTTTGTAATCGCCCTCCAAATGATCATGGTGCTGCTTTTGAATGCTCAATCGCCCGCAGGCACTTGGAAAACCATCGATGATGCGACTGGTCAAGCCAAATCTTATATCGAAATCACCGAATCTGGCGGTAGTTTCAATGGCAAAGTGACCAAATTATTGCGCGCAGACGCTGACCCTAATCGAAAATGCGACAAATGTACCGATAGTCGCAAAGGACAATTGATTTTGGGGATGACCATTCTTAGAAATTTGCGCAAAAACGGCGCGGAATGGAAAGGCGGCAAAATCCTTGACCCTGAAAAAGGACAAGAATACACTTGTAGCGTTTGGTTTGAAGCAGGCAAACCCGATGTTTTACAAGTGCGTGGTTATCATTGGTCTGGACTTTGGCGGACACAAGTTTGGTATCGCGTCAAGTAAGTGTAATCCTATTGGCAGGCAGATTTTATAGCTGTTACAAAAGGCAGTGAGAAAATCGTAGGACAGGTCGTGACCTATCCCTCCGATTTTTTCACTGCCTTTTGTGACAGCTATCAAGAAGCATCAACGCAAAATAGTCAATTTTTTCTGTAAAGACCGTTTGCCTGCTATCTGCAAAAAGACCAAATACTGCCCTTCTTCCAACTGTTCTATTGAAATATCAAGCGTACTCGCATCGGATACAGGCATTTGCGCCACTGTTTGACCAAAAACATTGGTCACCACCACTTGTGCATCCACTAAACGCGCCGTTCCCAAATCAATGCGCACAAATGTTTGGGCAGGATTCGGATACAAAGTATAATCCACTAATGCATTAAATTCTAAGGATACTTCATCTGAATAAAGCGGTTTCAACGCGCTATTGCGGTATAAAGCAATGCGATACATATTATAACTTGCTTGTTGTGATGCTTCATCTGCGTATTGGAAATAGCTCGCTTGTGCCTCCGCGCCTTCATAGGTGCGCACGACTTCATAGCGTTGCGTATTTTCATTCCATTTTTCCAACTGAAACACATCGTTTTCAACCCGATGACTGGATGTCCAAGCAATCATTGCTTTTCTGCCCTCTTTCCGTCCTGTAATTTGGATATTAGGCTTTCTTGCCAAATTTTGATTGGCAACAGGGGCAGCAACATTGTAAATCACTTCTGTCAAAGGTCCAAAATTACCATTGGTAAAAGCACGCGCTTTAATGATATTGGTACCAATTTTTAGACTCAAAGGCGTTGAATACGTTTGTGCCGCTTGCGCAATCCCGTTATCAAAGACAACATCTTCGCCATTTGTGGTGAAATAAACCGTCGTATTCGCATTCGGATTCGTAATCGTAATTTTTTCAGTGATATTCACATCGCCTGCGGGCTTGCTAAAACTCACGGGTTGCAACGTGTGCAACCAATTATTGCCCCGATAAAAGTTCAAAACTGTGGTCAATTTATTGGGAAACGCACCAATACAGGCATTCACCCGATTGTTCCAAACATCTCGCGTATAAAAATTCCACCGAGTCGTCTCCAAAATGGACGCATTATAGATGAGATTTCGACTATCATTCATCAATTTCGTCAAACCTTCATTGGTAATTAAACCATTGGGTTTGATGAACAATTCTTGCACGCGGTCGCGCACCATCGTCCGATATTCCAAATTGAACGCGCCGCCTTGCAATCCCGCCAAAACCATCAAATCACCAGGGCCCTTTGCCGATTGCACATCCAATTTATATCGAAAATTGTGTCCACCTTCATCGGTCGGCGTTGCAAAACCGTCGGTATCGTTATGAATAATAACATATTTTGAGTTTTGATAATTTTTATGCACAGCTGCCCTGTATTCATGCTCCATGTCCGTCACAAAAAACATCAACATTATATCAATATAATGTTTCATATCTACTTTTTGTTTCAAGGCTTGAAAATTCGTCGCGGCGAATGATTTGACCTCATTCCATTGATTTCCAGTACCTTGCTTCATAATACCAGAGGGCCAAGTCGAAGATTCATACGTTCCATCCACCACTTCATAATCCACATCTTCGCCGCCATAGTAACTTTTCATATAATTTTCATTGAAACGCTCACGTATAGTATAGATGCCATAATATTGCCCATTGAAAAAAACATGCACGAAACGCGTATGAATATCCTTATTGCCCATGCGCCGAATGAGGTCATGCGCCAAATTATCGGACATCATCAAACCGCCCAATCCCCAATATTGAGCCCCTGCGGGCATGTGGTCTGTGCCTGCTTTCAAATCAAGGGCATCAAATTCGTCGGTGGGTTCATAATTTTCATAAACCGATTTTTGATATATTTTATGTTTTAATTTACTATACCCATATTTCGATTTGAAATAAACCCGATAATTTTTCTTCGGATAACCCTTCGACGTATTCCCAAAAATCCTAAAGCCTGCATCGATAAAAGTGCTTTTATTTTCGCCAAACGAGTTGATGTATTCAAAAGAACAAGGACTTTCCGTCGCTGCGGCATTGGAAGCCGTCGTGCCTAAGGAAACAATCGGCAAATCTTTCAGGGCATCATTCAATTGTTGTGCCGTATAAACATTGGAATTTAGACCACTATTCAAAATATAAGTTTGCGTCACCACTTTGGTTTCGCCTGTCGCGCTGTACGCAAACGCTTTGACCACCGTATTGCCATTGATAGCAATCGGCGCGGTGTAAATCGTTCCAGTCGTTGCATTGGGAGTCGTGCTGTTCGTCGTGTAACGAATCGTCGTACCGGCGGGCGCGGTCAAGGTGAGTTGGAAGGGCGCGGTGTAAATGCCGCGTTGTTGACTGAACGCCAAATCCAACAATTGTTTAGAAGCGTTATTAGAAAGATTCGGCGTAGCGGCTGCAAACCGAATTATATTTGTCGAACCATCTGGAAAACGACCAAAAGACGTGTTAAAAGTCGTCGTACCAATCCGCAAACTGTCGATTAAATACATCGCACCATTGAATTGTTGGTACATATATAACGTCTCACTTTTCGCGCTGATGCCAAATGCCGCCGTCGTTGCGGTCGGCGCGGTCAATAAATCATTGGCATCAACCGTTATGAAACTTTTTGCACCCAAAATTTGATTTGGGAATATGTATTTCGTTGGTTTTGCGATTTTATCCGTTAGGAAAACGCTGTCTAAACGCACACTATTCGCATTGTTATTAAAAATTTCAATAAAGTCAACCGCAGGGCGATTCACCGAATGCGAACCTGTCGCCTCATTGACAAACACATTCGTCAAAAGCGTTCTTTGAATCGCCGCAGGCGTATATTCAATCACCAATTCGGGAACGTGATTCGCTGAATTAGCCCTATCGAAAGACCAAGCTGTTGCATAACCATTCGTCGTCGTTGAAAAATGAAATGCCAAAGCATTGCCCGCCACGAAACCTGACTGAATTGCTTCATTTATAATCGCTTTTAAATCAGGCGTTTGTTGTGCCACAAGGCGTTGGTCATTGACTGTCCAAGCGGCGGTTGCCCAAGCAATTTGGTTCGTGGTGTAGGTTCGATTGGAAATATTATTGGTTGCCGCCGCGTAAGTTGCCGCATTGCCTTTTTGCGCTTTGATGTTAATATTCGCCCGATTCGTCGTATTTACATACGTTTCATCCACCGAAAATTGGATATAAGCGCGGGTAATCGTTGCGCCTTGCGGCAAATTGACATTCGGAAAACGAATTCCAATCATTTGTTTATAAACCAAACCCCAATCGTAACCGCCCAATTCTAAATCCGTGCTGGCAATGTTTACGCCGCCTGTGGTGGTATTTTGTTCGGCATCATCGGAGGATGCAAGTGGTTTTACGCGTAAAACTTGGGTTTGAGCTGTCAGTGGGAGGGAAACAAGGCAGCAAAAGCAAATTACAAAGGCTTGTAATGTTTTAATCATTATGTTATGTGCAAAAATTATATAATAAAAACGATGTTTTGCACAAAGGTAGATGCAAGGATTGATTTAGAAATACCTTGAAAGGAGTATTTTTGAGTTGACCGTGTTTTCATGTTTGTAAAAGATTGATAAGTTGCAAGTTACGGCACATTTTTTCATTGCATCCGTTTTCCATTGGAAATAAAGATTGAGTATAACGTGCGGTAGGTTGTGAATTGCCGCACGTTTTTTCACCCGTTTTTCAATTCAAAACCGAACTTTGAGTTGTTCCGTTGCTTCTGTTTTCAATTGAAAAGCCTAAAAAATTATAATTCAAAAAGGGAGATTAAATTAAAAAATTTGTTTTAAAAAAACATTTTAAAACGATAAAAGGTTCACTTTTAGATACTTTTAAATTAATATTTTTAAAACAAAAAATTATAAACAAAAAACAATTCATTTGCATCTATTCTGCACACTTACGGGGCTACTCGACTCCTTTCCCAATCGCCCGTTTCTGTTTTCGTATAAACAATTCTATCATGTAATCGGCTGCGCCGCCCCTGCCAAAACTCTATCCGTTCAGGCACGATTTCGTAGCCGCCCCAATGTGCAGGACGCGGTAAAACAGGCATTTGCGCATGTGCTTCTATGGCATTTTGCATGGATTTTTCCAAAAAAGCACGGTCTGTCACCACCCGACTTTGCGGAGAAGCAATCGCGCCCAATTGACTCATGCGCGGGCGCGACTGAAAATACGCATCCGATAAATGAGCAGCTATTTTCGTTGCAATCCCCTCAATCCGAACCTGTCTTTGCAAGTCTAACCAATTGAAAATCAATGCAACCTGTGGATTTTCATCCAATTCCTGCCCTTTTTGACTTTCATAATTGGTAAAAAAAGTGAATCCTTTTTCGGTCACGCCTTTCAATAACACGATTCTTGCAGCAGGCTTTCCTGCCCGCGAACAAGTCGCTAAAGTCATCGCATTCGGCTCTAAAAGATGGGCATTCAAGGCTTCTTGAAACCAAGCCTGAAATTGTGTGAGCGCGTCTGCAGCTGTATCCGAAAGGTCAAGCGATTTTTGGCGATAATCTTGGCGTAAATCTGCAATATTCATTGTTTTATTTTTAATTTTTTTATAACAATAAAATTTCGTTCATTTAAAATGAATAATTTATATATATCATAAAAAAAAATTAATTATTTACTACCTTTAAAAAGGTATTTTTTAACGAAAAATTCATGTAAAAAGATTACCTTTAAACCACTTTTGACAAACTTAGTTCACAATAAAATCGTTTTTTTAAAAATGAGTCTCGTAAATTTTGCTAAATCTAACAGTTCCCAAAACATGTTTTTCCCGAAAAAAATACTCCCATTTTTATTGCTTTCCTTCCATTTACAGGCTCAAGCCCCTTTAAATCCGTCGCTTGAAGATGATGTTATGGGCGAAAATTGGGCTTCTGTCAAATTTCATCCTATGGGTCAGCCTTTGCAGATGCCGATTATGGACTTACAAGGGGGCAGTCTGCTCCTGTCTTTCGATGATTTAGATGCTGATATTAAAAGATTGTATTATACGATTCAACATTGTGATGCCGATTGGAAACCATCTAAATTGGAGCAACAAGAGTTTATGATTGGTTTTAATGAAGAACAAATTACCAAATATCACGCTGCTTTCAATACGTTGATTCCGTACATGCACTACGAGTTAAATTTGCCTAATGAAAACTTATCTTTCACCAAATCAGGGAATTATACTTTAAAAATTTTTGATGATTTGATTCATAAAAAACCATTGATTACGCGTCGATTCGTTATTTCAGAATCGTTGGCGGCGGTGATTCCACAGCTCACGTTTTCCAATATAACCAAGTATAATACACACCAAGAGTTTGATTTTCAATTAGTTGCGAAAAGCTATCGGATTGCTAATCCCTTGATAGAAGTGCGGGCAACGATTTTGCAAAACAATCGGTGGGATAAATCCTTGTCGAATATCGCGCCTTTGTATGTGAAAGGCGAGGAAATTCAGTTTGATTATCAAGATAAAATCGTTTTTTCGGGCGGCAAAGAGTTTCGACAGGTGGATTTGCGGAGTACACGCATGCGCAGTGAGCGTGTTGCACAGTTAGAGCGCGGGAATGAAACTTGGGATTACACTTTATTCGCAGATGTGGATAGGTCGGGCATGCCCTATTTGTTTGACAAAGATGCGAATGGCAATTACGTGATTGAGAGTAAGGATAGCGACCAAAGTGAGGTGAAAGGCGATTATGTAAATGCGCACTTTACATTGAAAATCAATGAGTTAGACTCAGGAGATGTGTATGTGATGGGCAGTTTTGTAGATTGGAAATTGCGCCCGTTTTGCAAAATGAAGTTTAATGGAAAGGCGTATGAAACCGATATTTTGTTAAAACAAGGATATTATAATTATCAATATGTAGTTGTTTATCCAAAGGAGCAACCTAATTTTGAAATGTTGGAAGGCAGCAGCTACGAAACGGAAAATGATTACACTATTATTATGTATCATCGACCGTTTGGGGCGCGTTATGACCGTGTGATAGGGATTTCGCGGTTTTCATCGACCCAAAAATAGCATAGCGAGTGGATTGTACAGCGAGTGGCGGGTTTTAAAACCCGCCACTCGTTTTTTTAAATGAAATAAAATAAAACGCATATTTTTGTTTTAAAATATTTTTGAAATGTTTTATAAGTATAAAAAAAATCTCATTTTTTTTGAAAAAAAAGACCCTAAAAACTTGGTGAATCGGAACAAAAAGTTTAATTTTGCATTATTATTCTACCAAACAGTATATCTAATTTTTTATTAAAAATAGTTAAAATGGCAAACGAGAAAAACGAAAAAGACGCAAAGTTCAAAGCCTTGCAAGCCACTCTGGAACGACTCGACAAAACCTATGGCAAAGGAACGGTCATGAAGTTGGGCGAAAAACAAGTGGAAGAGGTTGAAACGATTTCCACAGGTTCTTTGGGTTTGGATGTCGCGTTAGGAGTTAATGGGCTTCCAAAAGGTCGGGTGATTGAAATCTATGGACCCGAATCTTCTGGTAAAACAACATTGGCGATTCATGCGATTGCGGAATGTCAGAAAAAAGGCGGTATTGCGGCAATTATTGATGCAGAACATGCTTTTGACCGTTTTTATGCACAGGCTTTGGGCGTAGATGTGGATAATTTGTTGATTTCGCAGCCTGACAATGGAGAACAAGCGTTGGAAATAGCGGATAATTTGATTCGCTCTGGCGCGGTGGATATTATCGTGATTGACTCGGTGGCGGCGTTAGTGCCGAAAGCGGAGATTGAAGGGGAGATGGGCGAGTCAAAAATGGGTTTGCAAGCGCGATTGATGTCGCAAGCCTTGCGGAAATTGACGGCTACAATTGGGCGGACGAATTGTTGCTGCATTTTCATCAATCAGTTGCGGGAGAAGATTGGCGTGATGTTCGGCAATCCTGAAACGACGACTGGTGGTAATGCGTTGAAATTTTATGCGTCGATTCGATTGGATATTCGCAAATCGGGTTCGGCAATTAAAGATAAGGATGGCAATTTAACAGGCAATCATGTAAAAGTAAAAGTAGTGAAAAATAAATTAGCTCCACCTTTCCGGATTGCAGAGTTTGATATTGTGTTTGGCAAAGGGATTTCCAAAGTGGGCGAGATTGTGGATATGGGCGTTGAGACGGAGGTAATGGGCAAAAGTGGGTCTTGGTACAGCTATCGCGGGGCGAAAGTGGCGCAAGGTCGGGAAGGCACGAAAACGTTTTTGGACGATAATCCTGAAGTTGCAAACGAAATCGAAGCGGAAATCAAACGCCGCTTGGAAGCCAATCCAAGCAAAATCAAAGTGACTGCGCCTGTAGAAACAGATGATTAGTATTTGAAAGCCTCTATAATCATACTGGATTGGGGCAAGCAGAAAAAGGGTGTATTTCAAAGGGGCATATGCTCCTTTGAAATACACCCTTTTGAGTTGATGTCTATTTTTATTTTATAAGGAGGTGCGTCGAACGGCTCGGTTTGACCTTTTGCAATGGTCTCAAATTATCTATAAGAGGAATAGGATGGCTACTTCAAAGCGTTCCTTTTGCAAGAAACGCCTTGAAGTAGCCATAGCAACTTTTACAGCCACTTCTTTTTTTCAAACCAAACGAAAAAATTTGATTTTTAAGTTATCTTTGTACTGAAAACGAGTGCAAATCAATCTTTTGTTGCTGTTTTCAATGATTTAAGTGGTTCATATTAAAGAATCGACTACTTAACCATTAAAAAATACCCAATTATTAAAAATTTGAATCTGATTGAACCCCCTAAACATCAACTTTAGATTTGGTAAAATACGATGGAGACAGCTAAAAAAGCCTTAAAAAAATATTTCGGATATGACGCTTTTCGCCCTATGCAGGCGGATGTCATCCGCACGATTTGCGAAGAACGCCGCGATGCACTCGTGTTGATGCCCACAGGTGGCGGCAAATCAGTGTGTTTTCAAATCCCGGCGGTCATTTCAGATGGGGTGGCAATCGTCGTTTCGCCCTTGATTTCGTTGATGAAAGACCAAGTAGAAGCCTTGTTACAAAACGGGATTCCTGCGGCATATTTCAACTCTTCGCAAACCGCAAGAGACCAACAAATCGTTGAAAATCAATTGTTTGCTGGTAAATTAAAATTGTTATATGTCTCGCCAGAGAAGATGGTTTCGGCGGGATTTGTATCGTTGTTGCGGTCGTTGCCGATTAGCTTGTTTGCGATAGATGAGGCGCATTGTATCTCCTCTTGGGGGCATGATTTCCGCCCCGAATACGCGCAAATGCAGTTTTTAAAACAACAATTTCCAACGATTCCCGTCATCGCGCTCACGGCAACCGCCGATAGATTGACCCGCAAAGATATTATTGAAAAATTAGCTTTGAATAATCCCGAAGTCTATATTGGTTCGTTTGACCGACCCAATTTGTCGTTGGAAGTGCGCCCCGGACAGAAGCGTTTTGAACAAATTGTTGATTTTCTCAAAGGGCATCCGCGTCAAGCGGGCATTATTTATTGTCTGAGTCGCAAAAGTACGGAGGATTTGAGTGAGCGTTTGAAACTCAAAGGCATCAATGCGGCGTGTTATCATGCGGCGTTGCCGAATGAAACGCGTTCCAAAGTGCAGGAAGATTTTCTAAATGATCGGTTATTAATCGTCGTTGCGACCATCGCTTTTGGGATGGGCATTGATAAAAGCAATGTTCGATGGGTGATTCATTACAATTTGCCTAAAAATATTGAGAGTTATTACCAAGAAATTGGTCGCAGTGGGCGAGATGGCGCGCCTGCGGAGACGATTTTGTTTTATAGCATGGCGGATGTCAATGCGTATCATGGCATGTTTGCGGACGCAAAAGGCGATAATCAAGGGTTGCAATTTGCCAAATTGGATAGAATGTTGAAATTTGCGGATGCGGCAATCTGTCGGCGGAAGATTTTATTGAATTATTTTAATGAACATTTGGCTGAAAATTGTGGCAATTGTGATGTTTGCAAACATCCACCGCGTTATTTCGACGGGACGAAACCCGTACAAATGGCACTTTCTGCCGTTTTTCGCTTGAAAGAATCCGTTAATATGACGATTTTATCAGAAGTATTGAAAGGTTCTGCGCGGGCGGAAATCTTGGAAAATGGTTATCAACATATTAAAACTTATGGTGCAGGACGCATGTACACCTATCCTGAGTGGACGAGTTACATTTGGCAGATGATTCAATTGGGTTTGTTAGAGATTGCGTATGATGAAAAAAATTATTTGAAGTTTACACCGCAAAGTCGTTCCGTTTTGTTTGATAGTAAAGTGGTGGAATTGGTGCAACCGATGAGTTTCAAAGATAGGCAAGTAGCGCGTGATAAAGAATTGGAAACCAATAAGTTAGCAGAAACGGCTGCGCCAAGATTGCGGGTTCGGAATGAATTATTTGAAGTTTTGCGCGAGTTGCGGGCGGAAACGGCGCGGGAACGCGGTGTGCCACCGTATTTGATTTTTTCAGATAAAACGTTGGCAGAAATGGCGGGTATGTTGCCGAAAACAGAGGCGGAATTGTTACAGGTGGCGGGCGTAGGCGATTTGAAAATGCAGCATTATGGCGATGTGTTTTTGAAAGCGATTGTCCAATTTTTAAAACAAAATCCTGATTTTGAGCCTTCGATTCCGATGCCGCGTCCAGCTGATTTAGAACCCATTCTTCTTGAAAAACCAGAAATTGCCCCACAAATGGGCGAAAAACCAGTCAAAGAGTCTAAAATTGTCGAAGTAAAACCTGAAAAAACGGTCAAAGAACCTAAAATCATTGAAAAAAAGCAACGGATGGAAAAAGAACCGCCCATGCCTAAAATTCCAACGGTGCAACAAACCTTTGCTTTGTACCGTCAAGGATTGACGATTGCGGAAATTGCGGAACAGCGTTTTTTATCACCCATTACGATTAATTCGCATTTGACACAGATTTATGAGCAAACGGATGAGTTGGAAATCACCGATTTTATTCCCTTAGAAATTTTGAATAAAATTACAAATGTATTACCTTCATTGATTGAGCCTTTTAAATTTAAAGAAATTTATGAATATTTTGGTGAAACAGTGGGGTATGAACAGATTCGGTGGGCAGTGGCGTATTATCAGAAACATCGGGATACGGTGTGAGATTCATTATACATTGAAACACATAGGGCACATAGATTTCATAGGACACATAGTTGTTATGTAAATAATTGAAAATTAGCAACTTAACGTGCGTCAAGTTTGAAACTTGACGCACGCTTTGCGCATATTATGTAAAAAATTAAATTTCAATCATTTACATAATAAAGAAAGATTGCCCCTATGTGTCCTATGAAACCTATGTTGCCCTATGTATTGAAATATTATCGGTACAAAGTTAAAAAATCTCGGTTCTTTACAGCGGCTCCTTTGGGCGTAATGTATTGTAAATCATAGAGATAGCGTCCTTCTGGTGCGGGCGCACCTGTATTATTTTTCAAACCATTCCAACCTTCATTGGGGTCCGAACTTTCAAAAACTTGCTCGCCCCAGCGATTCCAAATCGTTAAATGATACGCTTTCAAACCGTACCAAAAGCCTGTACCTTTAAACAAATCGTTTTGATTATCATAATTAGGTGTAAAAGCATTCGGCATAAAAAAGGTCACTAAGGGTTCAATATAAACGTTTTTTGTAATGGAATCTTTGCAACCATACGCATTAGCAACCACTAATTGCACACGCTGCAAACCCGTATCTCGAAACGTATAAATCGGGTTTTGAACAAAATCATAATTTTGACGATTGAAATACCATCGCCATCGCAGCACATCTGCAGAAGATTTATCTAAAAATGGAACCGTTGGATTAAAATTAGAAACAATTGGGTCATTTTTCCAAATAAAATTTGCCTTTGGAGCAGGACGCACTTTTATCCAATTGGAAAAAATTTGTTCCTTATAACAACCAATTGGGGACGTAATTTGTAATTGGACCGAATACGTACCTGCTGTTTTGTAAAAATGTTCTCCATCGCGCTGTCGCAACGAATCGCCATCTCCAAAATGCCATACGATTTTATAGGAACTATCAATGGGCGTAGAACGATTGTTAAAACGCACTTTCGCTGGTACGCAACCGACAAACGCATCTGGCTCCACAATCAAAATCGGTGGCGCAGGTTGCCAAATTAAATTCTTTTCAGACACGCCTTCACAACCAATTTTATCCGTTATTTTCAAAGAAACCTTTTTAATACCTGCTGTTTCGTATTGATGAATGGTATTGAGCCGTCCCGAATCCACCTTATTATCACCATAATTCCAAATAATTTGTTTTAATTGGAGTCTTGAATTAGACATCGTTCCAACAAAAGAAACAGGATTCGTGGAACAAGTATCGTAAACAGCTTGCCAATTCGGATTCAATTTGCCGCCCACTTGAATTTGCATCTGCATCGAATCACTACATGGAGTACCAGGATTCAACCGCAATTGCCCGTAATAAACGCCTGTATCGGGAAAGGTGAGGGTCGGACTCCAATCTGAGGGTTCCAAAAGCGAGCCATTGCGCAAATCAAATTTCCAAAAATGGTTTTGAATATTCCTGCGCAATCCACTTAAATTGTTGATTAACAATGGATTACCAAAACAAGTATTCAACCTATAAACGCGATTGACCACTGAATCGGCTTCTACTTTGGCTTCCAATTCTTTCCGACAAGGGACTAAATTAAATTGAAAATCTCGATACGTGCTGCTCAATAATTGCCCATTTCGATACTCTTTGACGCAAATGCCCACCACAAAACGACTAATTACAGTCGGTCTGCCACTCAATAAACCTGTATTTGGATGAATTGTCAACCCATTTGCACCCAAAGGCGTACTATAATCGTAGGGAGGCACAAACGGCACAGGCGCGTAAGGAGGCGCATTAGGCACGCCTGTCACATCGCCCCCACTGAAAATGCGACAAAATTCATATACTAATTGGTCGCCATCCAAGTCCGTTGCAGCATGGTCAAATTGCAATAATTCGCCTGCACAAATAACAGTTGGTGGAAAATTGTTAAATGTAGGGCTCGAATTACCAACATGTTGCGCATCGGCAGTGATTTCGACCGTGTACGTCGCGCCAGTGCTTGTCGGATTCACCACAATATTCGCAATGCCTTGATTTCGACAACATCGTTGATATGTCGCATGATAACTAATATTCGTATCAGGCAACCAAATCTGCCATTCATAAACCGCTTCTTGCACACAAATCGTGTCAGGCGGCGTGAGACAGGGGTACGAAGGCGGGTTAATACTGCGAATCGGACCAATCGGACTCAGATAAGGCGAACCAATGGAGATAATTCCAAATGCTTCTTGGTATGCGTTATAGCCACCGCTACCGTCTGGCGTGAAAATGCCAAGTTTGGCTTCATCGTCGAAACCAGCCCGCCCACTGTAACAATCTCGATAGATTTTTAACGTAAATACATATTTGTTTTTACGCTCTATAAGATTTCTTCCAGTGCATTTATACGTTAACACACCACCGATTAAATGGGTTGCGCGAGCGACATGAGGTTGGCAAAGCAACCCTACAAGAACAATAAGTAATGTGTTTCGCATTGAAAATGAGGTATTTAAAATTTAATTACAAATATAACTGTTTTTATAATTTTTTTATTTCATTATATTTTTTGAATAAAATTGTAAATGTATTACCTTCGTTGACACGACGGTATGACGCATTAAATAATTAGGGTGTTCTACTTTGCGCTGGGTGGTTTTGCGATAGGATAGATGCACGGATTGAAAAGGATTATGACAGGATTTATAGATAGAAATTGATATTATGAATATATTTTTACATTTGATTTACGATTTTTTTAAAATGTTGGTTTGGGGAACCCTGCGGGTCTATTATCGACATATTTTGTTGTTGAATCGGGCGCAGTTCGACTCTAAAAGTCCTTTATTGATAATTGCCAACCATCCGAATACCATTTCGGACCCGTTATTGGTGGTCGTTCACCTACGCGAAAAGGTATTTTTTTTAGCCAATTATGGGTTATTTAAAAATCCGATTGCGAGTTGGCTGCTGAATCGCTTGTATTGCATCCCCGTCAAACGACCGCAAGATGTCGATGGTACGCCGCAAAATAATGATGATGCGTTCCGCCGATGTGATGAACATTTGCAAAAAGGCGGCAATCTTTTCGTCGCACCCGAAGGCGTGAGTTTTATGGAACGCCGCATCCAACCCCTTAAATTTGGGGCAGTGCGGATTGGTTTTAGCGCGGAAATCAAAAATAATTTTGATATGAACCTGCGGGTTTTGCCTGTGGGCGTGAGTTATGACGCGCCGAATCAGTTCCGAAGTCGGGTGGTGGTGAATGCGGGTGAATTGATGGATTTGCGCGATTGGGGAACGGCTTACCATGAAAATCCGAAAAAAGCGATGGAGGATTTAAGAGAGGCAATGGAAAAACGATTGCAAAACCTCACCATTCATTGCGCAGATGCGGCTGAAGGCGTTTTTTTGCAAAAATTGGAACAAGTGGCGGATTCCGAAACCAAAGCCAATACGCAAAATTGGTTTGAACGCGGACAAAAATGGGTTCAGATTTTAAAACAGTTGAAAACGAATGAGCCACAAACGTATATTCATTTACAACACCAAACCGAAACGTATTTTGCGCAATATCCCGCAGCAGTGCCTGCGGATTCCTTGCGTTTATTGAAATTAATCATTGGTTTACCCGTATTTATATATGGTTTTTTAAATCATATGATTGCATTAGCCGTACCCTATTTTTTAAACAAAAAAATGAATATGTATGTTGGCTATCATTCGACGGTGAAGTATTTATCAGGTTGGTTTAGTTTTGGATTAAGCTATTATTATCAAATAAAATGTTTTAATGCGTATTTTAATGATATTCAATGGACTATCCTGTACGGATTAACGTTGATGCCTATCGGTTGGGTGGCTTGGGAATATTACCAAACGGCAAAATGGTGGTATCAAGACCATCAATTTCAACAATTGCCTGAAACCGCGCAAAAATCATGGCATGATTTGAAAACCCAAATTCAAAATATATTTGAACCCGCCTAAGCTTGCTAAAATGCTGATTATCAAGAGTGTATAAATAACGTTTGGAGGGTTTGAAACCCTCCAAACGTTGTTGTTGTTGTTTATTTGCGAAATAAAACCCTACGGAATTTACGTCAACGCAACACAACGCCCTTTTTCAACGTGCTTGTATGCGATTTTAATTATAAAACCTTTTTGAATGAAAAAATTGTTTCCCGTGTTCGCGCTTTTGCTGCCCCTGCACCTTTTCGCGCAACGCACTTTTACCATCAGTGGCTACATTGAAGACGCGGCGAGTAGCGAAAAATTGTTTGCGGCGGCGGCGTTTGATAAGACGAGTAGTTCGGGAGTCGTCAGTAATGCTTATGGTTTTTTCTCGTTGACGTTGCCGAAAGGACAAGCGGATTTGGTTTTTACGTATGTCGGATATGAACCAAACGAAATTAAATTTGCTTTAAACCGCGATACGACTTTTAATATTCGCATGAAGCCGCATGCAGAAATTCAAACGGTCGAAATTTCTGCTAAAAAACAACATCGCATCGAAGAACGAACTCAAATGAGTCAAGTGACCGTTCCGATTGAACTTATCAAAAAAGTGCCTGCCCTTTTAGGGGAAGTCGATGTACTCAAAGCCTTGCAACTTTTGCCGGGTGTACAAGCGGGTACAGAAGGTCAAAACGGATTATATGTTCGCGGAGGCAGCCCTGACCAAAATTTAATTTTGTTAGATGGCGTTCCTGTGTATAATGTGAGTCATATCGGCGGGTTTTTCTCGGTTTTCAATGGCGATGCGATTAAGGATGTCACCTTGACGAAAGGTGGTTTTCCGGCTCGTTTTGGCGGCAGATTGTCGTCTGTGTTGGAAATCAATATGAAAGAAGGCAATATGAAACAATTTCATGGCGAAGGCGGGCTTGGGCTTTTGTCCTCTCGATTGACGCTCGAAGGTCCGATTTTGAAGGATAAAGTCTCGTTTATGGTCTCGGCGCGGCGGTCGTACATGGATGTTATTTTGCGTCCCGTCATCACTGCGTCTGTAAATGCCCAAAATACAAATAATACAAAAGAAAATACGACGGTTGACCCCAAATTATATTTTTATGATTTGAATGCTAAAATCAATTGGAAAATCAATGAGCAGCACCGTATTTTCCTCAGTGCGTACAATGGTGCGGACGTTTTTGGCTTTGCGTTTACGCGGACAGCGAAAGATAATTCGCGTTCCAATTCTACGGATGGGGGTATCAATTATGGCAATTTGACGACGGCTTTGCGTTGGAACTATTTGATTAACAATCAGTTATTCGCCAATACAACGTTAACTTATAGTAGTTTTAATGTAAATGTATTGACTTCTGCGAGCAATCGCCGCGATACAGTCGTGTCGGATAATACCGCAAATCTCTGTTCTGGGATTGAAGATGTGGGTTTTAAAACCGATTTTGATTACGTCATCAACCCAAAAAACCATATAAGATTTGGTGCAGGCATTACAAAACATACGTATTCGCCGCGCACGTTGCAATTAGCGGTGCAAGCAGCTCGATTCAATATTGATACGACACTTGGTGAAGGCAACACAATTGGTTTAGAATCAGCGATTTACGCTGAAAATGAAATGAAAATTGGTTTGTTGAAATTGAGTGCAGGAGTCCATTTTTCTGGTTTTACGGTGAATGACAAAACGTACACGTCTTTACAACCGCGTTTAGGAGCGAATTATCCATTGAGTCAAAATTTGGCGGCAAAAGCGTCTTTTGTCACGATGAGACAATATATTAATCTTTTAACGAATGAAGGATTGGGTTTGCCGACCGATTTGTGGGTTCCGAGTACGGCGAAAGTCAAGCCACAAGATGCTTGGCAGGCGGCGTTAGGCATTGCGCAAACGATTCGGGATGAATACGAATTTAGTGTAGAAGCATATTACAAAAAAATGAATAATGTGGTTTCGTACACCGAAGGCGCGAATTTTCTAAATCTAAACGGCACTTCTTGGCAAGACCGGGTGGCGCAAGGCACTGGAACGGCTTATGGACTTGAACTTTTTGTGCAAAAAAAGGAAGGCAAGTTGACAGGATGGCTTGGTTACACTTGGTCGCGGAATTTTCGACAATTTGCATCTATCAATAAAGGATTGGAATATCCGTTCAAATATGACCGCCGACATGATTTCAAAGCATTAGTTTCGTATCAGATTTCCGATAGGTGGACGTTTAGCGGCTCTTGGCAATACGGCACTGGAAATGCCACATCCTTACCAGAATTAATATATAACACGCCTGCTACCAATTATTTATACAACCCAAGTGGGGTCGTAACGACTTTCGGACAGTACGGCGCGACAGAGATTATTGGCGAAAAAAATGCGTTTCGGATGCCTGCATACCACCGTTTCGATTTTTCTTTTGAGTGGAAAAAGAAGAAAAAACGGTATACGGGAGCTTGGAATTTTGGGGCGTACAATGCGTATAATCGCGCCAATCCGATGTTTTTATTCTTAGATACGCAAGATGTGTATAACGCAGACGGAACCGTCACTTCTACAAATGTGGTGCGCCAAGCGAGTATTTTCCCCATTATACCATCTATTGCTTATAATTTTAAATTTTAATTAAAATAATTTTTAAATATGAAAATCATTGATTTTAAATATATTGCAATTATTGCAGGTAGTTTATTGAGCAGTTGTACGGCAGATTATTTCACACCGATTGTGGATGTCGTTGTGCCGAAACGCGACCCCAAATTAGTGGTCATTGCCGATTTGTGGTCTGGTCAGACGGATTTGACGATTTTCGTGACCCGTTCTCGTGCCTCTTTGGACAATACGCCGTATGATTACACGGGGGTTGACACGATTTTGCGCGGATTTGGCGGTGGTCCTGGTGGCGGGCCTGGCGGTGGCAATCGGACGGAAATCGTGCCGATTTTGATTGATACGGTAGCAGGTGCAGTAGTTCAATTGTCTAAAAATGGACAACTTTTGGCAAAATTAAATTCGGTTGGCTTGGGTCGTTTTAGAACAAAATTGGCTCAACCGCTTGCAGAAGATGGGGCAACTTATACCTTAACGATTTCTGCACCCGGTTATGCGACTGTTGAATCGGTTCAAAAAATGCCGTCAGGCGCGGTTTTAGACAGCGTTAGTTACACATCGGATGTGAGCGTTACAGACCCCAATAATCCATTCAGCAAACCGATTCGAGATGAGTATGTCCTTGATTTTAAAGATATTATAAATCAAGAAAATTATTATACGGCTGTTGCCCAAGCAACAACGAAAGACGCAGGCGGTACCGAAATGATTCGAGATGTGCCGTTTGCAAGCCTCGACCCGATTTCTGAAAATAATGTGGTCACAGATAAAGATTTGAATGGGAAACGCATCGTTTGGCGCGAACACAGCAATCGGCGATTGAAAGGCGGCGGACGCGGTGGAAATAATGCGGCGGTATCGGGTTCGATACAAGTGGCTTTGTTGTCGATTACGAAAGAGCGTTATAACTACATCAAATCGTATGCTTTATATCAGTCAACTTTAAATAATCCGTTGGCGGAACCCGTGATTTTGTATTCTAATATCAATAACGGATATGGATTATTTTCATTGGGAGCGAATCGAGTGGCAGTCGCTCGTTTTTAAATCAGAAACCCAAGTTGCGCGGTAGGCGGCTTCGCCACCGAAAAGAGGGAGATGGGGACGTGTGTGTGTTGTTTTTTGAATAGGGCTTTGCCCCATTCAAAAAAACAACACACACACGTCCCCCAAAAGTCTTTTTCTGCTCAACTGGTCTTACCGCGCAACTTAGGTTAAGGATTAGAAATGAACAAGCATCATCCCAAAAAAATTCTTTTTCGCTCTTTTCGGAGTCAAAATTACGGGTTACAAAAATGTAGGGTGACTCCTGCTAATTCCTTAACTCCTGCTTCAAAACTGATTCTAATTGATTGGCTTTCAAATTTTTATAAATAATTTTTTTATTTTTATCCAAAATATAAATTTCGGGTGTAATATCAATGTGATATTTCTCATTATACTTGCTTTCCAAAGCCGGGTCTATCACATCCGTCCATTCGATGCCGTATTTGGTGCCGAATGCCGACCATTTTTCACGTTCCGCCATCGACGCAAGCGAAAAAATCGTTATGCCTTTCGCCTGATATTTGTCAAAAACCTGCTTTAGATATGGGATTGCCTCTTGACAATGCTCACAATCGGGATTGTATATAAACAAAATAGTGATATTGCCCGCCGACTCATATAAACTTTTTTTGCGTCCCAATTTATCGCGCCCCCAAATATCTTGTCCCGTTAAACCGACAAAACTTTGCTGCATTTTTTTTGCATCTTGTTGGAGCGATTCGATTTCGGTTTCATCGGACCAAAACGCTAATTCAGGTTTCCAATAGTTCAAAACCAGATGCGCATACACCTTTTCACCATCCATCAATGTAGTCAAACCCGGTTTGTAATGTTGCGCCAACCAATTGACTGTAAATTTAAATAAAACTTTGTTATTCAATACTTTTTGAATTAAAATATCACTCGATGTGATGATAGAATCAGGATGTTGAATGGTCAAATCATCTATATATTTTTTGACTTTATTAAAAATCACAGGCGTATTCAACAAGCGTTCCTCTTGCCAATCCATATTATCCAAAAACGCCATTCGATACTGCCATGCGTACAATGCCGTATCCAAAGTCCCATTCGGACGCAATGCAGGGGGCACTTTTGGGTTTTGACCCGCCCATTTATATTTGGTAAAAAAGCGATTGGCATGATTTTGTTTTAAATCGGCAATTTTTTGGTCGCGTTCCGCGATTAAAGCCAATTGTTTTTGCTTGCCTGCTGCAACGGATTCAGCCGACAAGCCTTGTTTAATCTGTTTGCCAGCTGCTTGAAAATGCGCTTCTAAGGTGATTTGGTATTTTAAATTATCGTATAACAATTCATTTTCTGGATTGCCTTTTAAAACCATTCCATTGATAAAATTGCCCTTTTGCGTTTGCATCGAAAATGGTTGATTATCCAAGATAAGTAATTGAAAATGAACGCCTTCGGGCATCATCACATAATACAATCCGGGACTATATGAACCTTTCAACTGAGCCTGTCCTGTTTCAGAAATACGCGCCGTATCCGCAACATAATTTTGCTCACCTGTTGTGCCAACTAATTTTATTTGGCAATTCGCATAACCGTCGATTTGAAGTTGAATTACAGGCGATACCGTTTCTTGCGCCCAAAGCGGACTGAGGTAAAGCCCTAAAAGGAAGATAATGTTTTTTTTTAAGTCATTCATAGGTGCTAAACAATTTCAATATGATTTTTAAAATCCGATTTCAACCGCACATCGTGGGTCACGATAATCAACGCCGCATCGCTCGCACAGGTCTGTAACAATCGAATTACTTCTTGACAATTAGAGTCATCCAAAGCAGAAGTGGGTTCATCCGCCAAAACCACCGCAGGGCGATTGATTAAAGCCCGAATAATACCAACCCGTTGTTGCTCGCCGACACTGAGTCGGTCGGTTTTCATATCGCGCTGATGTAGTAAATTTAAATTTTCTAAAAACTTGTGAATCAATGGTTTATCAGGTTTAAAACCAGCTAATTGTTGTGTTAATATTAGATTTTCTTGAACGGTGAGGGCGCGTAAAAAAGGGGGTTGTTGGAAAATAATGCCAATATGTTGCCCCCGAAAACGGTCTAAGGAAGTACCTATTAGTTCATTCAGATTTTGCCCGTTGACCACCACTTGCCCCTCTGTCGGCTTCAATAGCCCGCCCAACAAATGTAATAAAGTCGTTTTGCCAACGCCTGACGCGCCCAATAAGAGTAATTGCTCCCCTTGTTTGCATTGAATATTCGGGAACGTGAAAGCGCGTTGCGGCGTATATCTAAATTGTAATTGATTGGTAATCAGCATTATATATTTTAAAGAAAAGTAAAAAGAGTTACAAGGTATTCGTATCAAAGATTGTTTTTCTAATCCTATCTAACCTAAGTTGCGCGGTAAGGTTTGAATTAGGATTTTTAGGATGATTTGGATTCAATTGGGATTGATTTTTAGGATTTTTTAGGATGAAATCCTAAAAAATCCTAAAAATCAATCCCAATTGAATCCAAATCATCCTAAAAATCCTAATTCAAACCTTACCGCGCAACTTGGGTTATCTATTACCCACAGAATCAAAAAGGTGCGTAGCACCGCAACATTTGTAGAAAAACAATGAATGAACCCGTTTCGGAGGTGCGTAGCACCGTAATATTTGTAGTTTGAATGTTACGGTGCTACGCACCTCAAACGTGGATTTTAATTCCAATTTTCTACAAATGTTGTGGTGCTACGCACCTTTTTTATTTTGTAAAATCATTCAAGTGCTAACAATCATTCTGTGGGTACTGGATAGGATTTCAATCTCGACGACTTTGAAACCTATTTTTTATACGTGCGTTTCGTTCCAAACAAATTGCCTGTTTTGCCATGTTTGGTGGAGAGTTGCCCATTTCGACCAAGTTTAGCCGTAAAACCTTTGGTCGGACACCCTTCGCCGACTTTGCACGAAGTGGTTAACAACAAACTTACACAGAACCAAATTAAATAAAAAAAGAATTGCTTTTTAGCTTTCATAGGAATCAAATTATTTACATTTTTGAGTGGCAATGGCTGCTTTTGCCGCGTTTCCCGCGCCTGTGTAGGCTTCCACTGCCAGACAATTTGCCTGTTTGGAGTTGGGTTCTCTCGCCAAAACCTTCTCTAAACGCCCAATTGCCCGCTCAAATTGCCCTGTTTTGATAGCCAAACGCGCCAATTGTACATTAATTGCCGTATTATCAGGGTGCGCCGTGTCCAATTCGCGGAGGAGCAAAATCCCTTTCATCGGGTCATCGGGCAATGGATTTTCGGTGTAACAAAGTGCCAAATTAATTTTATGTTCCAATTGAGTTGGATTTAAAGAAGCGGCATTTTGAAATGCTGCAACCGCGTGTTGCGTACAAAAATCCCGAATCGCTTTATCCTGCACCGTCCGAATCGCTAAAAAATAATTCGCGCCCGCCACCGACCAAGCCGCTTCCGACTTGTCCAATTCCGCGACTTGCTCTGCAAAATGTGCCGCCGCCGCTTCCTGCCCGAATCGGTGGTACGCGCCAGACACTTTTTTCAAAGCCTCTATTTGTTGGGCAGGTATAGGATTTGGGGATTGGAGAGCAGCATCAAGTGGTTGAATTTCAGCGAGTTGTGCAGGCGAAAGGTTTTTTCGAGCCGCCGCAAGGAGCGTTTGCGGGTCTGTTGCCGACATGGATTTGTGGCTACTATCGGCAATCGTTTTTTGAAATTTGGATTTTGTATCGCAACCGAAATACAAAATCACGAAAAAAACGACCGCGCTACCTATCAGCCACCCTTGTTGTTTAGTCATAATGGGAACGATTTTAAATACAAAAGGCACAAAAGTAACAAAAAAATTTGTTCCTATTGTGCCTTTTGTGGAGCAATCCATTAAAAAATCTTTTATTCTGGCAAAGAAGTTACTTTGCTTTTCACTTCTTCGGTGAAGATTTTAGCAGGTTTG
Source organism: Chitinophagales bacterium (assembly GCA_013298955.1). Taxonomy (GTDB): domain Bacteria; phylum Bacteroidota; class Bacteroidia; order Chitinophagales; family Saprospiraceae; genus JAAFJT01. Next base: position 28,993 of record JAAFJT010000026.1, read on the forward strand.
AAGCTCGGAACATAATGTTCTGGAATGAAAACTGTTTTATTCCGTTTGATATTCCGACCTGTTTTCGCGGCACGCTTTTTAATAATGAATGAGCCGAAACCCCGTACGAATACTTCATTGCCAGAAGCCATACTGTCTTTAATGACCGTAAAAATAGCTTCCATCGTTTGAATAACATCCACTTTGTCAACGCCTGTTTTGTCGGCGACTGCTGCTACTAAATCAGCTTTTCTCATTATTGACTTGATTTTGAATAAGTTATGAAATAATTACTGCATTTGCGAATACGTTGCAAAGTTCGTAATAGTTTTGAATTTTTATAATTTTTTTATCGAAAATAATCGATTATTTTTTTTAAAATCAACGAATTATATATTTTTTTATTTGTGTTAAAATAGAAATATTGATGCTTTTTATGTTTTAAAAAAAATATGAATACATAAAGCGTTGATTATAAATTATTTGAAAATATAAGAAAACGTTAATTGTAAATTATCTATTTTAAATAGATAATATGTTAAAGTTTTTTGCGTATTTAAAGTTTGAATAATAATTTGAAAATCAACTAATTAAGACAATAATTGCTCCAAATTGTGCAAAGTAACAGGCTTTTTTGATGCCGCGCAAGATTTTAACATTTTTTTTTCACAAGTTACAACAAGCGAAAAGGCACGCCCAAAGTGAGCAATGGGAAAGGCTCATCAAAATCGCCCTCCAAAAACGGCAAAAGGACTCCTGCGCCCACATTAAAACGGCGGAATAGATAGCGAAATCCCAAATTTATCATGCCTGAACGCTCCGTACTGAACGCGTCCGTCCAAGCCCAAGATTCGCCCACCCATGAAAAACGGCTTCCAAGATTGATTTTACCACTCCAACTGATGAAATTCATCGTTTGTTTCAACTCGGATGTGGTGGGAAAACGGATAAAAAGGGGGATTTTTTCCAGTCGATGCCCATACGTGAATGAGATATTATAATCCCGATTGCCCCAAGTCGCTGTACCATATAGCACGCTTAACTTATTGCTCAGAAGCCCCGAAAAAACGCCCACTTGGTCGCGCCCTATTAAAAAACCGCCTGCAAGATGAAAATTGGGGTGCAAAGAGTGCGCATAACGCACGGAAGCCACCGAAAACGCAGGAAATCGAATCCGTTTTTGCGCATTATTGCTAAAAAAGTCCTCCAAAGAAGTGATAATTTCAAAACCCACACTGGCTGATATATGTTTGGTAAAACCGTATTGCACCGTATGCACCATCAAATCGCTCGTTTGGTAATGCCCTTCACCCGCTTCAAGTGGTATCGCAGAGGGCGCAGACCAATAATTCGGCAAAGTTGCTTTCCGATGCTGCACTGAAACCACTTGATTACGGCTATTTAACGTCGTGAAACCAATGATATCGACTTTTTTCAACTCAATCTGCCCCATACTTTGGGTTTCAATGACCCAATAATCAGGTCTTTTTTCAAAAAGTTTCCCTTGAATAATGCTTTGGTCTATCAAGGTAATTTGTAGGAAGTCGCCCACTTGTTGAGCGAAAGTGCTTTGCGCGAAAATGCCAAGCAGTACTAATGTTAAGGTTTTTAAATACATTTAATTTGGATGTTTTGTTAAACAGAATATGTATAGCGCATCAAGTGGCGAGTTTTAAAACCCTCCACTCGATGCAAAGTATAGATAAATGTAACAAACATACTTGTTTTTGTTTCATTTTTTTTCAAGAAATAACAAAGCCCGTTATTTATACCATAAAATCATCATTCAAAAACTAATTATTTTATTGTAAATTGCTTTATTTTAATTCAAAAACTTATTTTTAAAACGTTTTATAAGAATTAAAACTTATTTTTGTTCCCAATTCTTGACAAAAAACAAACCAAATCAACCCACAGCATATAATTAAACAATGTTTTTTTATAATATGAACAAATTCCGATCCCTATTTTTATGCTTATGCAGTACTTTTGTACTTCATGCCCAAACCATTTATGTAAAATCAAATGGTACTGGAAATGGTACGTCTTGGGCGAATGCCGCAGGCAATCTCCGCACCGTTTTGAGGAATGCCCCTGTGGGTGCGCAAATTTGGGTTGCCGCAGGCAATTACTATCCCACTCAATGCACTACTTGCACGAATACAGACCGTCAGTTATCCTTTGAAATTCCTTCGGGTGTTGCTTTATATGGCGGTTTTGCAGGTACAGAACTCACTGTCAATCAACGTGTTATAGAAAATAATCCGTCTATTTTAAATGGCGATATTGATGGCAGTAATGACACAACAAACAATACACGCAATCTCGTATATGCTCATAATGTCGATAACAACACGATTTTTGACGGTTTTACCCTCCGAAATGCTTATTCAAATGGCACACAAGGTTATGGTGAACGCTATAATTCGGGAGCAGCGATGTATTTAGATGGCAGTTTGGCAGGCAGTTATTGCCGTTTGCAGGTGCGCAATTGTCGATTTGAGGCGAATCAATCGAATGGTTATGCAGGCGCGATTTTGATGAATGGCGGTTTTAGAGGCAGTTGTAATCCAAGCATTTCAAACTGTTTGTTTGAAAACAATTCAAGTATTGCAGAAGGCGGTGCGGTCAATCACATCGGTTATTACGGTGGCGAATGCAGCCCGAAATACGAATTTTGCCGTTTCCAAAACAATCGTTCCAATGCCGCAGGCGGGGCGATTTTCAGTAATGCGATTAGTGGCAAATCGGATGTAACGTATCGACAATGTGAATGGCGGGGCAACACGGCAAACACTTATGGCGGTGCGATTTACCACATTGCCCGCCTTTCGGGGCAAAGCAATCCATTTTTTTATAATTGTCTTTTCCTTGAAAATCAAGGTTTTACGGGTGGCGCGATGTATTTTTTGGCATCGGATGCAGGCACTTCTTTGCCCAGCATTTTGAATTGTACGTTTACGGGCAATCGAGCCAATTACGGAGTAGCCGTCTATGCGAATGCGGGCGATACGCAAACACCCGGCAATTGCGCACCGACGATTACCAATTCGATTTTATATGGAAATACGGCTTTTGCAGGTCACGGGCGTTCTTTTCGGAATGTTAATGGGCGGATTCAAGTTCAAAATTCGTTGATAGAGGAGACTACTGCGGCAATTGCCAACAGTGGCACTTCAAGCGTGACAGGTTATGGAACGTTGACGGTTGGAAGCAGTGTCTTGTTTGGTCAAAATCCAAGATGGCTTTCTACTACTGATTTTCAATTATTGCCCGAATCGCCTTTGATTGACATGGGTTCGGCGGCGGCTTTGACGGGTTTGCCCAGCCTTGATTTGGAAGGTCAACCGCGTATTCAAGGCAGTGCGCCCGACATAGGTGCGCATGAATTTGACCCTGTGGCAATCCTTCCACCCACGATTTCGGCGCAACCAACTCCAATAACAAAGTGTTTACATGACTATACCCAATTTTCAGTAGCGGCGGCGGCGGCAAACAACAGTGTTTTGCGGTATCAATGGTCGAAAGATGGGGCAGATATACAGGGTGCGAATGCCCCGATTTTGTTGATTCAACCTGCGGCGATAGCAGATGCGGGCATTTATAAATGTCAAATCCGCAATCGATATGGGCGTGTTTCGACGAGTGACACTGCCCGCTTGCAAGTTTTGCCAAGAGTTACGTTTGAAGTAGCGATAACGCATGACCGTTCTATGGTTTGTGAGGGCGATTCCGCTACTTTTTTAGCTACTGCCAATCACGGAGGCAATGCTCAATTTCAATGGTTTAAAAATGATGTCTTGTTAACAGGTTTTACAGATAAAATATTGAAAACCAATGATTTAAAGTTTCAAAAATACAAATGTAGAGTCGTTTCAGACGCACTTTGCACCCAAGAAAATCGGTTGATTACGAATAATGATTCGATTCAAACAATGGACAAAGTTGCGGCTGTTGCCATCGTGACCCATGATTCGAGCAGCCTTTGTCGGGGCGATTCGGTGGTTTTTCGGGCAACTGCCTTGCAAGCAGGCGTTGAACCGCAATATCAATGGTTCATCAATGGCAATTTGGCTTTGGGCAAAGTGGATTCGTGGTTGAAAGATATGGTTATGGAACATCGAAAATGGACGTGTCAAATCACCTCCTCAGAACGGTGTGTGGTGCAACGAACCGTGATTTCCAATGAGGATTCCGCTTCTTTTCGGATTTGCCGAGTGGGTGTAGAGGAACTGAACCAACCTATTTTATTGAAAATTTTTCCTAATCCATCGATAGACAATGTTTTACAAATAGAAACACCTGAATATGGGTTTATTAAAATCATGGATAATGCAGGCAGGATAATGATTGAAAAACAAATCACCCACAGTGGTTTTTCAATGCAATATTCCGATGTAGCCTTGCCCGCAGGCGTTTATCAAGTCATTTGGACTGATGGAAAACAAATGGCAAGGGCAAAATTGATTCGATTGTAATAGATCCATTACAAATAAAAATGCTTTAAGTGGTTAATGTTAAATAATCGACAACAACGTTTCGAGGGTTTCAAACCCTGTCCCTTACCCACAAATTTCGTAAATTTTTCAAATTTACGAAATTTGTGCGCAACAAATTTCGTAAATTTGAAAAATTTACGAAATTTTAGGTGCAAATACATCCTTCATTCCTATTTTTTTAATTTCTAATTTCAATCAAAGCTCTTTCCGCAACCGCGCCACCGGAATATTCAATTGTTCGCGGTATTTCGCCACCGTCCGCCGCGCAATATTATATCCTTTTTTCAACAAAATGCTTTTCAATTTTTCATCGGAAAGCGGTTTGCGTTTATGTTCTTCACCGATAATATCGGTCAAAATTTTCTTCACTTCAAGGGTCGAAACTTCATCGCCTTCACTCGTTTGCAAGGATTCGGAGAAAAAATCTTTCAATCGTTTCGTGCCGTATTCCGTTTGCACAAACTTACTGTTTGCCACCCGCGACACCGTAGAAATGTCCAAACCCGTCACATCTGCCACATCTTTTAGAATCATCGGGCGCAATAATTTTTCATCGCCCGTCAAAAAAAACTGGTATTGATATTGCATAATGGCATACATCGTCTTAAACATCGTCTGTTCGCGCTGCCGAATCGCGTCAATAAACCACTTTGCAGAATCAATTTTTTGTTTGATAAACATCACCGCCTCTTTTTGCAAACGGTCAGAACGATTCAAAGCGCGATTATACTTATACGCCTTCAACATCTCTTTATAATGTTCGCTAATCCGCAAATCAGGCACATTTCGGCTATCCACATGCAATTCTAACACGCCATCCGCGTTTTCAATCGAAAAATCGGGGACGATATACTGCATATTGCGTTCCGCATTGCCCGCGTGTCCGCTTGCAGGCTTCGGATTGAGCTTCAAAATCTCATCAATCGCACCTTTTAAAATATCTTCGGTTACATTTAATTGTCTTTGCAACTTTGGATAATGTTTTTTAGAAAACTCTTCAAAAAAATCGGTCAATAATTTAGAAGCAATTTTCAAACAAATTTTATCTTCATCCGATACTTCATCCGATTCCATTTTATGCACAATTTGCAATAAAAGGCACTCGCGCAAATCCCGCGAACCAATGCCCGGCGGGTCAAATCGTTGAATTTTACCCAACAAAAAGTTGATTTCGCGTTCATCCGTTTCAATATTTTGCGAAAAAAGCAAATCATCCGCAATATTTTCGGGTTGACGACGCAAATAACCATCATCATCAATGCTCCCAATAATTTGAATCGCAATGCGCACTTGTCGCTCTTCGAGTTTCAAAAGCCCTAATTGTTGCGCCAAATACTCGTGAAAGGAACTTTCAACGGCAATTGGAATCGTTTTTTCCTCCTCATCAGGCTGATACGACTCTCCTTTCGTTTTATACGAAGAAGGGTCATCCTCAATATATTGATTTAAATAATCATCCAACTCATATTGGTCTTCGCGCACGGGCGGTTCCTCCTCTGCATAATCGTCTGCGGACGCTTCCTCTCGGTACGCCTCTTCTTCGGAAGCAGAAAAGCCTTCCTCAAATTCTTCACCCTCTTCTAACGCAGGATTGGCTTCCAATTCCTCTTTAATGCGCTGTTCTAATGTTGCGGTCGGGATTTGCAGCAGTTTCATCAACTGAATTTGCTGCGGCGACAACTTTTGCAACATTTTTAAACTTTGAGTTTGTTTTAACATGGTATGATTACTGTTTTTTGATAATAAATGATGGTACTTTGACCGTGAAATTCATCGTGAAAACGCATTACCTTTGCACGCTACTTTTTTTAAAATGGGTTGTATCGGTTGATTTGGTTTTGTTTGTCCTACTGGAAATTTGCTTAGGGGTTGCAAATTTAACAAATTTGGCTAAAAAAAATTCTAAATATCCCACAAGTTTAGTAGTTTTTTTGTGAGATTGTCAATTTTTTTTTCAATTTTAACAAATATTTTTTTAAAATATTTGTTAAAATAAAAAACATAAAGTTATGAAAGTCAATTTTTTAGGCACAAAAAAGCGACAAAAATGAGGTTTATATGGGTGCGTATCAAAATACATGCCATTTTTTTTATTATGTTTGAAAAGGCTTATTTGTACCCTTTTTAGGGTAATCGGTCTATTTTTCGGCGTAAACGGTGGATAAGCGAACAGGAAAGCATCGTTTAAAGTCGTCGAAATGTTAATTTCGACGACTTTTTATCCGATTTTCGATTTGAGTTCATGCGATTTCTTAATGAAGCAGTTTACTTGGACGCTTCGGAATAGGGTACAATTGGAACACAGCTATTTCCGCTTTGGAAAAGTCGATACAATTGTATCCCCAAAAGCATCCTTTTAGAAGTATAGAACAGATTATGCGTTTTTTTATTTTTCAAAAATTAAATATTTATTAAACCAATATGACAATTAATGACAAATTAGGGCTTTTGCGGGCGGCGATGCGCGCTCATGGCATCGATGCGTATATCCTGCCTTCGAGCGACCCACATCAATCCGAATATTTTGCAAATCGTTGGAAATCAAGGGCTTGGCTTTCTGGATTTACTGGCTCGATGGGTTACGCGGTGGTGACGCAGGCACATGCTGGTATTTGGACGGATTCCCGTTATTTCCTCCAAGCGGAAACGGAATTGGCTGATAATCAATTTGTTTTGCATAAGCAAATCTTACAAGGTGCGCCTGAACATTTGGGCTGGTTGACGCAAAACCTACCTGCGGGCAGCAACATTGGAGTCGATGAATCCTTATTTTCAGTGGAACAATATCGGGCAATGGAGCGCGAATTGCATCCCCAAAAAATGAATTTGGCGCATATAGACCTCATTGATTCGATTTGGAACGACAGACCTGCTGCACCGAATACGCCTGTTTTTGAACACGCTGCCCACCTTGCAGGCAAGACGCGCGCCGAAAAATTGACTGCAATTCGCCAAAAAATGCGCGAAAATCCGAAAAAAGTGGTTTGGCAGTTGGTGACAACGTTGGACGATATTGGGTGGACGCTCAATTTGCGCGGGCGCGATGTGGATTGTAATCCTGTGACGATTGCATATATGATGATTGGTTTAGAAAAAACGTATTTGTTTATCGACCCCGATAAAGTATCGGATTCGATTAAAACGAATCTGAATCATGATGGCATTTTTGTCAAACCTTATCATCAAATCGGTGCTTTTTTGGAAGCGATTCCTGCCAATGAACCTGTTTTTGCCGACAGCAGCAATATGGCGCAAAACCTTTTAGCCCACCTCAAAAAAGCCACAATCATTTATGGTTCAACGATTTCAATATTATTAAAAGCAGTCAAGAATGAAATCGAAATGGAACATATTCGGCATGTGATGGCAAAAGATGGGGCGGCAATGGTCAAAGCATGGCGGTGGTTAGAAGCGCAATTGAAAGCAAACGCGCCTGTGACCGAATACAGTTTTGCCCAAAAATTGGCGGCGTGTCGGGCGGAACAACCGTTGTATTATGGAGAAAGTTTTGATGCGATTATTGGGTATCGCGGCAATGGGGCGATTGTGCATTATCATCCTGATGCGGAACATTCCGCACCGATTTTGCCCGCAGGTATCTTGTTAGCAGACAGTGGCGGGCAATTTGAGGATGGAACGACCGATATTACACGCACGGTTGCCCTCAGTACGCCGACGGAAGAGCAATGTTTTCATTATACGTTGGTGTTGAAAGGGCATATTCAATTGGCGACTTTGCAATTTCCACAAGGAACGCGGGGCGTGCAAATGGACACGTTGGCGCGGATGGCTTTGTGGCAACATGGGTTGAATTACGGACATGGAACGGGTCACGGTGTCGGTTTTTTCATGAATGTGCATGAGCCGCCGCAAGGTTTCGTATCCAGTTTGGCGATACGCGGGACGACGGCGATGGAAGTGGGGATGTTGACTTCCAATGAACCCGGTTTTTACAAAACAGGGGAATATGGGATTCGGATTGAAAATTTGATGTTGACCGTTCCTTCGGTGACAACGGAATATGGTTCTTTTTTAAAATTTGAAACCGTGACTTATTTCCCAATAGATACGAGTTTGATTCAACGCAATTTGTTAGAAAAATCCGAAAAAAAGTGGCTCAATGATTATCATAAAACGACCTATCAAAAAATTGCACCTTTGTTAGAAGACACAGCAGCGAAGGCTTGGTTGAAACAAAAATGTGCTGCAATTTGAATTAATTTGCTTGATTTTTTAGTCCAAGAATCAAGCAAATGCATCCTTAATTAATCGTACCACCCAAATTGAGTTAAAATAGAAAACCAAAATCTTACACAAAGTGCAGACAGTCGCAACTGTCCGCACTTTCTATTAATATTTCTTTTTGGCAATTCGATTGCTCGCGCCGCGCTGCATCGGACTTTTGAATCGAATTAAAACGTCATCGCATAAGGCTTGATGTTTTGTAGCGCGACCCTGTACGCGCGCGCGCCATTTTTTCCAATTGCGCAGGTGCATTTCCGCCTTCATCAGCGCGATAACGGCTGCTTCGTTTAATCCAAATTGGATTTTAATCGCATCGAAAGGCGTTCTATCTTCCCAAGCCATTTCCACAATACGGTCTATATCAATGGGTGATAAATTAAATTTTTCTATAATGTTCATAATCAATTCCTAATTTATAAAGTTAATAATCCCCATTCATTCAAGGAATGGATATTTTTTTGAGTCCAAAAATCTTCAAAATGTGTCAAATTTGCCAAGTCATACGCTTTTTGAAAGTCTTGAAACGTCCTTATCGGCGCGTGAGGCGACATTTGCATCAATTGTTGCGCCAACCAATCGCCTTGTGCGGCGGGCAGTTGCAACGTGTTTGTAGCAGTCTTGCTATGAAAAGTCAATGTCGCGATGGAGGTCGTTTTGCCTTTTTTGGTTTTCACCGAATGTTCGACGATAGGCTGACTACCGAGCCAAACCATTTTCGCGGTTGGTTTGGTTTCGGCTAAAATCACCGCTTCGAGCGCGTTAGCGATGTAATTTTTGGGAATTTTAGTACGCGGCACTTTAAAATCGAACCAATCTTGCAATGGAAATTCAAAACAAAGCCCGTGCATGTAATTCAACAACGATTTTTTCAACCCATAACTATACGCCTCATGCACCGCGCCTTTCGGGTCAACGTGTTCAATATCATTGTTGGCAAACGTGCCAATCGTTGCATGTTGCTTTTGAACCCCAAATTTTTCAGGCGATAAACCAATCGGACTATGCGCCGTCATCGCAAATTGATGCCAAAAACCCGATTGCAATACGCCATTTTCAAACATTTGTCGCACCATTTCCAACGAATCAATGGTTTCTTGCGCCGTTTGCGTTGGAAAACCATACATCAAATAGGCGTGTACCAACATCCCCGATTCTGTAAAATGCCGCGCCACTTGTGCGACTTGCGCCACCGTAACGCCTTTTTCAATCAATGCCAACAACCTATCCGATGCGACTTCCAAGCCGCCCGAAACGGCAATACAGCCCGCCGATTTCAACAATCGGCACAAATCTCGGGTAAAACTTTTCTCAAATCGGATATTTGTCCACCAACTCACCACTAATTTGCGCCGCAAGATTTCCAATGATAAAGCCCGCATCAAAGCAGGTGGCGCAGCTTCATCGACGAAGTGAAAACCATTTTGCCCTGTTTGGGCTATCATGATTTCCATTCTATCGCATAATAATTGCGCGGTCAAAGGTTCATAATTTTTAATATAATCCAATGAAATATCGCAAAAAGTGCATTTCCCCCAGTAACAACCGTGTGCCATTGTCAACTTATTCCAACGCCCGTCACTCCACAAACGGTGCATCGGATTGGCAACTTCTATCACCGAAATATATTGATCCAACCACAAATCGCTGTAATCGGGTGTGCCAACATTTGCTTGTTTATAATCCTTTGTAAAACTATTGTTTATATATTCCACTTTTCCATCAATTCTTGTAAAAGTGCGTTTGAGCAAAGCGATAGGGCGTTTTCCATCCAAATGCTCCAAAAGGTTTTCAAAAGGAGCTTCGCCATCATCAAGCGTGATAAAATCCCAAAAATCAAAAACACGCGGGTCGGAAATAGACCGCAATTCGGTATTCGGATAACCGCCGCCTACCGCAATTTTGATGTGTGGATGATGCCGTTTGAGCCACTGCCCGCACCGAAACGCGCTATACAAATTGCCCGGAAAGGGAATACTCATTGCCACCAAAGTCGGTTGTACAGTGAGAATCCGCGCTTCTAAAATTTTAATTAACAATTTATCAATATACGTATAATCTTGATTCAAAGCATTATAAAGCTCATCAAATTGATTGGCAGACCTGCCCAATCGTTCCGCATAACGGCTAAACCCAAAATGCGGATCCACACATTCCATGATTAAATCTGAAATATCTTCGAGGTACAACGTAGCAAGATGTTTGGCTTTATCCTGCATGCCCATCACCCCAAAAGCCCAATCTAAATCGGCAATTTGGGCAAAACGCGCCGCTTCTGGCAAAAAATCTTCTTGACAAATCAAATGCGATAACGTTGGATATTTGCCTTGCAAAAAGGCAATCACCGCATCAATCGTTTGAATGTAGTCGTTTTTCAAAGCTACAATCCGTTGAGCATTAGGTGATAATGATTTAGAATTAATTTGAATATAATTAAATAAATCCGTCAAACCCTGTTTGGAAAACAGAGCCAAAATGACTTCAATCCCTAAATCGGCTTGAAAGGCAGTTCGATTTTTAGTATTCAAAAAACCTTTAATATACGCAGTCGCGGGATACGGCGTATTGAGCTGCGTAAACGGCGGCGTGATGAGTAAAATAGGCGCGTTCAAATGATATGATTTTAGGCAGCAAAGGTACGTTTTAATTCGTTTTCTCAACTTTCCCTGCAATAAATAAAAAAAGATTTGGCAAATTCAAAAAAAGGCAACAATTTTGCAACAGGATGATACAATGTGCCAAAACCTACTGGAAATCAAAATTAACCACCAATTAAAGCATACAAGTTAATGGGATATTTTTTTTGGGTATTACTCATCCTATCCACTATGATTACGCTATTGACGATACCTGATACCCTTGATGAGGCACCTTGTGCAGGCAAAATGCCCCTTCATGATGCAGGCGACAACCCCCTTGAAACAGAAGCAGAACCGCCCCATGCTGTGCGCGAGAAAATATTTGCCTATAATTAAGAATGTTTATTGTATTAATTCATAATCATTTAACTTTTACAACAACAATTATTAAAACTCATGAAGTTTTTTTCAAAATGTATTATTTTTATTTGCACCCTGTTATGGGCGAGCAATGTGGCTGCACAGACCAAACTCAACCCGACTGCTTTTGAAAATATGTTGAAAACATTAGGGAGTAATGCGCAATTGATTGATGTGCGCACCGCCGAGGAGTTTGTTTTAGACCGGTTGGAAAACGCGCAAAATTTGAATTTGCGCGATTCGGATTTCAAAGACCGTTTGAAAGCATTGGATAAAACTAAACCCATATTGGTTTATTGCGCCGCAGGCGGACGCAGTTTGAAAACGATGGAGATGTTGACCAAATTTGGATTCAAAGAGATTTTTGAATTAGAAGGTGGTATCAATGCTTGGATTGAGCAGGAAAAACCGCTTGCGAAATAGTATTTTTTGAATCAGGAAGGACGGAAAAAAGGAATGAATGAAGCATTTGCTTGATTTTTTTTGTAAAAAAATCAAGCAAATGCTTCATTCATTCTTTTTTTTCGTCTTTGGGCGGGGTTTCTGAATTAGGATTTTTAGGATTTTTTCGGATTAAAAGGATTGAATTATACTATTTGAATTAGGAATGAGGGAATTTAAAGGAGTCCTTATTTCCTTTAAATTCCCTCCTTCCTAATTCAAATATTTCCTAACTTAAACACTTGGTTTTCGCTGAAATTTTTTCGATAAAAAAGCATTTTCTGCTTAAAATCCGTGTACAACTTTACATTAAAAAAAATAGAATAAAACGATGTCTGGTTCTGTAAAAACAAGTATTCAAGATGGGATTTCAGTGATTACCTTTGCTCATCCTGCGCATAATTCATTGCCTGCCAATCTATTAGCAGATTTGACTGCCGCGATTCAAGCAGCAGGCAAAGACCCGAATACTGCCTTAATCCTCTTGCAAAGTACAGGCGAAAAGACGTTTTGTGCAGGCGCGAGTTTCGACGAGTTGGCAGCGATTCGGACGCGGGAACAAGGCAAACAATTTTTTGTAGGTTTTGCAAATGTAATTAATGCAATGCGGACTTGTCCCAAATTCATCGTTGCGCGGGTGCAAGGACGGGCGATTGGCGGCGGAGTCGGGATTGCGGCGGCGGCGGATTACTGTATCGCTTCGCAAAATGCGACGATTAAGTTGAGCGAATTGGCAATTGGCATTGGTCCCTTTGTCATCGGACCTGCGGTGGAACGCAAAATGGGTTTGTCCGCTTTCTCCGAATTGGGGATTGCCGCTTTCGAGTGGAGAACCGCGCATTGGGCGAAACAAAAAGGCTTATTCAATGAAGTTTTTGATACCTTGGAACAGACAGACGCTTATATCAAGCATTTTTGCACGATTTTAAAACAATATCATCCCGCAGCGATGCGCCAATTGAAACAAATTTTTTGGAAAGATACGGCGCATTGGGATGCATTATTGGCAGAACGGGCGCAAATTTCAGGTGAATTGGTCTTATCCGAACCTGCACAACAAGCTATTTTGGCTTTTAAAAAAGTGGTATAACAACTTTGGTAGTCGGGCAATTTATTTTCTGCGAATCGCGGGCAATAAATTGCCGACTACCAAATCGGTTTACACCTGTTATTTATCGCGCAATTCGCGGCGCAAAATTTTCCCCACATTGGTTTTCGGCAAATCCTTTCTAAATTCGACATATTTCGGGACTTTGTACCCTGTCAAATTGGCTTTACAATGTTCAAGCACCTCTTTTTCGGTCAATGAATTATCTTTTTTGACAATAAAGATTTTGGGTACTTCGCCCGACCTTTCATCGGGTACGCCAATCGCTGCCGATTCCAATACTTTCGGGTGTAATGCCATAACATCCTCAATTTCATTGGGATACACATTAAAACCAGAGACCAATATCATATCTTTTTTGCGGTCAACGATTTTAAAATAACCATCTTTGTCCATCAAACCAATATCGCCCGTACTCAACCAGCCGTCTTTCAACACATTCGTCGTTTCGTCAGGCCGATTATAATAACCTTTCATCACTTGCGGTCCTTTGACTTGGATTTCGCCTGTACTGCCTGTTGCCAAAGGCGAACCGTCTTCATCCACAATCCGCATATCGGTACTCGGCAGGGGCATCCCGATACTATTCAACTTGCCCGACCCATCAAATGGGTTGCAACTCGCGCAAGGCGATGTTTCCGTCATCCCAAAACCTTCCGCTAACGTACAATTCGTTACTTTTTTCCACTTTTCAGCGACAGCACGCTGCACGGCTGTTCCACCGCCCACTGTCATTTTCAAACCCGAAAAATCCAAGTTTGCAAAGTCGTCATGGTTCAAAAGGGCATTAAACAAAGTGTTTACGCCCGTCATTGCCGTAATTTTGTATTCTTTAAAGGCTTTCATCACCGAAGGCAAATCCCGCGCATTGGTTATCAACACATTCAAACCGCCCATCCCAAAAAAGCCTAAACAGTTGACTGTAAACGCAAATATGTGGTATAAAGGCAGTGGTGAAAGGCAAATTTCCGTCCCTTCTGTAATCGTCGGTGCCATCAAAGCACGCATTTGCATCATGTTGGAAATCAAATTGCGGTGCGTCAACATCGCGCCTTTGGAAACCCCTGTGGTGCCACCTGTATATTGAAAAGCAATAATATCTTCTGGATTGGTTTTGAACGGTTTAATCGAAAATCGCTTGCCTGCTTCAATTCCTGCTTTGACCGTTACGGTATTGATTAAATTGAATTTCGGCACCATTTTTTTGACATGGCGCACCATAAAATCAACAATTTTGCCTTTGACACCCAACATTTCACCAATACTGGTGACCATGACTATCTTAATCGGCGTATCTGCTATAATTTGTTCTAAATTGGCTGCAAAATTTTCTGCAATGATAATCGCTTTTGCACCCGAATCGTTGAATTGATGCAACATTTCCCGCGTCGTATATAACGGATTGGTATTCACAATCACCAAACCCGCCCGCACCGCCGCAAACAAAGCGATGGGATATTGCAACAAATTGGGCATCATCAAAGCGATTTTATCCCCCGGTTCCAACCCGCGACTCTGGAAATACGCCGCTAATTGATTGGAATAACGGTCAATTTCATCAAAAGTCAACACTTTGCCCATGCACGAGAAGGCAGGACGCGTCCGAAATTTTTTAAAAGTATCATTCAACAAATGGTTGAGATTCGGATACGCATCAGGGTTGATATTGGCTGGCACGCCTTGTGGATAATTTTTCAACCAAGGGCGCAATTCGGAAGTTATCATAAACGATATGGTAAATGTGGTAAATAAATGTTGCAATCAACTACAAAGATAGGAATTGTTTTGAAAAAACCAATCCTAATTCAGACCGTCAGCACATTCAACCCCTATTTTATTCTGCCATTTTATTTAAAACGCTCAATTGCGCACCGTAGGCTTTGGAAATATTTTCTTTGTTGAAAACAGTTGCCACATCGCCTGCCGCAATCAATCGTTGATTCAATAAAATCACCTTATCGAAATTGGCTTCAACGGTCGATAAATCGTGGTGAACGACTAAAATCGTTTTCCCCTGTGCCGCCAACCGTTTCAAAATTTGGAAAATTTTAGCTTCGGTCGTCACATCGACTCCGACAAAAGGTTCATCCAAAAAGAAAATATCGGCTTGTTGACACAAGGCGCGAGCAATAAAAACGCGTTGTTGCTGCCCGCCTGACAATTCTCCAATCTGCCTATCTTTCAAATGTTCCATTCCAATTTCGCGTAAAGCATTCATTGTCAATGCTTTATCATGCTCTTTTTGCGTTTGTTGAGCAGATGATTTAAAAAAAAAGTCCCATGAAAACGTTTTTTGATGAGGATAACGCCCCGTTTGCACAATATCCCAAACGGTTGCGGGAAACGTCCAATCCACATCATTTTTTTGAGGAATGTACGCAACGCGTTGACGTTGTGTCTGAATAGAGGTTCCCCAAAATGCAATATCGCCCGCAGTCGGAGTAGTTAAACCCAACATCGCACCGAATAAAGTGGATTTGCCTGCCCCATTTGGACCAACAACTGCGTATAATTTGCCTGCTTCAATGTCTAAAAAAATATTGGTCAAAACCCGTTTTCTATCATACGAAACGGATAAACCTTTGATTGTGATGATATTACTCATATCTTTTCGATAAGATTTAAAGTGAGCCAACCTTGTTCCCCATTCGACAGTTGCACTTTGTACCAACTCCCGATTTTATCTAAAATAATAACTTTTACGCCTTCGCCTAAGGTTTCTATGGTAGAACCCAATTCATCGGGCGCACTCCGCACAATGCTATTTTCGACCATGACGACCGCGCTTTTGCTGTCTGTCAAGGCAGCCCGATTGCTACGTGCTGCTAAAAAAGCGATTAAACTCAGTGGTAATAACACGGTTCCCGCGATAAAACCGCCTTTTTTTTGTTCCCGCGCCACTGCTAACAGCCACAAACAGCCGCCCGCAATGCCCGCCCAAAGGAACAATAACGACCAAACGCTCCAAGCATCCACCGACATAAAACGGCGTAAACCATCCCACCACCGCCGTAAAAAGAAGGCTTGAATCTGCTCAGGCTCATTTTGTACCTTATCGCGCACCAAATTAAGGTTGTACGCGACATCCGCATTTGCCCCATATAATAAAGCGCGTTCATAGTTCAAAATCGACTTGCCTAATTGATTTTGTTTAAAATACGCATTCCCAAGATTATAATATAATTCTGGTGAAACCTTATTTTGTTTCAAAAGAGCCTCATATTTTTGAGTGGCTTGCGCAAAATTGCCATTTTTATAATCATTATTAGCCTCTTGAAAAGCAGGATTTGCCGTTGCAAACAAAGGCATTGAAAAACAAAGTATCCAAATCAGATGACGCATATTTTTGTAATTTTTAAGCTGCAAATTTAAATTTTATTTTGATTCGATTTAAATAAAATCAAAACATTTGGTCAAACAAAGGTTTCGCCGTAATTTCGCACCGCGTTTGCGGCTGATTCCAGCCAACTTTTTTAAACAATTTTTTTTAAAAATTTTTATTCTAAGATTATGAGCAGTAACAGTCCGATTGACAATAATTACGGTAAAAAAGGCTATTGCATGATGTATTTTGCTATCTTTTTCATTTTGTTGGTGTTGACCATTGTAATGGTTTATAACCGAAATGGTTCTTTTTTGTAATGCGTAATCAATTGATTTTCACCACAAAAGCAATTATAATTTAAAAATACTTTTGTGGTGAAATCAATGTTTCCAATCCAAACCCATGCCGATAGAGCCGTATTCTGCGGTGAAGCGGTGGGCTTTGAGATACACGCCTCCGAAAGCGCGCATGCCTTTCCATGACGGCGCGTAATAGCGTAAACCCAATTTATTGAACCATGCGCCCGGTTTCGTATAGAAATTGCCTACATACGTACCTGTCTGTAAATAAATGCTGGTGTTGCCAAACCATTGTTCGTGCGCCAAAAAAGGGGCGAATCGGGTGGCTTCCAAACGCGCCTCTGCCGCCGTATGTACATTTAACGCATGTAAACTAAATTCATATACTGCCCGATTTTGCTCATAATCCATGCCCACATACCAGCGCGTACTCGGGTTGCGCTCATACATGCCTGCAATCGTTTCGATGTAAATCGGATATTTGGGTCCATCGGGCAATTGCGATGCAACCCAAGCTATATCACTCTTGATTTGAATGCCCCAATGACGTATTACTTTGTCATTCAAGGAATTATGATGTATAAAATCATTGAATGTCAAAGGATGAGGTGTGTATTGAACGCCTGCTGTGGCGGCAATAAGGTTGATACCATAGTTGGGCAATTGCCGCGAACCATTGGAAAAGTGGCTAAAACTGAACCCGCCAAAACTTTTCCAATGAGCATTCAAGGGTAATGTCGCTATCCATTTAAATTGAGTCAAATTATTCCAATGCGAACCGACCGCGTTATTCAACGGATTGGTCAATGTATTGTATGGGCGCGAAACCCACCCCACCCCAGAACCAATCACCATATCGGCACGCAGCGTTTTATAGGAAAACATTTTTAAATTCAAGGTCGGATACAATGCCAAACCTGTCCCTAAAATAGATGGGTCTCCAAAATTATAATACAAAAAAGACGCGCCTAACAAGGGATAATTTTGTCTTTCATGCCAAGCCGCTTTCCCATATCGTTGATAATTATAATGCAATTCCGCGCCTATGCTGATAGATGGCACTTCAAAAGTCAATTTTGAAGTATGTTTCAAGACTTTGCCGATGTGTATCGTTGGTTCAAGGGAAAAACCTTTGGGGATTTGCCCTCCTGCGAACTGATAGCTTATTAAAAAAAAGAAAAGATTCCAATGTTTAAACATTATTTTTGTCGCGTTTTTAATGTTTTGAATTAGGATTTTTAGGATTCAAAGGATTCAAAGGATTGATTTTTCAATCCTTTGAATCCTAAAAAAAATCCTTTGAATCCTAATTCAGACCTTTACCTTAAAAATGATTTTGCAATGATGACTCCTAAAAATATTGTTTTTAGCGCAATAACCCTATTTTATTTGTTTTTATGCGCCTGTGGCAAAGAAAAAATAGCATTGCAATGGACAGAACAAGTCACGCACACGAATCTTGAATTAAACAATATTCATTTTCGAGATGCGCAAAATGGGATTGCGACAGGCGGCAATAGTTGGTATCAATCCATCCTCCTCAAAACCGCAGACGGCGGCAACACTTGGCAAAGCATTGATACCGCTTCCAAATTGCAAACCTTTTTTGGCTGTGGCGTGAGCGCGGAAGGGTCGATTTTTGCATTGAGTTTCAATGGATACCTCTTTCGGATGCGCCCGCAAGATACACATTTTATGGAAATGCGCCATACTTGGTGGCACACTTGGCGTGATGTCGCTTTTTGGCAAGATAAGCATGGGATTATCGTTGGCGGGCAAGGTTGGCAAGAGGGCAGAATTGCGCGATTGGATACCGATTTCAATGTGATTCAATTAGATACATTTAAACAAGAATTATCATCTGTTTGTTTTTCGGATGATTCAACTGTACATGCAGTGGGTTATGGGACGGTTTTGCGTTCCTCAAATCGGGGCAAAACGTGGGTTCGGAACGCGCTTAAAGGTGATTTTTTTCGCTCGGTCTGCTTTCCGAATACGCAAATTGGTTACACGGTTGGTTCATCAGGTACGATTGCGAAAACGACCGATGGCGGGATTTCTTGGGTCAAATTGCGCGATGGCGAAGCCTTAGGCACTTCTAATCAACCGTTTTTGAATGTTTTTTTTACAGATGTGCATCACGGATATATTGTTGGGGAAGGCGGATTGTGTTGGCGCACGAGCAATGGCGGGGCAGATTGGCAGGTGATGACGGGATTGCCGAAACGCGATTTGCATAGTATTTTCGGGCGCGACGGGGCAGGTTGGATAGCGGGTTCGGAAGGAACGATATTGCATTTTGTGGAATAACCCAGCAATTGCCCGACTACAAGCATTTTGCGCAAGAATGATTTGTCAAAAAAAAATGATAAAGTTGCATAGTTGGCTAAAAATGCTCACATTTGCACTTCATTTTGCCGCTAAGGTTTCGGAAACCTGCGGCTAAGGTTTCGGAAACCTTGAAGGTTTCCGAAACCGACTCAATACCAATAAAAATCAGGCATTACAATGTCACAAAAAAAGAAAAAAGGCTTTTTCTTTTAAGAATGCATTGTTAACTTTGCTGTGTCGAAAAAACAAAGATGAATAAATTACTTTTTTGTTCAATGCTATCCCTTGTTGGCGTGAGTTGCCAACAAAATCAGCCCAAAATAGATAAATCAGCCACCACAGCGTCCAAAAAAGCGACGAATTATTCCAAAAATATTATTTTTTTTGGTAATAGTTTGACCGCAGGTTATGGGCTTAGTGAGGTTTCAAATGGATTTGTATCGCTGATTCAGCAGCGAGTGGATTCGCTTGGCTTGCCCTACAAGTGTGTCAATGCAGGGCTTAGTGGCGAAACAACCGCAGGTGGTGCGAATCGGGTGGATTGGATTTTGCAACAAAAAGTGGATGTTTTTGTCTTGGAACTCGGTGGCAATGATGCTTTGCGCGGGATACAACCGCCTGTGAGTATTCAAAACTTGCAAGCGATTATTGATAAAGTCAAAGCGAAACATCCTGCGGCGCAAATCGTGTTGGCAGGTATGGAAGCTCCCCGAAACATGGGCAAAACTTATACAGATGCATTCCATGACATGTATAATAAATTGGCGACGCAGAATAAAATTTTGTTAGTGCCGTTTATTTTGGAAGGGGTTGCGGGGATTGCAACCTTGAATCAAGGTGATGGTATCCATCCAAATGAGGCTGGAAACCGCATCATTGTTGAAAATTTGTGGCAATACTTGCAAAAGGTACTGTTACCGTCGTAATTTTGTTGCGTCACAAAGAAAAGGAGGCATTTCACCTTCTTAAAATGAAGCCAAACGATGATTTTAGGTGCAAAATTTAATTTTTTTTAAAAACATTTTATCAAATATAATTCTGTGTCGTTAAAGCACTTGTTCAGAAAAGGGTCATTTTAATCTTATTTGTATTAATAAAATGTTAATTTTTTGTAAATAAGTATATTTTATTCTGAAAAACAAGATATTTGTAAAAATAATGAAAAATCAATTAATCAGTTTATAAAAATATTTTAGGACACACTATAAAACAATCATGGTTATGAGGATTAAAACAGCTTTTTTCACCCTTGCAGTGATGCTTTTGTTTGGTACTTTTGCGTCAGCTCAGTTGGCAGAACCCGTTAAATGGTCTTTTAAGGCACAACCGCTTGTTGGGAATGAGTATGAAGTGACCTTGACGGCGGATATCGCAGAAGGTTGGTTTTTGTATTCACAATATTTGTCAAGTGATGATGGGCCCATTCGCACTACCATTCAATTTGAAAAGCATCCCGCGCTTGAATTGAAAGGCAAAACAGAAGAAAATGGTCATAAAAAAGAAGGTTACGACCAAATGTTTGGTATGAACGTCATTAAATTTACGGGCAAAACGCAATTTACTCAAAAAATCGTGGTCAAAGCAGCCGATTTGCATTTAGTACGCGGGACGTTACAATATATGACTTGCAATGGTCAAATGTGTATGCCGCCAAAAGACATTCGTTTTAAAGTTAATTTAAAATAATTTGTTTTGAATAATGATAAAATACAAAAAAGGAATCTAAACCGAATGGTTTTAGATTCCTTTTTTCGATTTTGTGGTTTGCGAAATGATGCGTTTATTTGCAACGGGTTTACGCAAAAGATGCCCTAAATTTCAATACCATTATATGTCAGATTTTAAAGATGTCGAAAAGGCGTTGTGGACGGCTGCCGACAAAATGCGCAGTAATATGGACGCTGCTGAATACAAACATGTCGTCCTCGGACTCATTTTCTTAAAATATATTTCTGATGCGTTCAGCGATTTAAACGCGCTTTTACACGCAGGCGTAGGCGAATACGCGGGCGCAGACCCCGAAGATGCGGACGAATATGCCGCAGCCAATATTTTTTTCGTCCCTGAAAAAGCGCGTTGGAAGGCGTTGCAAGCTCGCGCCAAACAACCTGAGATTGGTGCTGCATTAGACGAAGCGATGGATGCGATTGAACGCATTAATCCGTCGCTTAAAGGCGTGTTGCCTAAAATCTATGCTGACCCGGATTTGAATAAACAACGGCTTGGCGAATTGATTGATTTGATTGGTACGATTGGATTTGCGCAAGCGGGGCATCACGGTAAGGATTTATTAGGGCGCGTGTATGAATATTTTTTAGGTCAATTCGCTGATGCCGAAGGCAAAAGTGGTGGACAATTTTATACGCCTCCAAGTATTGTCAAACTTTTGGTGGCGATGCTCGAGCCTTTCAATGGGCGGGTGTATGATGGTTGTTGTGGGAGTGGCGGGATGTTTGTGCAATGTGAAAAATTTCTTTCGAGTCATCAAGCCAATCTTCAAAATTTATCTATTTTTGGGCAGGAAAGTAACCCGACCACTTTGCGATTGGCGAAAATGAATCTTGCGATTCGGGGTATTGATGCGCGCATTGAACTCGGCGATACGCTCCTCGACGATAAACATAAAGACCTCAAAGCGGATTTTGTCATGGCGAATCCGCCGTTTAATATCAGCGATTGGAGTGGCGAGTTCCTCCGCGATGACAGCCGTTGGACGTTCGGTACGCCCCCGACCGGCAATGCGAATTATGCTTGGTTGCAACATTTTTTTCATAAATTGAGTCCGCGCGGCACCGCAGGCATTGTCTTGGCAAACGGCAGCATGAATAGTAATTCGGGCGGCGAAGGCGACATTCGCAAACGCATGATTGATGCCGATTTGATTGATTGTATGGTCGCGCTGCCCGCACAATTGTTTTATAACACGATGATTCCGGCTTGTTTGTGGTTCCTTTCCAAAAATAGAGCGCATCGAAATCAACAAATTTTGTTTATAGACGCTCGAAAATTGGGCGTAATGACCAATCGCCGAAATAAAGAATTGACCGATGCCGATATTTTACAAATCGCCGATACGTACCACGATTGGCGCAATGCCAATGGTAAGTATGCCGATGTCGCAGGTTTCTGTAAAGCGGCTTCGATGGAAGATATCAAAACGAATCAATATGTGTTGATGCCCGGTCGCTATGTCGGCACCGAAGCCGAAGAAGAAGATACTGTGCCGTTTGCTGAGAAAATGAACGCGTTGACCGAAACGCTGGCGAAACAGTTTCAACAAAGTGCCGTCTTGGAAAAAACAATCCGTGAACATTTAAAATCAATTGGTTATGAATTTTAATTATTATGAATTTGTTGAACATAAATTAGGTGAATTATTAGATATTAAATATGGAAAAGACCATAAACATCTTGCAGAAGGCTCTATTCCTGTGTACGGTTCTGGTGGGCTGATGCGATATGCAGAAAAACCTCTATACGAAAAGGAATCCATTCTCATTCCCCGAAAAGGAAGCCTCAATAATATTTATTATATGGACAAACCTTTTTGGACGGTTGATACGATGTTTTATTCAAAGATACAAAGCAATGTTGTTGGCAAATTTTTATATTTTTATTTAAAAACGATAGACTTTGTTTCTATGAATGTTGGGTCGGCTGTACCGAGTATGACGATAGAGATTTTAAAGAATTTAGAAATTCCATTACCAAATCTTGCAATACAAACGCGCATCGCCGCCATTTTAACAAGTCTCGATGATAAAATCGAACTGAACCGCCAAATGAATGCAACCCTTGAAGCGATGGCGCAAACGCTGTTTCAAGAAATGTGTTTGCCGAAAAAGGGGGAAGATATGGAAGGCTGGCGTGAAGGGAAGTTAGGTGA
>JAAFJT010000028.1 GCA_013298955.1 Chitinophagales bacterium
AAAGCGTCATATTGATGATTGGGAAGATGCTATTTTATAAAAAAATAATTTAATTCATAATGAATAGAAGGATGAAACGACCTATCTTTTTTATATATTTTGCCAGTATGAGCCTTGCAGGATTTGCGCAGCCGATGATGCTCAAATCGAAAGCGGCGGATATTGTCGTGAAGGCGAATGGGAAGCCGACCAAATTGGTGGTCAAACCCAAAGGCGAACAACAAGCGATTTTTGAAGCTAAAATGCACTTGCCTGTGGCGTTACAACCCAATATGATTTCGTCAGTCAATGCGATTGGCAAAAGTTTCTTGGGTACACCTTATGTTTACTTCACTTTGGACAGCAATCATCGGGCGAAAACGCGTTTGAAACCCATGAGCAAAGAGGTTTTGGTGGTCAATTTGAAACAATTAGATTGCGTTACTTTTGTTGAAAACACGGTTGCATTGGCGCAAACGCGGTTGGATAAAAACAATAGTTTTGAAAATTATAAAAAAAAGTTGCAAGAGATTCGGTATCGAAAAGGCGTTGTGGATTATGCAGCACGACACCATTATTTCACCGATTGGATGTTTGAACAAGCGCAAAAAGGGCTTTTGAAGGATATTACCCAAGATTTGGGCGGAGAACCGTATCAAAAAACGGTGACCATTATGACGTATAAAAAAGATACGGCATACGGGAATATGGCAGACCCGAAAACCTTTGAAACCATTCGACAAGTAGAAGATGCGATTAATAAACGCCCTCATTTTTACATTCCAGAGGCAAAAATTCCTGCATTGGAAAACAAATTGTTGGATGGGGATATTGTGGCGATTACGACGCATGAAAAACGGATTGAAATTGCTCATGTCGGTTTCATCGTGAAACGCAATGGGCGGGCGCATTTGATGCACGCGTCTTCTGTGAAAAAACAGGTGATGATTACCGAAGAACCGATGGCAGATTATTTGATGAAAAATAAAGGACAATCTGGAGTGATGATTGCCCGATTACAATAAATCAACACATAGGACACATAGTTTTCATAGGACACATAGGGGGGGTATTCTTTGAAGAATGCCTCTATGTGTCCTATGAAAACTATGTGTCCTATGAAAACTATGTGTACTATAAAAACTATGTGTAAGTATGGAGACTTAATAAATTGATATTGTTTCTCGATTCAACTTGTTGAAAATAAATATTTTAAACTGAAAAATAATGTCAATTTATTAGTTTTTTATACGTACTATAAAAACTATATGTACTATAAAAACTATGTGTACTATGTGTCATAAAAATAGAAATATGAATCTATACCATCCTATCATTTTGCAGCATCAGCGTCAACCGATTGGTTTTGAGAAACGGGTAGATGCGCAACACATTGAGAACGCATATAATCCCGTTTGTGGCGATAAATACAAATTATATTTGGATTTCAAAGACGATACGATTCATAAAATCACTTTTCATGGGTACGGCTGTGCGGTTTCCAAAGCAGCAGCCTCTATTTTGTCGGCAAAAATGATTGGAAAAACCATTCATGAAGCCCTTGAAATTTGTCAATCCTATTTCAATATGATTCAAAATGGCGTATTAACAGATGATGAAAATTTGAATATATTTGAAGTTGCACGCCATTTTTCGGGCAGATTGACGTGTGCAACCTTAGCTTGGGATACTTTTTATCAATTTATTATTTCAGATAATTTTGCTTCCACAAAATGAAAAAAATAATAGCCTTGTTCGGCTTCCTTTACTCAAGTGCTGCAATTAATCAAAAAGTAGCACCATATTACGGGCAGAAACCGAAAAGGCTCATAACAGGTTGATTGGGTAGTTTCTCGAACATAGGCTAAAACGATATTTGTATGTAACCTAAGTCGAATAAAGTACCACCCAATTTGGGTTATGTTATCTAAATTTATTCAACGGTGATTGCCAAAGAATTTTGCCTGTTTTGTCAATCAAGCAAAATCTAAATTGGTCAGGATTGTCCCAAACGGTTACTTGTGCCGCGCCGCGTCGAAAGGGATTGGCATCCGAAATCGCTTTGCCACCCATGTCAATCATCACTTCACCCGTTGAACTGATATAACCCAAATTCGTTGCACATAACCCTTCACTAAAACCGCCTTCCCCGCTATACATAAAATCACTAACCAAATAATATTGTACAGGAAGCGTTAATTTCAAACTATCTTTGCTATATACACCAAATCGATAAAAATTTCCTTTGGCATCTTCTTCATTCTGAATCGCTACCAACCCCAAGCCATCTCGAAGCGGCAAAGCAAAATCAAAGGCTTGATTGCCCAATTTTTTACCGTTTTGACCCAAATAAGCAAATTTTTGTTTGCCTTCCACTTCTACGCCCACGACTGCATACCCATTGACAAAATCCAATAAATGTTGTGATTTGCCATATGTGTAACTCATGCCGATAATCACTTTACCACTTTTATCAATATAACCGTACTTCGTGCCATCAATGCTGACGGCGGCATACCCTTCTTTGAAGCTCCGCGCTTCTTTAAACATAGCAGGAATTGCCCATTTCAAGGTGTTATTGACCCGTTTCACATAGCCATATTTTTTGGAACTCGCATCATACGCTCGCGCCAACCCTTCCGAAAAAGGCAAGAGTCCATCAAACGTAGCAGGTATAACAAATTTACCTTGCATGTCAATAAAACCATATTTCACACCCATCGTATCGACTATCCCAACCGCCAAACCTTCTGAAAAAGAATGTCCGAAATTGGAATACGCCAGCAATTTGCCTTCGGGAATCATCATTTCCCCATTTTCATTGATATACGCCACACTGCCGCGCCCATTATACACCGCCGCAAGTCCGTCCGAAAAAGGTTCTACAAATTTGGCATTTATATCCGCCAATTTTTTTCCGTCCCGAAACACCACAGCAAAACCGCCTGTATCCGAGCGCGGAATGATAAACGTACTTTGAGCAACAATCGTTTGTTGAAAACAAACCAAAAACAATAAGCAACAACTGAGTTGAAGTTTCATACTGCAAAAATAATTAACTTGTTGTAAAAAAATTGAGTGAACAAACTATGAGATTTTAGGCTAAATCTTTCTAAATCAATGCTTTCCGAAAAAAATATTCAATACTTCTATCAAAATTAAAACAATAATAATAATCTCCATCCGCGAACTATCGCGGTTGTGCAATAACTCTGTAAACAATTTCAAATTTTCTTCTACATTGCGCAAACGGTAATCCAAATCTTTAAAGCGCGCATTGATGTCAAAATTGGATTTCAATTGTCGATTTAAATAATTCAAGGCTTCGTCTTCCCAAGTCAAATTGGGGTCGTCCAAAATGTATAAATTGTCCATAATTTCCGCTTTTACATTTAATACTTTTCCGATATATTTCAATAATTCCGTTTTAGACACATTTAAACTACCTGTTTTTTCCAATTGCCGAATATAATTTTTCGTAGAAGTCAACATTTCCTCTGTCAGTAACTCATAATGCTCTAACGCGACGGATTGTCCTGTGTTCAACATGACAATTTTTAAAACAGACGGATCCGTGCGCTTCCAAGTCACATCATCATTTTTGACAATGGGTTGATGTACCTCTGCCGACACATTTAATTGATACTGCTCCGAAATATCCACTTCATTGCTCAATGGACTTTCGGCGTAGGCTTGTATGAACCGCAAAAATTCACTTTTAGCAATGTCATCATAATTCCCAAAAACGACCACGCCGTAATCAAAAATATACAAATATCGATTTTCTTTTTCAAAAAAATAAAACAATTCGGAGGTATTCCCCGAATGCAATTCCGCCCGAAACTCAGCGCGCAAGCGTTTGATGTTAAAAGCTTGAGCCGATTGATAGGCTTTAATGACAATTTGATTAAAAGGAGTGGTTGTAGTAGTCATAGTTGGCGCAAATTTAATAGATTCACATCTTATGAAATCCTTTTTTTTGATAATTTGGAAAATACTTTGCCAATTTATAAAGTTTAAAGCATAAAACGGATTAACTTTGTTACTAAATGTGGAATTATTTTTTGAAAATAAAAATTTGAAAATAATTCATATATTTGTAAAATCTTTTTGATTCAAATTATTTTTAAAAATAACATTCAATGACGTTCAATAAAAAGGTCATGAAAAAATATACAAGTATCTTTAGCTTGCCCCTTCAACTGGCAATCGTTCTGCTTTTAGGGCATCCTTTCCAGAGTATTGCGCAAAACATGTCTGCAAATGATTCTAAAGGGATTATTTATGACAAGGAACAAGTCGTTGATTTTCGGCTACATACCTATGGTTGGAATGTCAATTATCAAATAGGTAAAATCAAAACCTATTATAAAACCACTTTTTGGGAAGTCGGTTTAGGTGAAATCAGCCATATCAAAGAAACACGCAAAAATAGTGATTTTGCTGGTTTAAATCCAACTGCAGGTTTCAGTTCGTATATTTTCGGAAAACAAAATAATTTTTTTGCAATGCGCGGCGGCACGGGCGTTAAGCGATATTACAGTGAAAAAGCGTCTAAAAATGGGGTTGCCGTCGGTTTGACCTATGGTGGTGGGGTAAATTTGGGTGTATTGAAGCCTTATTACTTAGAAATCAGCGCGGGGCGGGATGCAGGCATCCTTCAAATGAAGTATTCACCTGCGACTGAACGCGAGTTTTTAGACCAAAATCCATTTAGACCTGTTCGTGGTAGTGCAGGTTTGATAAGAGGAATCGATGAATTGAATTTTTTGCCCGGAATTTATGGGCGCGCGGGCGTACATGTTGATTGGGGTGCGTTTGACGAGTATTTGAAAGCAGTGGAAGCAGGGATTATGTTGGATATTTTTCCAAAAAAAGTACCGATAATGGTCAATGAAGAAAATAGACCCTTTTTTATAAACTTTTATGTTTCCGCACAATTGGGTAAACGGAGGTAAAATAGGAATGAGAAGCAGTTTTGTAAACGGAAATTACAAAACAAATTTTTTTAATAATTTGTTTTGTAATTTCCGTTTACAAAACTTAGGCGACTGCTCTGTCACATTTTTTTAAAAAAATATGATAATCTTTTTAAATTATAATTCGCCTTTGAATTTTGTAAACACAACAATAGACTGACTTTTTTCAAATAAATTTTCAAACAAAAACAATGCTGCAATCACTTGAATCAAAAACAATATTTATTAATTCAATAATTTTTTTTTAATTTATAATCATTTGATTTTATCTATTTTTATAAATAAAAAAACTCCTACATCAAGGGGGAGACGATGTAGGAGCAAAAAACATACTATGAGAAAACTACACGTCACAAAGATATGTTATCTGACTGACATATGAAATTATTATTAATATTCGTGTGAATCAAATTAGGAAAAGGTACTATTTTTTGAGGAAAAGGTAGGATACATATATTTTTTGTATTTTATACGAAAGAAAAAAAAGACCGCCATCGAAAAGATTGGCACACTTTTTTACATAGTATGGATACGGAGAAAAACAAGCATACGCTAAAATCAGATGAATATTGAGCGAAGTTCTAAAAGTGTTTAAAAATACGAGTTGCTTCGCTCGGTGTTTGTCAAAAAAAGACTTAAAAAAATTCGGGCTGCTTCGCTAAATCGCCAAGCAGCCCGAACACGAAAGTAACATACTATGAGAAAACTTTTACAAAGTAAAGGACTTTTTCCCAACTTGTAAAGGGGTAATTAGAAAAAGAAGGGAGAAAATTAGGGAATGGTTAAAAGGAGTGAGCAAACGGTTTGGTAGGTTAATAATTAATGTCCTTAAATTACTTTATTTTTTAAAGTAACTATACCGTTTGAAAAGCGAAAAAATCGCTTAAAAAAAATCCTGCACCAAAGGAGGTTGAGGCGCAGGAAGACTAGGTAAACATACTATGAGAAAACTGAGTCAAAGATAGTTGCTGGTGTTGAATCCAGCAAATCTTTTTTGTATTTTTTGTAAAAAAATTATTAAACGGTCGATTTTATTGAGTAAACGGTCGATTTTTTTAGATTTAATGTCTTTGTATGTTTTTTTTGCCTTTATTTGGAGTAGGAGCAAAAAAAAATCCTGCACCTCGGAGGGAGTGTGGCGCAGGAAAAAAACAAACATACTATGAGAAAACATTGCAAAGTTATAGTGCTTCTAAGAGTTTTCAAAATAATTAACATAATTAATTATGACTTTTTTTGGAATGGTATTCTTTTGTGAGCAAGCGGTACTTTAAAGCAAAGATTTTTAATATACTATTTTTTAAAATATTTATTTAGGCGAATTAACATACTTGCCTCCAAAGAGAAAACATCTTACCATTTTTAACAAAAAAATTGCCGTTACGCAGGGAAAGTTATCGAAAAATCTATTTTTCGACAACTTCTCGCGTAACGGCAATCGTTGTTTTAGCTCAATCGTTAACATTCTAAACGCATCAAAATTTCTTTCCTTTTCGTATTTAAAATAAAGTATAAAAAAAACATAATAATATTTTCATATTCAATAAAAACATTTATCTTTGTCCCAACAAATAACGCAATAATTTTTGAAATCCTTCAAAATCAATATTTTACGTGTAGCATTTTTACAAAATTTATAACCAAACTTTCTTATTATTTAACCAAATAATCGAACTTCTTGTATGATGCAACAGCCATTTAACGAAGAAAGCGCGAACCATGAACTCCAACAGCATTATGCTGACATGCAAGCGCGGCAATCTACCGCAAAAAGTGACCACGTTTTGTCCTTATTGTTGGCAGCAGGTGCGACGATTGTATTAGTGCTTATGTTGATTAAATTGTCTTAGGACGAGCGAACCCAAATTTTTAAAGCAAATTAAAACGGTTTAAGAACCGTTTTAATTAAAACAAACCACCGTAGAACTGGATTTTTTCCAAAAAAAAGTGCATATTTGCCCCATCATTGGTCGCAAATAAGATCTTTTAATGTATAAATTTTTGGTCATGGAACAATTCAAATCCATCCTTGAACGGTCTTTATTCGGGGTATGTAGTTATTTGGGGGAGAAGATGCAACTGACATCGGCTCGCGTGCGTTTGTATTTTATTTATTTGTCCTTTATTGGTTTGGGTTCGCCCATTTTGTTCTATTTATTTTTGGCATTTTGGGTCAATATTCGCCGTTATGTCAAACGGCATAAAGACACTATTTTTGGCTAAAAAGGCAATGGACTTGCTGCAAATTTCCAATTTGCGGCAAGTTCTGCTATATTTGCCCCGAAAACGCGCCCTTTAAATCGTTTTTGAGCAATTTTATGGAAAATAGCAACCGCAATCGACTCTTTTCATTGGTGTCTGTCACCTATATGATGTTAGCCTTTGTTTGGTGGACTGCCCTACTCACGCGCCGTAATAATGAGCTTTTTCAACTTAAAGTTGAAAATTTGGCATTACACATGAAAGCTGAAAATGTTTTTCAAGATACGATTTCTTTTCAAAAATCAATTCATTTTCAAGTGTTATCGGCTGATTATCAGAAACATAGGCGGATGGTTGTTGGAGAAGGGTCGTTTTTATTTTTAGGTTTTATGTCTATTTTATGGATGATTCAATGGGGTTATCGACGCGATATTGCGATGGCGCAACAACGGCGTAATTTTTTATTATCCATTACGCATGAGTTAAAATCGCCCTTAGCTTCCATCAAATTGATATTGCAAACCATCCTCAAACGCGATTTAGAGAAAGCACAAGTCCAAAAATTATGCGATTCCGGTCAGAAAGAAACCGAAAGATTGACGGAATTAGTGAATAATTTACTTCTTTCGGCGCGTTTAGATGCCATTTACAAGCCTGTCCGAGAAGAAATAAACGTGGCACAATTGGTGGAGGAAGTCATACAACGATTTCGGACGCGTTTTCCAAACGCTTTGTTGGAAATTGTGTCGAATGAAGTGCCTATTTTGCGGGCAGAAAAATTGAGTTTAATCTCGGTTTTGATGAATTTATTGGAAAATGCCGTCAAATATTCCAAAGGAACAGCTGAAATTCGCTTGACCTATCGATATGAAAAAGAACAATTTGTGTTTGAAGTCGCGGATTTTGGCATTGGCATTCCTGTGAAAGAGCGTTCAAAAGTGTTCAATCGTTTTTACAGGATTGGGAATGAAGATACGCGCAGTACGAGAGGGACGGGTTTAGGTTTGTATATCGTAAAACAAATCATTAAAATTCATAAAGGGAAAATTCAAATTTTAAATAATTTGCCGAAAGGCACTATTTTTAAAATTATATTGCCCAGTTAAAAATATCAATTCATTAAATAACCTAAGTTGCGTGGTAAGACCGTTTTGGGCAGAAAAAGACTTTCTGGGGACGGCTGTGTGTTGTTTTGTTGAATGGGGCTTTGCCCCATTCAACAAAACAACACACAGCCGTCCCCATCTCCCTCTTTTCGGCGGCGAAGCCGCCTACCGCGCAACTTGGGTTAAATAGTATGAAACATATTGTTGTATGGACAGGCGTATAGTTAGAATCAGGAATTAAAGAATTGTAGAAATTAAGGATGCATTTGCTTGATTTTTTGAAAAAATCAAGCAAATGCATCCTTAATTTCTACTAATTATCCTTCCAAACTCAAAGGCAATTTGCGCCAGCGTTTTCCATTCAAATTAAAAATCGCATTACACAAAGCGGGCGCAATCGGCGGTAAACCGGGTTCACCTGCACCGCCAGGAGCCGCTTCACTCGGCATGATGTGAATTTCAATCGTAGGAACTTCATTCATACGTAAAGGATTGAAAGCGTGAAAGTTCGTTTCTTGCACTTCTCCATTTTCGATATTGATACCACTTTTTGTAGCGGCTGAAATGCCCATAATCACATTGCCTTCTGTTTGCGCCTTGACGTTATCGGGGGCAACTGCAACGCCCACATCAATAACCCCAACCACTTTATCAATTTTAACTTGATTCCCTTTTTGGGAAACCGTCACCGCATAGGCACAAATGGATTTAAAACAACGTCCAATTGCAATCCCAATCGCCTGTCCCGCAGGCAATTTTTGACGATAATTGGCTTTTTCTTCCAATAATTTCAAAACCGCAATGAATTTGGGTTCTTTTTTCAAATATTCCAATCGAAAATCCATCGGGTCGCGTTTCGACGCATGCGCAATTTCATCTATAAAAGATTCTTGACCAAAAATATTCGTCGAAGCATAAACGGAACGCCACCACAAAATAGGAATCGGCGTTTCTACCAAACTAAATGTTTGACGGCGATTCGGAATGTCATACGGCGAATCTTCTTGACTCACTCCATCCACCGCCCAACCATCGGTTTTGCCCGTTTGGTCATGTTGGAAAACTTGGTGCATAATCGATGCCCCTGCAATCCGATGTTCAAAAGTGGTTACAAAACCATCTTTATCCAATGCCGCTTTCAATAAATTGACCATACCGGGTCGAAAAGGGCCCTGTGTCAAATCATCTTCCCGCGTCCAAATCAATTTCACTGGCACTTTTGCCTGTTTCGACAGATAAACCGCTTCCAACACATAATCCAAATACGCCTTCCGTCCAAAAGAGCCACCCATCAATTGAACATTTATTTTAACTTTTTCAGGTTGTATTTTCAAATACTCTGCGACTCTTTGCACAGCTCCATCGGGTCCCTGCACAGGACACCAAACTTCCACCGAACCATCCGATTTCACCCAAGCCACTGTATTATTCGGCTCCATTGCCGCATGCGCCGTAAAAGGGGTTTCATAAGTCCCTTCCACTTTCGTCACTGAAACAGCCCAAGCCTTACTCACATCACCTTTGGCATCTCTATAAATAGCCCCATCCGATTTAGCCAACGAATGCGCCGCTTGAAAATATTTTTCGGTCGTAACGGATTGATAATCACCATTATCCCAAACCACATTCAACACTTTGCGCGCTTTCAACGCCGCCCAATACGTGTCCGCTAAAACGGCTACCCCTTCCAATGTTTTATAAGGCAAAGGACGCTCTGATTTCAACACCTGTCGAACGCCTTCAATACCCAATGCCGCCATCGAATCAAACGTTTTTACTTTCCCATGAATCAACGGAGAACGTTGAATCGTAGCGTATAACATATTCGGAACTTTTACATCAATCCCAAAAATCGCTTTGCCTGAAACCTTATTGGGAATATCCAAACGCGGTTTATTTTTGCCAATCAATTTAAAATCCTTGATTTCCTTCAATTTAATGCCTTGTGGAATCTCCAATTTGGCAGCATCTTCTGATAAATCACCATAAAGAGCTAATTTATCCGAATTTTGATGTAAGATTTTGCCTTTTTCAGCCCGACATTCGGTCACAGGCACACCCCATTTTTTAGCCGCCGCCGTTAGAAGCATCACCCGCGCTGCGGCTCCCGCTTCGCGCAACTCGTCATAACGCGTCCGAATCGAAGAAGAACCACCTGCACTTTGACCTCCAAATTTAGAATGCCCATTGGTAAAACGGATTTCCACTTGTTCCAAATCGACTTCCAATTCTTCAGCAAGAAGCATTGGCAATGATTGCGTCGTGCCTTGCCCCATATCAGGGCGCGGGTTGAATAAAATAATTTTATTATCTTTCGTAATAACGATATATTGATTCATCTCAAAATCAATGATTTCGGAGATAGGTTCATCCCCGTTCAAGGCTTTTTGAGTCGTTTTCGCTTGCACAGCCGCAGGCATGGCAATACCCACTGCGAGTAATGCACCAAATTTACCTGTCAGTTTTAAAAAATCTCTACGCGTTTGCATGAACTAAATGAGTTTGCGGTTTGAATCCTCGTTTTCCTCTAAAATGGACTCCGTAGATTGCCCAATGCCTTTTGGGAACGAAAAAGATTTCAAACACATGACTAAAAAGGTGTGAATGGACTCAGCCGAGTCAACTTAACGAGAACCTGTATCCGTTT
Source organism: Chitinophagales bacterium (assembly GCA_013298955.1). Taxonomy (GTDB): domain Bacteria; phylum Bacteroidota; class Bacteroidia; order Chitinophagales; family Saprospiraceae; genus JAAFJT01. The sequence continues at coordinate 10,914 of JAAFJT010000028.1, forward strand.
TAGGCAATTTGGTCGGTGCTATCGGTGCTGATTTCGTTTTCATCAATTCAGCTGCCCTTTTGACGGCTGCCCGAATGCGCGGATACGTGCCGCAACGACACAAATTGCCCGCCAATGCGCCATCAATATCGGCATCAGTAGGTTGTGGATTGTTTTTCAACAGTGCCACTGCCGACATAATTTGTCCTGATTGGCAATAACCACATTGTGGTGCTTGGGTTTCAATCCAAGCCTGTTGCACAGGGTGACTGTTATCGTCCGAAAGTCCTTCAATCGTTGTAATTTTACCTTTTTTAATTTGTCCTATGGAAAGCGAGCAAGAGCGTACAGGTGCGCCATCTAAATGCACGGTACACGCGCCACAAAGAGTCATGCCGCAGCCAAACTTGGTGCCAGTCATGCCCAATAAATCGCGCAATGCCCAAAGTAATGGCATTTCGGGGTCAGCTTCAACGGTGAGTAATTGACCGTTGACTTGAATTTGAATTTTCGTCATTTGAATAGATTTGATGTCATCATAGTTGCAAGTTATTGATTTTGAAGTTTTAAAATAGTTATAAATTTCTTTATACTTGAAAAAACGACTTAAAAAAGGACTTACAGCGTCAAAGCAAATCAATAAAGTTGATATTAAAAAGAAAATTACTGAAAATCTTTCAGCGATTTGGGTTATGTGGCTGTTGTGTTGTGAAAATTTACCCGTTTTGAAATGGTGCGCAAAGATAAAATTTAAATATTAATATTCTTATTTTTTGAATGTCACAAAATGTTTTTTTGTAAAGATTTTCAGAAGCCAGCAATTTGAGTGCAACTATAAGAATTGATTGGTTTTGGAGTCGGGAAATAAATTTTCCGACGACTCCATTTAAGTAACTCAATTGGGGTGCGCCGCCTTGAAAGGAGCGAGCCAGCGGTGATTGTCTATTCACCAAGTCACCAAACGCACTTCGCCCAACAACCCCGAAGGCACAGGCAACCAGCCCGACGCATCAAAAGGTTTGTAAGAAATATCCACAAAGTTAATATCATAAAATTTACGCCATACAATACCTTTTTTATCCATATATCGGATTCGATTCGCCGAAAGATTGGTCACTTCGATTTCCAATAAATTATGGTCTTTCAAAAGCACACCTGCTGGAATCGGTACATTATAAGGCAAACACCAGGCAGTTCCCAACGTTTTACCATTCAATTTAACGACCGCAGATTCGCGGACATCGCCTAATTCAAACTTGCCCGCTTTACCTACTTGATGTTCTAAAACATTGAAATTCAATGTGTAACGCGCCGTGCCACTGAAATATTGAGCCATCGTATCTTTGCTTAATGTTGTCCAAGAGTCAAGTTTATTGGTTTGAAAACCTTGCGGAACGCTTGGTTCACCTTTCAAAAAATTCACTTGCCAACTGCCTTGTATGGGTTGTGTATGGTGGATTTGAGAGGGTGGATTTTCAGTTTGAGTTGAAACAGGGTAATGAAATGTTTCTATAAAAACACTTTCTCCTGACTGCAAATCAAGTGAAATTTGAATTTTATCTCTACTAATGGTTTTAAAAGGAATCATCCGTTTTGTCTGCCTCAAAGGGTCGAAAACTTGAACAGCTGTGGCAATTGTGGACAATTCAATGGAATCACTTTTAAACGTTTGTTCTTGATTGATGATGAAATAAAGATTGCCTGTATCCGTTTTTTTTCGGATGAATTGAAGCCCCTTTTGTTCTAAATTTTCTTTTCTAATAAGCTGATTTTCAAAGACTTGTGTATAACCATTTGGATAGGCAACAAAGTTTTTCAATAAATTCGCCAATCGTTTTTCCCTTTTTTCATAATTCAAAAAACCATTAACGGTACGCGGCAATTTTCCCGCAAAAACAATTAAAACACCTGCTTTTTGCAATTTTTCCAAAGTTTGAACGGTCTCCAAAGGCATGTAATCCAATTGCGGAATAACGACCGCACGATATTGCGTTCCACCTTCCGTAAGGAGCACGTTTTTATTACTTTTGGCATTTTGCAATTGTCGGTCTGATACAAAATCGAAACGATAACCATCTTCCGTCAGTTGTTTTGCGATTTTACCGAAAGGCGTATTATAAATGCCGCCACTCAAAAGCGTATGCACATCTAACACATGCGTTTTGTCTTTTTTACCGACCGAATGCCACCAATCCACTAACGGCATGTACAACAAAACATCATTATCAGGCTTTGTATTTTGCAAAAGTTGTTGGCAACGCTCAATATAACCATTCAAAAGCGGCAATTCTTTCCAAAAATGGCTTTGCTGATTGAAATTCGTGGAAGCATAAAACAACCAACCAGGAAAAGGCGCATTCGGCGGCGAATACGGTACGCCATGATAAAAAATGTGGTTAATGCCGCCCACAAACGACTCATCCACAATGGGTTTGATTTGTTTCAAGGATACTTTAAAATGGTTGCCGAGCCAAGTAGCGGTTTCGGAAGACACCCATTTTTTGCCCATCACATGTGCGGCAGACGATGCAAATTTCAGAACAAAGGCACCAGGTTTTCCAAAACGATGTGGATCATAATCTTCATCTTGCCGATAAAACGGAATATTATAAGGTTTGCTCCCAAAAAACTCTGATTCGGGTACGTCCGAAGCCCCGTACAAATCTAAAATATGAGCAGGTGAACCATGCGATTCATTGCGCAACATTTTACCATATTTATTTGCAAACGCATTCAATGGTTTTGTAAAATCATTCAATAACAAATCGGATAACGTTTCGTGATAATCTGCCCAAATCCGTTTTTCGCGTTCCGTTTTGGCAGAATCCAAAGCCATCACATCAAGATTTTCTGCCAAATCATATCCACGCAATTGTTTGAATTTTTTGAAAAAATCATTTGTCCAATTCGCTCCGTAAACTTCGTAAGAATCGTTATAAAACGCCCGAACGCCGATATTTTTCTTAGAAAAAAGGGTATCATACGGTTTAAAATAGTTTTGAACTGCCGTTTGATTTAAATGATCCAGCACCCAACCTTCGCCCCCAGGCGCGGCACGTTTAACTTTTTGTTTGGTGGGCACAATGTCTAAAACCAATTTACCTGTTTCATCCTTGCGCATTTTAAAAGCCTTCGCAGCATCGCTTTCTGTTACAAAACGGCTGCCCAAAGGCCAGCCTGTGCCAAGCGTCATATCAATCCCTAAACCGAACCGATTCGCTTCTTGAACAGTATAATCCAACATTTCAACCCATTTTGGCGACAAATAAGGAATAAATTTGCTTTCTTCCCCCTTCACGCCATAAATCGGGATGATGTGCAGACCGCCAAAACCTGCATTGGCGAAATCTTGCAAGTTTTTTGAAAGGCTGTTTGAATCCACCGCACTGCCGAGCCACCACCAATATGCCCACGGTTTAGCGGTATTAATGGATTGGCTTTTCAGAAAAAGGGGCGAAAAGAGCAATATAAAGAGTATTTTTTTGGAAAACATGAGGGTTATTCAGAATTGAGATTAACAAATAAGGCAAAGGTAAGTAGTTGGCGTTAAATAAACGACAACAGCGAATGGAGGGTTTGAAACCCTCCATTCGCTATAATTCTTTGTAAATCAATTATTTATGCAAAATATTTTTAGGTCATTTATATTGCCTTGTCCACTTAAAAATAAAAATTTTTGAAAAAAAAATGTTTTTTAGCTACCCAATTCAAAAATTTACTTACTTTTGTTACAACAATTGATTTAAAAAATCTTGCCGTTGCCCAAAACAACAAAGCGCGTTGCGATTTACAATATTGCGTTTTACGGCATCTACGGTTTTGAGAGCATCTTCCTTTAAAAAGGAGATTTTTTAGCTCTTTTTTTAAATTTCATTTATGCAATCGATTGCATAAATACTGATATACACATTGAAAGATGTTTTTTGAATTTGAATTGCCCATCGAAAAGAATAACTTTGCGCCATGCTTCTAAAATTTAATCCAATAAAGATGCAGTTTTAGCGCAAAATCAAGGTTATTCGTTCTGTAGATTCTAAAAATAGGATTCTACCAGCAGTTTCTGTTTTGGAAAAATTTTTGAAATAGGATGCTGATGATTTCAAAAATTAAAAAGATGTTTTCGGTTGAAAACGCAAATGAGAACTAAAAATATCCTTGCAATCCTTAAAATCATCAGCATCCTATTTCAAAAATTTCCCAAAACGGAAATTACTGAGATTCTACAATTGAATGTATAAAAATTTAATTATCAATCATTTAGCAATTAAAATTATGTCTAAATCACTATCAGATAAAGTGATCATTGTTACAGGCGGTACGGGCGTATTAGGCGGGAGTTTCGTACAAGCGATTGCGCAAGCAGGTGGTTCTGTTTGCATTTTGGGTCGGAATGAAAAAGTGGCGCAAGAACGAAGTGCTGCCATTCAAGCAGCAGGCGGAAAAGCACTTGCAGTGGTATGTAATGTAATGGATGTCAATGAATTAGAAATTGCAAAAACAACCATTTTGAATCATTTTGGCAAAATCAACGGTTTAGTAAACGCCGCAGGAGGCAATTCGCCCGAAGGCATCGTGCAACCCGAACAAGATCTTTTCGCATTAGATATAAAAGGCATGCAAAACTCCATGAATCTCAATATTTGGGGGACGATTGCGCCTACAAAAATATTTGGTTCGGCGATATTGGCAAGTGGTGGCGGAAGTATTGTGAATATATCGTCTGTGAGTGCCGACCGCGCTTTGACAAAAGTAATGGGTTACAGCATGGGCAAAGCGGCGATTGACGCATTCACAAAATGGTTTGCTGTGGAATTGAGCATGCGGCATGGCGACAAAATACGCATGAACGCCATCAAACCTGGTTTTTTCATCACCGAACAAAATAGAAAATTGTTACTCCGAGAAGACGGCTCTCCGACAGAACGGGCTGCAAAAATTTTAGCCAATACGCCTTTTAAAAAATTTGGCAATCCTGCCGATTTGAATAGCGCGTTAATTTGGTTATTAAGCGATGATTCTGCGTTTGTAACGGGTTCAATTGTAACGATAGATGGCGGATTCAACGCATTTAGCGGCGTATAAAATATTGTATTAACAATCACAACCAAATTAAATTTCATCTACCATGACAAAAATGATACAAACCATGCGTTGGTTTGGCGAGAAAGACCCTGTAAGTTTAAGCGATATTCGTCAAGCAGGTTGTACGGGTGTCGTGACGGCGTTACATCAAGTTCCAAATGGAGCGATTTGGGAAATCAAAGACATTTTGCATCGAAAATCGCTGGTTGAAAAGGCGGGTTTGAAATGGTCTGTTGTTGAAAGCCTTCCTGTGAGTGAAGCCATCAAAACACAAAGTGCTGATTTACAATTACATATCGAAAATTATAAACAAAGTATTCGGAATTTAGCTCATTGTGATATTCGGGTGGTGACGTATAATTTCATGCCTTTATTGGATTGGACGCGCACCGATTTGAATTATAAAGTGGCAGATGGTTCCATCGCATTGCGTTTTGAAATGGCGGCATTGGTCGCATTTGACCTCTATATTTTGAAACGCGTCGGCGCGGAAAAGGATTATGATGCCAAAACGATTCAACGCGCCAAACATCGTTTTGAAAGAATGAGCGATGACGATATAAAATTATTACAAAAAAATATTCTTTTAGGGCTTCCGGGCAGTGAAGAAAGTTTCACTATCGAACAGCTTAGAACGGCATTAGCGACTTACGATGGCATTGACAGGCTTAAAATGCAGCAACATTTGCTTTATTTTTTGCAACAAATCATTCCCGTTGCGGAATCGTGTGGTGTAAATATGGTGATTCATCCTGATGACCCGCCTTTTAGCGTTTTGGGGTTGCCTCGCGTGTTGAGCAATGCGGCAGATATGGCTTTTTTGGCGGCGGCAGTGCCTTCTTTACATAATGGTTTATGTTTTTGTACGGGTTCTTTCGGGGTCAACCTGACGAACAATTTGCCTGCAATGGTTCGCCAATTTGGTGATAGAATTCATTTTATTCACTTGCGCAATACGACACGCAATGCCAATGGTGATTTTTTTGAAGACAATCATTTAGAAGGAGATGCTGATATGTATCTCGTTGTAAGTGAAATTGTTAAGGTGATGAAACAGCAAAAAAGAAGTATTCCAATGCGTCCAGATCATGGTCATCAAATGTTGGATGATTTGAAAAAAACGACGTATCCTGGTTATTCAGCGATTGGAAGATTGCGCGGTTTGGCGGAATTGCGTGGTTTGGAATTGGCAATTATTAGGAATATGCATTAAGATTTTAGAAACAATTTTGATTACGACCGTTCCCAAAGTTGAATAGTTGCGGTAACGTTTCCGTTCTGCTTTTACGATGTACTGAAGGTAAAAGAACAATTAAGGAGTTGGAATTAAAGAATCGCCAACAGCGAATGGAGGGTTTTAAACCCTCCATTCGCTTTATTTCGTTGAAAATCAATACTTTAGTGTGTATTTTTTTTGAACGATTCTTTCAATTCAACTTCTTAGCATGAACAATTGTATTACAATAAACCTTCAAAATGGGACCCGAATTGGACGAATTGTGATACGATTATTCGTGAAAATTCGTCCAATTCGGTCCCATTTTAAAAGTTTGTGATACAACGATTGGAATACAACCCATAGATTTTAATAAAACAGTTTGCAATATGCAAAAAAAAGTATGTTCGTTTGGCGAAATTTTACTGCGTTACGTCATTCCCACAACGCAACATTGGATTAATTTGCCTAAATTAGCGGTTTATTTGGGTGGTGCCGAATTGAATGTGGCAACGGCTTTGGCGAATTGGGGCGTTCCTGTCAAATATTGCACAGCGATGCCTAACAATTTTATGACCGAACAAATCGAGAATGACCTCACTGAATTAAAGATTGATGTATCCGCCATTCAAAAAATGGGTGAACGCATCGGCAGTTATTACCTTGCGGAAGGCGCGGACGTGAAACATGCGGGCATCATCTACGATAGGGCGCATTCGGCATTTAGCGAATTGAAAGTGGGCATGATTGATTGGGAAACCGTTTTGAACGACTGTGAATGGCTGCATTTTAGCGCAATCGTACCCGCGTTGAATCTAAATTTGGTTGCTGTTTGCCACGAAGCATTGAAAGTTGCGAATGCCAAAGGTATTAAGATTTCGATTGATTTGAATTATCGGGCGAAATTATGGACGTACACCAAAGACCTAATTTCAATTATGCAACCCATTGTAAATCAATGTGATATGGTAATGGGAAATGTTTGGGCGGCGAAAACTTTATTAGGGATTCCTTTAAATGACACGCAAAAAGATGTATTGCATCCTCAAAATTGCCTCGAACAAGCAGCCGAAACAAGCGCGAATCTTTTTGCAAAATTTCCAAAAGTGAAAATCATTGCCAATACATTTCGATTTGCGAATGATTCAGAAACCACTTATTATGGTACGCTGCATTTGCCTAAATCGAATTATCAATCGCCTGTTTTTAAAACCAATTCTGTTGTTGACAAGGTCGGAAGCGGTGATTGTTTCATGGCAAGTTTGATTTACGGATTTTTGCAAAATATTGATAATCAAACGATTATAAATTACGCAGCCGCAGCAGCCTTTGGAAAATTACAAGAAAAAGGTGACGCAACTCAACAAACTATTTCTCAAATCATGAAACACATAGGTCACATAGATTTACATAGGTCAGATAGGGCTATCTAAGCCTAAGCCGACGATAAATCTATAACCCCTATGTGCTCTATGTAAATCTATGTGACCTATGTGTTATCAAAAAATGATACAATCTATTGAATATCAAGGGCTTATGCCGTTATTTTACGACGACAACGCCGAAACATGTATCGCCATTACGGAAACTTTATACGAAGCTGGCATCCGTTACATTGAGTTCACAAACAGGGGCAAAAACGCCCTAACGAATTTCAAAGCACTCATCGAAGTGCGCAATCGCACGATGCCCGATTTGAAACTCGGTATCGGCACGATTTGGAGTGCCGCCGACGCACAAAATTACATCAACGCGAAAGCTGATTTCTTAATTAGTCCGATATTTCGACAAGATATTTGTGATATTGCGCAAGCAAATAAAATTTTGTGGATCCCCGGCTGCATGACTCCAACCGAAATCCACACCGCCCGAACCGCAGGTTGCGAAATGATTAAAATATTTCCGGGCGACGTATTAGGCGCGACGTTTATTAAAGGCATCAAACCGCTTTTTCCGACTTTGAAATTTGCCATCACAGGCGGCGTAGAACCCAATTTAGAAAATATTAAATCTTGGTTTGACGCAGGTGCAGTGGTTGTAGGCATGGGTAGCAAGTTGGTATCCAAAAGCGTGATTCAAAATAAAGATTACAAACAGTTAAGAACCAACACTCTAAATATACTCAATATTATACATATTTTAAAACGACCACATTCAGTATGAATGAAAAAATGACTCGCTATCGTTGGACAATTTGTAGTTTAATTTTTTTCGCCACCACGATTAATTATTTAGATCGGGCGGTTATCAGCCTTTTGAAATCCACTTTGTCTGCCGAATTTCATTGGAGTGAAACGGATTATGCCGACATTGTGATTGTATTTCAACTTTGTTATGCGTTTGGATTGCTGGGCGTAGGCGGGTTGATTGACCGCGTAGGAACCAAAGTTGGTTATGCATGGGCAACGGTTTTATGGAGTTTTGCGGCTATCGGGCACGCATTGGCAAACAGCACAATGGGTTTTATGGTTGCAAGAGGCTTTCTCGGCGTGACCGAAGCAGGCAATTTCCCTTCCGCGATTAAAACCGTTGCCGAATGGTTCCCTAAAAAAGAACGTGCTTTGGCAACAGGTATTTTTAATTCGGGTACAAACGTTGGAGCTATTCTTGCGCCCTTGACGGTTCCGTTTATAGCGGCGGCTTGGGGTTGGCAATGGGCGTTCATTTTGACGGGCTTGATTGGTTTTATTTGGTTGGTATTATGGTATTTCTTATATGATGCGCCTAAAAACAATCCAAATGTTTCTCAAGCAGAGTTAAATCACATCTTGAGCGACGGCGATGAACCTATTGAAGCCGAAGACTCGACTCCAAAATTATCATGGTTTCAATTATTGGGCTTTAAACAAACATGGGCATTCGCGCTCGGCAAATTTTTAACCGACCCCGTTTGGTGGTTTTACCTTTTCTGGATGCCCGATTTTTTAGAAAAACAATACAATTTAAGCAAAACTCAAATCGCTTTTCCAATCGCAATCGCCTATACGATGGCGACAATAGGCAGTATTGCAGGCGGTTGGTTGCCGATGTATTTCATTAAAAACGGTAAAAGTGTTGCAGCCGCACGCAAAACAGCGATGTTTATATATGCACTTTGCGTTATACCTGTTATTTCTGCGCAATATTTGGGAGCCATCAACATGTGGTTGGCAATTGGCGTGATTGGGTTGGCGATGGCGGCGCATCAAGCATGGAGTGCCAATATTTTTACAACGGTCAGTGATATGTTTCCGAAAAATGCAACGGCTTCGGTGACGGGGATTGGTGGTATGTTTGGAGCGTTGGGCGGGATTTTGATTGCGAAAAGCGCGGGCAAATTATTCGATTATTATAAACTGGTGGGCGATAAAGCAACGGGTTATTTAATCATGTTTTTGATTTGCGGCTTCGTTTATCTGCTCGCATGGACGTTGATGCACTTTTTAGTTTCTGCTGCTAAAAAATAAAATATTTTCCTTAAAATTTTCAAGCCATTTGAATTAGGAATGAAGGATTTCAATCCTTCATTCCTTAAAATGCCTTCGTTCCCAATTCAAATAAATCCAATAATTGCTTTTGTAAAACTTTAAATAATTAACCGAATCGGCTCTTCCAAAATGCTTTTCAACGTTTGTAAAAACTGCGCTCCTGATGCGCCATCCACCACTCGGTGGTCACAAGAAAGCGTCACACGCATCCTATTTCCAACCGCCAATGCCCCATTTTTAACAATGGCTTTTTGCAAAATCGCCCCAACTGCCAAAATACACGCATTCGGTGGGTTGATAATCGCCGTAAATTCTTCCACTTCAAACATGCCTAAATTGGAAATAGTGAACGTACTACCCGAAATTTCATCCGACTTCAACCGCATTTCCTTCGCTCGACCCGCCAATTCGCGGACTTCACTATTGATTTGAGATAATGATTTTTTATCGGCATCGCGCACCACAGGCACAATCAAACCATCCGCAATCGCCACTGCAACGCCTACATGTACGTCTTGATGTTCACGGATTTTATCGCCCATCCAACTCGAATTAATAACAGGATGTTTTTTCAACGCAGCCGCTACTGCTTTTACAATCATATCATTAAAAGAAATCTTTGTAGGCGCGGCTAAGGCATTGATTTGGGTTCGAGTTGCCATTGCTTTTTCCATATCAATTTCTGCGGTTAGGTAGAAATGTGGAGCCGTTTGCTTACTGTCTGTCAATCGCTGCGCAATGATTTTACGCATGGTTGATAACGGTTTGTCTGTAAAACGACCTTCTGCAACAGGCGCGGCAACTGTTTTTGCAACCACTTCGGGTGTTTTTTCGACCACAGGCGCAGGTGTTTGAGGTGCTTTTTGAAGCATTTCCTCCACATCACGCCGAACAATGCGCCCATTATCACCTGAACCTTTGACAGCACTTAATGAAATATTTTGCTGTTTTGCAATTTCACGGGCAAGCGGTGACGAGAAAATCCTTGCTGTCGAATGCGTTTCCACCGTTTCAACAACCGCCGCCGCAGTCGTAACAGGCGCGGAGGCAATCGGGGCAGTTGCTTTTGTCACCGCACTACCACCAAGCAAGTTCTCAAAGGCTTCACCCGCCTTACCGATGACCGCCAAAGGTGCGCCAACCAACAATTTACCGCCTGCGGGAATGCCAATATGCAATAAAAAGCCCTCTTCAGGACTTTCAAAATCCATCCCAGCTTTATCGGTTTGAATTTCAGCCAATAAGTCGCCTACGGAAACCGCATCGCCTACTTTTTTATGCCAAGCGAGCAATTCACCTTCTTCCATTGAGTCGCTTAGACGCGGCATTCTGATAAGTTGTGCCATAATGATATATGATTTCTTTTGATTGATATAACTTTTTAAAAATCAAGGAGTTAAGATTCAAAAATGTGCCAACGATTAGCAGCCCAAGCAGTAATGTCTTTATAAAGTTGGGTTGTTTTAAAATGATTTATGTTGTACGCTATCCTAAAAATAGACGCAATCGTATCTTCGCCAATGCCTTTTTTTAAAGATTTTGATAAGTATAAAGCCGTAATTTTCATAAAATCATGCCCATTGCATAATTGCAATAGCTCATGATTACCCTCTGATAAGGACTCTATTATTGATAACAGAAGTATTGAATCTTTGATTTTCGCATTTGGCGACTTTAAGATTACCTTTTCAATATATAGCAATTTATTAAAATTAAAACTTTTTATATCAAATAAATCATTAAAACCAACATGTTCAAAAGTCAATCCAATGCTATTGCTGTCATTATACCATCGAAAACAACTCATAAAACGCAAAGATTCTAATAAATTCATTTTTAAAACAGCATGTCCAACCTTATTTTCTTGAGAAAACTCACAAAAAACAGCACTGAATACATCGTCACGAGCCGCCATCATCATTTCCATATCGTGAAAATCGGTCAAAAATAGCAAATCAAAAGGACTTTTTTCGCCGTTCAAATGTAAAAAATCCGCATCTCGAACCCCAATCACACGCTCACAGGTGCGATAAAGCATTTTTAATCCTGCTTCTAATTTAAATTTACCACCAGGAATCATTTCGACTTTTGAGGTATCAGCATTGCAAAGTTTTCGGTAAAGTCGCACATCCGAATCGCCTTCCAACAAGATAAATACTTTTTTTCTATTATTAGGATGAGGGATTTCCATTCTTAATTCATTCATTTTACCCTCAAATGTTACATCTTTTTGATTCATTTAAGCTATGTGAGTTTCGAGGTTATAGGTTAAATCCCATCTATCATGTATAATTTGCGGCGAATGTGTTGCCATGATAACTCGTATTTGTTGCAATTTGATAATTTTCAACAAATCATTTATAAATTCTTTTTGCCAAGTGATATGCAACGAAATTTCTGGCTCATCAATTAAAACTAAGGTGTTTTTTTCCGTTTTAAATAATAATTCATATAACAAAACAATCTCATGTTGCTCACCTGATGATAAATCATTTAAATTTAAATCCTTACCCGTATGTGTCAAAAAAATAAAACCTTTATCCTTATCAATTTTAATAGATTTAAATGTAAATCGCTGCTTATTCAAGATATGAGTAAAAATTTCCAATCGAATTAATAGCGGGTCAAAAACTTTTAATTTGCGTTCTGTATCTGTAAGATACACATATATAACTTTTGAATCTAATTTATTAAAATCGGGTAGTTCTTGCTCGGTTTCAGAAAATCCATAATATTGCAGTTTCTCTTGCTGTTCTTTTAAAAGCCTAAAACGACGCTTAAATTCTGTTTGCGTTAAAGGTTTTGTTTCATTAACCAAGCGTTTTAGAAAGCTACTGTCCAATGCTTGTGAAATTTTCAGAGACTGTTTTAAGGTATCATTAATAATATTGCTCAAATCAGATGCGTAAGTACCGAGTACGGCTGTATAAACATTATTATTTTCCGTATTTTTAGTATCCGTAGGTAATTTTCTTAACAACCTTTGTTCCTGAATAAATTGTACATTCAATGCATTCAATATATTTAATACACGCTTATCTTTGATTAAAACCTGATTTCTCAAATAATCCAACACTTGCTCGTATTCAGGTTTATCCGTCAAAAAAGGCATACCCATAATAACTTCATCCCATTTTTCATCTATAAATTGAACGACTTTCTCGGATGCCGACTTAGAAAACCACTTTTTGATTTCTCTTTTTAAAGTCATTTTTTCATTTGTCGGATAGACTATGGATTCAATCAGTTTAGTTTGCTCGAAAAATGTAAAATGCACTTTATAGAATTTCCCATCAGTTGTTTTTTTATGGACTTCAATAAGTATTTGATTGTCGAAATGCAACTCAATTTTTTCAAAAAGTAGTTTTTGAAAAAAAATAAATTGTTTATTAAATAAATTGTAAATAATATTCAATATCGTTGTTTTGCCAAAACCATTCGGTCCCGTAAGGATACGAAGATTTTCTTCATTATCAAACGGAATATCGTAATCGAATAAATCAAATAATTTGTTGATTTTTATATTGGTAATTTTCATTGAAATTTTCTTTATTGAAATAGTGCGCAAAAGTACGCAGATTTCAACATTTTTAAATCGTCTTAGTTGAAAAATATTTAAAAAGGCTATAAATGTCGCCGCCATGCAAAAAAGGCATTCAAACTCAACCAATACAACATCGCTGAAAACGATAATTCGGTCAACGAGCTGAATAAGGCTTTTTGATTTAAATCAATTTCAAACATTTTATACCAAAAAATATTGCTCATTAGAAAAGAAGCATGCACCGCGTACAAGATAAATAATATTTTTACCATCCGTTTCAACCATCCTGTAATAAAAATTTGGCGGCGATTTGCTTTTTTATGGCGTTCATGTAAGATGTATCGATAGGCAAAATATAAGTATAAACCAAAGATTGTCAACCAGATAAACTTGCCAAAATTACCATATAAAGGATTGAATAAGTAAAAATCGGTCTTGTAGGCAGCCGTTTGAAATTCTAAGGAAACGTATAAAGCCGCTTGCGCAATCGGTAATATAAAATGTTTTAAATCATTGCGATGTAATTCAAATTGCGGATAGAGGCGGCTTTTAACATAGAAAAATAACAAGGGCGCAAAGGCAAAAGTGTAATTAATCGGCAAATAATAAAGGCGCAAATGCCGCCCTGATATGCCCCAATAACTCCATAATTGGTGCGTCCCTGTCAGTGCAAACGTGACCAATAACGCAGCAAATAGATAATTGGAACTCGGTGCAGCAGGCGTTTTCCGAATAAAAACAAGCATCGATGTTGTAAAACCGAATATAATTGCGATACTCATGCCTATTGCTGTTACCCATCGAAGGATTTCTATTAAAATTTCAAACATTTTATATTTTTTGCTAAATTTTTGAGGTAAAAGTAGGCTCTAAATGTCAATAATGCTACATTTGCAACCCAAAAATGATTGTTCACCAACGATTTCAAGATTATGATTGATGCCATCAATGGTATTTTTACGGCTAAAACCCCTACCTATTCGGTCATCGAAACCGCAAGCGGGCTTTCTTATCGCATTCATACGAGTTTAAATACGTATTCCAAAATTGAAAAATTGGAAAAAGGGAGGTTATTGACCTATCTTCAAATTAAAGAAGATGCTCATTCCTTATACGGTTTTGCGGAGGAAGCCGAGCGAACTTTATTCACACATTTGATTTCCGTTGCGGGCGTAGGCGCGACGACGGCACAAATTGTTTTATCTTCGATGCACCCCGAAGAAGTCCGAATGGCGATTTTATCTGAAAATGAAGCGGCTTTCTCCAAAGTGAAAGGGATTGGGGCGAAAACGTCCAAACGCATTATTTTGGATTTGAAGGATAAAATGCAAAAAGAATCGTTTGACCCGATTGATAAAACAGGTTTATTGAATATGCCCGCCAAAGATAATAAAATTCGAGAAGAGGCTTTGACTGCCTTAGTGACGCTCGGTTTTGTGCGCATTCAAGTTCAAAAAGCGTTGAATCAGATTTTGCAGGAAAAACCAACTATTAGTACTGTTGAGGAATTGATAAAATTAGGGCTGCGCCGCTTGTCAAGTGTGTAACTTCTTTTTCCAATCCCTTCCATTTCGCAGCGAACCAATGAGTTATAATTTGCATTTATCATGCATTTTAATTCTAAAATCGGATGGCGAACAATCAGTGCTTTTGCGAAAACTGCGGGCAAAATAAGCAGCATCTTCAAATCCTAATTGTTCAGAAATCGCGCCAACACTCAAATCCGAAAACGTTAATAAGCGTTTGGATTCTAAAATAATTCTATTTTGTATAATGTTAATAACACTTTGATTTGCAATACTTTGTGTAATTCGATTGAGTTGGCGCGGCGTGATGTAAAGCGATTTGGCATAATCGCTCACCATCCATTTTTCAGCAAAATGCTTTTCCAAAAGTTGAATAAACGTTTTAAAAAGCACTAAATAATGGGTTTGTGGCAAATTCATTTGTTGTTCAAAAAGCCTTTGAATCTCTGAAAGCATTAAAAAAAGAAGCGATTGTAAGGCTTTTGTATTTGAATGAGCGCGGTGAAATTCTTTGTAAAGCAAATCGAAATAGTCAAAAATAAGCGCGTCTTCTTGTTTAGAAAAATCCAAATACGGGTTTTGATAGACATTATCTAAATAGACCAATTTGAATAAAAACGATGGATCATGCCCATTTTCAATAAAAAATTGTTCTGTAAACAGGAGTCGATAGCCCCTTATTGAAGGGGTATCGCTTTTATGCCAAAAATGCAATTGTCCTGGCGAGATAAAAAAAAGGGTATCTTTTTTAAGCGTATAAGTTTGATAATCAACAACTTGTATGGTTTCCCCTGCGAGTACTAAGACCAATTCATAAAAAAGGTGTTTGTGTGGACACACAATATGAGGAGGGCGCGGCGGCATTTTATCCAAGCGATTGATGTGAAAATGAATCGTAGGATTGACTCCCCTTACAAAATCAGCAATAGCATACGAATTAAACATATTTTATTTAGGTTAAATGGGTTCATTTTAATCATAATGTGCATCTTTTTACAAGACGGTTAGAATGGTCATTGGGTTGTTCAATGGTTTTATAATATTGTCGCAAAAGTACCTATATATCCTTTTTTTTGTCCATTTCCTTCAAACGCTGCCTATCCAATCGCTGTAATTTTGCCTTATTAATCCATTTATTTAAATTTTAAAATGATAAAAATATCGTTTTTGTTTTTTGCAACCCTGTTGAGTGCTTTTTTAGGGTGGTGGGAACGTCCTGCAACACAACCCAAAACGGTTGCGCCGCGCACTACTCAAAAATTACTTAGCCCATCCACGACGCAAGAAATAGTGAATCTGGCTAATGCGTTCAAACAAACGCTCACCGCTACCCAATTGACTACTGCCCAATTAACCTACAATTTGGCAAATGCTCAAAAATGGTCTAATTTGCCCGTCACCTTTACGCCGCGCATCGGGATTCGGTTCGGAGATTTGACTGCCATCCAATTAACGGCGGCAAAAGCATTGATTCGGGCGGCTTCAGGCAGTGGCGCGAATGAAGGGTATGCAGAAATGGAGCAACTTTGGGCGGCAGATGAATATTTGGGCGCGAATGGCGGCGGCACCGCGTACAGTGCAGGTCAATATTACCTTGCTTTTTTGGGGACACCTGCGATGACGGGTACTTGGGAGTTACAAACGGGTGGACATCATTTGGCGTTTGCCAATACGTATCGGGATGGTATTTTGATAGGCGCGACTCCTTCTTTTAGAGCTGTCGAGCCGTTTGCGCCGTTTGCGAGTGGCGCGAACACGTATGAACCGATTCGGCAGGAACGGGACGCGCTTGCTGCGATGTTGACGGGGCTTTCTGCTACCCAATTGGCAACGGCACAATTGCCGACGGTTTTCACCGATATTTTATTGGGGCCCGGCAGAGATTGGCAATTTCCGACGACAAGAGTTGGTTTACAAGTCAGCACTTTGAATGCGACCCAAAAAACATTGGTGTTGGATGCTATCAGAACCTATGTTTCCGATATTGACGATGTGGAAGCGGAGACAATCATGACCCGATACACCAATCAACTTGACCAGACGTATATTGCTTTTTCGGGAACGGCTGCAATTACGACTAAAAATGATTATGTGCGCATTGATGGACCAGGCGTTTGGATTGAATACTCTTTGCAAGGTGGTATCGTGATTCGGACAGCGAATCACCCACATTCAATTTGGAGAGACCGCACAGGTGACTATGGTGGTACTGGAAATCCTACAAGTAGTATAAAAAATTTGGCTGAAACAATTTTTTCCGTAGATAATTACCCAAACCCCGTTCTAAACCAAACAACATTGCGCTTTAATTTACGTCAAGACGCAACGGTTAAAATTACGATGACCGATTTAGCAGGGCGCGAAGTGATAACACCCATGCAACGCAAATTTATGGCGGGTAATAATGTCCTTGCGTTGGATTTAAATGATTTGTCGGCGGGGACGTACCTCTACACGTTGGAAATTGAAGGCGCGAACAAAGTTTCTAAAAAATTATTTAAACAATAAAAATAGTGTTTAATGATTAAAATTAAAAATTTTATTTTGATTATTTTAATACTTCAACACAAAATAAATATCGCAGGCTTCAAACCCCTGCGGTATTTTATTTTTTTAGGCATCCTGTGTGGCACAATGAGTTTGAAAGCGCATCCGATGCCGAATACTTTATTACAATTATCCATTCGTTCCGACTATTTGGGGATGAAAATCGCTACACCCATTCCCGATTTTGAACTTGCTTTTGGACAACATTTGGAAGATTTTAAGGATTCAAATGCTTTAAATGCGGCATTGGCAACTTACTTTGAACAACATATTCGGATTACAGACCCACAAAAGCATTCATGGAAACCTAAATGGGGCGGCTATCAAGTGCAAGAAACCACCGATGCAATGATTGGAAAATACAAAGAAGTCCTTTTTGAATTGCAATTCAAACCTGATGTACCTACTAATATGCGTCAATTCACCTTGTTTTATGATGCTATATTACATAAAATTCAAACACATAAAGCATTGATAAACATTGTTCAAGACTGGGATAATGGGATTCAAGACCAAACACAATTATTAGGCGTAATCGAATGGGATATTTCGACCAATCAAATTTTGCCTATGCACGTTTCGTTAGAAAACGGCAGCTATTGGAAAGGTTTTAAACGCATCTTCCAATTAGGGATGTCTCATATTTCGGAAGGCACAGACCATTTATTATTTGTATTAGTCTTGTTATTACCCGCGCCCCTTTTGGTTTCGGGTCGAAAATGGTCGATTTTTGGCGGAATTCGGTACACTTTGATGCGTTTATTTAAAATTATCACCGCTTTTACACTGGGTCACTCGTTGACTTTACTATTAGGAACGCTTGGTTGGGTTCGATTGCCTGCACAACCTGTCGAAATTTTAATCGCATTTTCAATCCTTGTTTCGGCAATACATGCAATAAAACCTTTATTTTACGGCAAAGAAATTTGGATAGCAAGCGGATTTGGCTTGGTACATGGTTTAGCCTTTGCGAACCTTGTCGGAAAATTTGAATTAGAACCTGCCCGACTTATGCTCAGTATTGTAGGCTTTAACTTGGGGATTGAATGGATGCAATGTTTAGTGGTGTTGCTTTTTATGCCATCGTTATTGTTATGGAGTCATTTTTCAAGTTATTCATGGATTCGCTTGGGTGGAGCGATCTTTACAGGCATTGCGGCAATAGCATGGATATCGGAACGCCTTTTTGAAAAAAGCAATGTAATTACGATTTTAGTTGAAAAAATAGCCCATTACGCACTACCTGTGGCAGGATTACTCTTTTTAGGCGCGATTTTATTGCAAATACGCAGCCGACTTCGTTTAAACTAATTTAAAATTTACTACAATGAAATCTATTATTTTTAAAGTGTTGATTTTAAATATTTTATGCTTTTTGATGGCGTGTCAACAAACACAAGTCAGCAGTCAAAATATTAAAACCAAATGGCTTAATGTCTCTTATGCAACCCTATCTAATGCGCAAAAATTAGATATATATTTACCAAATGAATCTAAAGGGATTCATCCTGTCATTATCCACATACATGGTGGGGCATTCATGTTTGGTGATAAAGCAGATAAGCAAGTTACGCCCGTTTTGGAAGCGTTGAAAAAGGGGTATGCAGTGGTTTCCATCAATTACCGATTGAGTGGTGAAGCGAAATTTCCTGCTCAAATCCAGGATGTTAAGGCGGCAATTCGTTTTATTCGCGCCAATGCTGCGCAATATCAACTAAAAACAGACAAAATTGCGGTTTGGGGTGGTTCGGCGGGCGGACATTTATCCGCTTTGGCAGCTACATCAGGAGATATTGCAGCGTTAGAAGATTTAAGTTTGGGCAATCCTACTCAATCCAGTCGAGTGCAAGCGGTGGTCGATTGGTTTGGTCCCATCAATTTTTTAACAATGGATGCTCATTTCAAAGTAAGCAGCAAAGGGAAGACAGACCATGATAATTTGGATTCGCCCGAATCCAGATTATGGGGTAAGCCGATTCAAACCATAGCCGATTCGGTCAAAACCGCCAATCCCGAAACTTATATTTCTATGGATGACCCCGTATTTTTCATTCAACATGGTTCGGTAGATAAACTCGTCCCTACGGAACAATCGGTAGATTTTTCAAAAAAATTAATTGAAATATTGGGTTCAAACAAAGTAACTATGGAAATTTTAGAAGGGGTCGAACATGGCGGCAAAGCCTTTGAAACGCCTGAAAATTTAACAAAAGTTTTCCGCTTTTTAGATACACATTTGAAATAAAGTTTATTAGAAAAGGCTTAAAACTTAAATACAGAATAACCTTTGGAGGGTTTTAAACCCTCCAAAGGTTGTTGTTGGAGGGTTTAAAACCCTCCAAAGGTTGTTGTTGGAGGGTTTAAAACCCTCCAAAGGTTGTTGCTAGGTGTTGTAGGTTATTTAATTTTAACAACTTAATGTTGTTTTTCGACCTGCATAAAGCTCAACTCGACTTCCGTGCCGCGTCCAAAGATTTTGACAACGACCTTTAATTTTTTCTTATCGGTATTGATTTCAGTGATTTCACCAATAAATTCAGCAAAGGCACCTTCCATCACTTTCACACTCTCTCCGACTAAGAACGGCTCCAACATCGTTTCACCCGATTGAGACGACTCATCCACAACGCCTAATAATCGTTTTGCTTCGGAAGTTTGCATCGGAATCGGTTCATTTTTACCCAAAAAATGAATCACATTTGGAATATTCGCAATCGCTTGAACAATATCACCTTTCAATTTGGCAGGTAAGGCTTCCACCAAAATATAACCGGGCAAAATATTTCGTTCTTGAATCACTTTTTTACCGTTGCGAATTTTATAAACTTTTTCGGAAGGAACAACAACTTGTGTTACGAAATCTTCCCACTTTTCTCGTTTAATTTCATGGTCAATCCGTTCCTTAATGACCCGTTCCTTGCCACTGATAACGCGCAGGGAATACCATTTTAAGGCATCTTTCTTTTCATCCGACATAATAACAGGCTTATTTTTAGAAACACTTCAATACAAAAAATAGATAGTATGTTGATAATCAATTACTTATTATTTGTATTGAAGCGACTCATTATTTGTAAATTAAATGCAAGATTTGGTTAGATGCCAAATCCATGATGAAGATAACAGCAGCGAGAATCGCTGTACCCACTAAAACAACCGTCGTTGTTTCTTGCAAATTCTGCCAAGTGGGCCAAGTCATTTTTTGAGTCAACTCATCAAAACTTTCGCGGACATAAGCGGTTAAGTTTCCCATTTTCAAACTTTTGTTTTTATTGAATAAAAAAATCCTTTTCAAAACAAAGAGCAAAGGCAACGACAAACCGTGCTTTTGCTCTTTGAAAAATGATGCGCTACTTGCGCTTTGCACGGAAAGCAGGGATCGAACCCGCAACCTACGGTTTTGGAGACCGCCACTCTACCAGTTGAGCTATTTCCGTGTATCTCGGTACAAATGTACAAACTAATATTCAGATTGTCAAATAAAATTTAAAAAATCGTTTCGGAAACCGTTAAAAGCCTCCGAAACGATTTTTTATTGTATCTACTTGATGATTTCCGTCACCTGACCCGCGCCAACGGTACGACCGCCTTCCCGAATCGCGAAACGCAAACCTTTTTCCATTGCAATCGTGTTGATTAATGTTACTTCCAAAGAAACATTATCACCCGGCATCACCATTTCAACGCCTTCCGCTAATTTACAATCGCCCGTTACATCCGTTGTGCGGAAGTAGAACTGAGGTCTGTAACCATTGAAAAACGGCGTGTGACGACCACCTTCATCTTTGCTCAAAACATATACTTCACATTTGAAATGTCTGTGAGGAAGCACTGATTTTGGTGCGCAAATAACCATACCGCGACGGATTTGGTCTTTTTCAATACCACGCAACAATAAACCTGCATTATCACCCGCTTGACCTCTATCCAAAATCTTACGGAACATTTCCACACCTGTTACAGTAGAAACAATCGGTTTCTCCCCTTCTTTCATCATACCGATGATTTCAACTGGATTACCCGTGTTGATAACACCGCGCTCAATACGACCTGTTGCAACCGTACCACGACCTGTGATTGTGAATACGTCTTCAATCGGCATCAAGAAAGGACGGTCTGTCATCCGAACAGGCTCCGTAATCTGCGTATCACAAGCATCCATCAATTCCATGATTTTGCCAACGTAATGTGCATCTCCTTCTAATGCTTTCAATGCAGAACCTTGAATTACAGCAGCATTATCGCCATCAAAAGCGTATTTGCTCAACAATTCCCGAACCTCCATTTCAACCAATTCCAACATCTCTTCATCTTCAACAATATCAACTTTGTTCATAAAGACAACGATATTTGGAACTCCAACTTGGCGTGCCAACAAGATGTGTTCGCGCGTTTGTGGCATCGGACCGTCTGTAGCAGCCACTACCAAAATCGCACCATCCATTTGAGCAGCACCCGTAACCATGTTTTTCACATAATCGGCGTGACCAGGACAGTCAACGTGAGCATAGTGACGCAATTTCGTCTCATACTCAACGTGCGCTGTATTGATGGTGATACCGCGTTCTTTCTCTTCTGGAGCAGCGTCAATTTTGTCGTAATCAATCTTTTTCGCCAAACCCAATTTTGACAATACTGAAGTAATTGCAGCAGTCAAAGTTGTTTTACCGTGGTCAACGTGACCGATAGTACCGATATTCAAGTGGGGTTTATCCCGTTTAAACGTATCCTTTGCCATTGGACTAACTTTTTAGGTCGTTAAAATGGTTAAAAAAATATTTTTTTTAATGGAAATAAGCAGGCATTCAACGCATACTTTATATGTGTATCGGTCTGGATTCCAACGCCTTCAAAAGTTTTTGAAATCGACCCGCTTGTTTTCGTATCAAGTAAGCGAAAGCACCCTATTGCAATAGAACTGCTTCTTTTTTTTGAGAGCCGTTGAAGGGAATTGAACCCGCGACCTCTTCCTTACCAAGGAAGTGCTCTACCCCTGAGCTACAACGGCGGCATTTCCTAAGTATAAAATCGATTTACGTCATTCTTTTTCAAGAAATATTTAAATCAAAGTTCATTCAATTTAAAACTTAAAAGTGAATAGCTAAAAGTTAAGACTTTTGACTATTCACTTTTAACTTTTAAACATGATGGAGCGGAAGGCGAGGCTCGAACCCGCCACCTACAGCTTGGAAGGCTGTCGCTCTACCGAATGAGCTACTCCCGCGTAATAAAATAAGCACACTTTAAAATGTCTTTTAACAGAACCTTAGAATGTGTTGATGTGGGGCGAGATGGATTCGAACCACCGAAGACGTACGTCAGCAGATTTACAGTCTGCCCCATTTGGCCACTCTGGTATCACCCCAATAAAAGACTTTTTCTCCTCGAAGGGAGCCGATAGAGGGACTCGAACCCCCGACCAGCTGATTACAAATCAGCTGCTCTACCAACTGAGCTACATCGGCGTAGTTTTATTTCCGCTAAAAAACGGAAGCGAATGTTAAAAATGCTTTATTTTTAACGTGTAAAAGAACTTTTTGTCTCCTGTATTCAGGTCGTTTTTAAAAGCGATGCAAAGGTAATACCTTTATTTGAATCCTACAACTTTTTTTCGCTTTTTTTCAAAAAAAAATTCTTTTTTTTGTTGCTTTCATAAAAACAATCCGTTTTTTCGTGTTGTTTTTTAAAGCGACGCAAAGGTAATATCATTTAGATTACAAATGCAAACTTTTGGTGCATTTTTTTCTTTTTTTCTTGTTTTTTTCTTTTAAAGAACCTTAAACCATTATTTCACCTTACTATTTTAACCCAAGTTGCGTGGTAATGCCGCCTACGGCGGTAAAAAGTTTTTTCAAGGTCGTGTGTGTTTTGTTTTTAAAATTTTGCTTCGCAAAATTTTAAAAACAAAACACACACGACCTTATCTCCCTCTTTTTGGGGCGGCAAAGCCGCCTACCGCGCAACTTAGGTTATTTTATATGAATAAAGTTTTTTTAAGGTCGTGTGTGTTTTGTTTTTAAAATTTTGCTTCGCAAAATTTTAAAAACAAAACACACACGACCTTATCTCCCTCTTTTTGGGGCGGCGAAGCCGCCTACCGCGAAACTTAGGTTATTTTATATGAATAAAGTTTTTTAAGGGCGTGTGTGTTTTGTTTTTGAAATTTTGCGAAGCAAAATTTTAAAAACAAAACACACACGCCCTTATCTCCCTCTTTTTGGGGCGGCAAAGCCGCCTACCGCGCAACTTAGGTTATTTTATATCCATTTTGATTATATCCATTCGGTTTAAGTTGATTTTACGATTTTGATGATTGTTTAGATAAAAATATAAAATTAGGAAATGTGCGCAACTGAAAGTGGTTGTATTCAAAATTTGAAATTAAATCTTTTGCGCTTTCAAAAAACACCCACTTTACACTTCGCTTAATTGCGCAATTCCCATCTCAATCCAAGTCTAAACGTTTGCTCTGGAACAGGATAAAATGCGGTTGTATAACCTTCATTCTTATTGATTTTCAATAGTTTAGCTATGTTTTCATATTTTACAAAAACACGAAACTTTTCCACTTTTGCGGATAAAAAACCATCCATGAAAGGGAAAAACGATTTATCAGCCCCATTTTGCAAAAAATATTGCCCTGTCAAAGGCATATATCCATATCCTTGATAGGTTGTCGCATACCGCACATCGACACCCACCCGCAATAACATAACTTGTTTAAAAACGCGCCCTTCATAATACAGCGAATGTTTTCCATATAAATCAGGCAAACGCAATACTTTATCGGTTGCTTTTTGAAAGGCTATTTCAGTATCCAAATGAAAATTTTTAATTGTAAAATCTTGTTTTACAATGAGTTGCAAAATACTGACGGGTGAAGTCAATTGTCGCGCAAAAGCAAGCGAATCGAAATAAACGTAATTATTCAACAAGGTATAACCAATCGTTCCTTCAAAACGGAGGCGCGGAATTTGAATCGTTCCTGACAAATGGGTTTCCAATGTTTTATTGAAATCATTATCCCAAATTTTTCGTTGAGAAACCCAAAGGCGTTTTTCTAAAACAGAAGGTGCTGATAATTGATTCAAAAACGACGCTTGCAGACTGCCAACATTTTTAAGATTCAAATATAAATTTCCATTCACCCGATAATCGCCCAAATTTGCTCCCAAAGCATTGAAATGAGCGTAACTTTCTAAACGCAATTGTTCATTCGGCGCGAAATGCCAACGTCCTGTAATTAAAACATTTTGATTGATATAATTCAATGGTTCTTCATTGATTTTTCGATATTGATGCACTAAACCCAATTCAAACCAATCTTTTTGAACTGTAATTGCATTGTTATTACGATTTTGAAAGGTATCTATCGCTTGTTTGCGAGCTTGAGTTGTACTAATGGTAAAACTATTTTCAACTAAATTGTTGGATAAAAATTGGCGCAAGCCGCGTGTATCCGTTAAAAAAGCTCCAAAATAAGCCGTATCAATTCGCGTATCGGTGTTAACATCACTAAATTTATACGATTGTTGTGCATATCGAATCTGATGTGATAACAAATATTGTCGTTTCGCGCCTGTCGAATCTTGTTTATTCAACTTGTAAAAATGCCGATACGCGTATTCCCGACTCGAATGATAAGTCGTATCATCTAAAAAAAGCGGTAAGGTGGGCAAACGCGTTGTAACTTGAACTAATTTCACTAAATTCGTATCTGAAATAATGCCACCTGTATTGCGTTGAATGACAATATTATTTGTAAATGTAAAAAAGCCATCATATTTTTCACTTTTGTCATGATACCAAAAGCCTATCCCAAAACTCGAAGTGCGCGCTCGCGGCGGCAAGTAAAATAAAGAATCTTTTATATTTTTAAAAAGGTCATTTAAACTCATCACACGCTGATATTGAACGCTCATATGCAGCCCACCCGCAAAATTGCGGGCAAATTGTGCTTTCAAGGCAGAATTGGCTTGACTCGTGAAATCATACTGCACATCCGTCAACGCATTTTGTAATTTGTAAAATGGAAGGTCTTGATTATCAAGGTGATACGCATCAAAAGCGTGTTGCCCCAAATCCAAACCAAACCGTTTTCTGGGTTGATAAACGACAGGCAACATTGCCGTACCTGCCTGCCCCAAATGAAAATAATCCCACCGATGACGACGCGCTTTGTCGTATTGATGAAAATTATGATTTAAAGAAGTATCTGTAATCGCTTGAAAGTCATTGGGTTGACGCGCAAAATGGTAGTAAATATGGCTTGTATCTGGTTTTTCTTCTGCTGCTTCTACGTCTGCGGGATTGGGCGTTGTCGCACCGCCGCCAACCCCTGTTGGAGGCTGCGCAATACTCATCAAAGGCAGACAGAACAAAAAAGAGTGACAAAGCGCGATAATTACCTGTTTATTTGGAGCGAAAACAGGCTTATCGCGCTTTGCCATAGCGCAGTAGTCGGGAAATTTAGTTCCCAAGGAGGCGTTCCTTTTATTTAAAAAAAAAACAATATGTTTCGCATCATCAATATTTTTTTTACTTATTTAAAATCGAAGGATTCATACCCATTGTGCTAAAACCACCATCATGAAATAAGTTCTGCATGGTCACATAACGGGTCAAATCGGAAAACATCACCGCGCAATAATCCGCACAGGCTTCTGCGGAAGCATTGCCCAAAGGCGACATTTTGGCAGAATAATCAAAAAATTCTTGAAAACCTTTCACGCCACTACCCGCAGTAGTCCAAGTCGGCGATTGTGAAATCGTATTCACCCGCACTTTTTTGTTAACGCCATAATGATACCCAAAGCTGCGTGCAAAGGATTCTAACAAGGCTTTTGATTCCGCCATTTCGTTGTAATCGGGGAAAACGCGCTGTGCGGCGATGTAAGTCAGTGCCAAAATGCTGCCATGATCGTTGATAGCATCCAATTTCAACATCGTTTGCATCATTTTGTGAAAACTAATCGCGGATATATCAAAAGTTTGTTTCATCCATTCATAATTGACATCCGTATAAGGTTTCCCTTTGCGCACATTGAGCGACATCCCAATCGAATGAAGTACAAAATCGACCTTGCCACCCAAAATCTCCATTGATTTGGTAAACAAATTATTTAAATCTTCAAGATTCGTAGCATCCGCAGCAATTACTTCCGCATTTAATTCCTGCCCCAATTGTTTGATAGCACCCATGCGCATCGACACGGGCGCATTCGTCAACGTGATAGTCGCGCCTTCCGCAACCACTTTTTGCGCCACTTTCCAAGCAATAGATTGGTCGTTCAATGCGCCAAAAATAATGCCTTTTTTACCTTTTAAAAGATTGTTGGACATGGTTTTAGGTATTTGATATTTTTATAATGAAAAAATCAATTTTATTTTGTAAAAACAGAAAGACGCAAAGATACCTTTTTTTTTAGAACAAAAAAGCGTTCCAAATAAAGGAAAAATGAAAGCCTTTTGTTTTCTTTGTTCTGGGTCGTTTTCGTTTTAAAAATTAAAAATGATATTTTAAAAATCAGAATAATTATAAATTGTCATAGCTTTGTCGTTTGAATTTTTTATTACTGTCACAAAATGAAAAAAAACAGCAACTTTTTTAATCAAATCTTACTTTTTGTCTTATCGTGGTGTCTTGTTACACCCCTTTATGGTCAAGATTTATTATCGCCTGACGATTTTTTACCACATCGATTGGGCGAACAATTTACGCCGCACCACCTTTTAGTGGAGTATTATCAACATGTTGCCCGCAATTCGCGCCAAGTTCAGGTCAAAGAATATGGGAGAACATCGGAAAATCGACCGCTTTTGTATGCCATTATTTCCTCACCTGAAAATATGGCAAATTTGGAAGCGTTGAGAATCAATCATTTGCGCAAAACAGGTTTGGTTGAAGGTGCGTCAACGCCAAATGCCCCTGCTGTCGTTTGGTTGAGTATGAATGTTCATGGCAACGAACCTGCCAGTTCTGAAACATCTATGACGATTTTGCATAATTTGTTGAATCCTGCCAGAAAGGACATTCAAAATTGGTTGAAAAATACCATTATCATTATTGACCCTTGTGTGAATCCCGATGGATACAGTCGTTACACACACTGGTATATTAACGCTTCTGATAATGTACCAAACACCCACCCAGATGCCCGCGAACACCGCGAACCTTGGCCAGAGGGACGTTATAACCACTATTTGTTTGATTTAAATCGAGATTGGGCATGGGCAACACAGGTTGAAACGCAACGTCGTTTGGAAATTTATCATCAATGGATGCCACATGTCGTACCCGATTTTCACGAAATGGGTTATAATGAACCTTACTATTTTGCACCTGCGGCGGCTCCTTATCACCGTTACATCACGCCTTTTCAACGCGATTTTCAAGTAGAAATCGGTAAAAATCATGCAAAATATTTTGATAAAGAGGGCTGGTTGTACTTTTCAAAAGAGGTTTTCGACCTTTTTTATCCCGGATATGGCGATACCTACCCAACTTTCAATGGGGCAATCGGTATGACTTACGAACAAGGTGGGATTCGGGCAGGACGCGCTATCTTGTTAGAAAATGGGAATACGTTGACGCTTAAAGATAGGATTCAACATCATCTAACGACCGCGCTTTCGACGATTGAAATGACTTCCAAAAATGCAGATAAATTAAACAAAAACTTTGAAACGTTTTTTCAAAAAAGCAGCAAAAACCCTCCCGGACAGCACCTAACTTACATTATCAAAAAAAATAATCCCAAAGACAAAATTAAGGCACTTTGTACGTTGTTAGATAGACATAAAATTCAATATGGAACGGTAAAAAATGGGTTACAATTAACAGGTTTTGATTATACCCATGCCAAAGAAAAGGTGGATTTTAACGTCTCAGCAGGCGATTTAGTCATTTCTGCCCGCCAACCTATGGGGGTTTTAACACAAGTATTGTTAGAGCCACAAGCAGAATTGTTGGATTCGTTGACTTATGATATTACGGCTTGGGCATTGCCTTATGCCTATGGTTTGGAAACCTATGCCACTACCAAAGCCATTACGCCGAATGAACCTTTTTCGTTGACACCTGCATTGGTAGATGTAAAATCAAATCATCAACCTTATGCTTATATAATGCGTTGGCAATCATTGTCTAATGCTCATTTTTTAAGTTTAGTCATGCAGCGCGGTATCAAAGGACGGGCGGCGCGAGAACCCTTTGAGGTCGAAGGGCAATCGTATCAAAGTGGTACTTTGGTGTTTACGCGGGCGGATAATGTGATATTGGGAGAGCGATTTGACCGCGAAATGACGGCACTTGCGCAACAATATGAACAAGATTTAACGGCAGTTTCTACTGGTTTTGTCTCTAAAGGGCGCGATTTGGGGTCTGAAAAGTTAGATTTATTGACCAAACCAACGGTTGCGGTTTTGTATGACGAAGAAGTGGATGAAAATGGCTATGGTCAAGTATGGCATTTTTTTGAAACGGAGTTGAAAATGGCGATTACGCCCCTGCGCGTGGTGGACATCGGACGGGTGAAATTGAGTTCGTTCAATACGATGGTGATGACGGATGGCAAATACACCAAATTGGATTCGCTGAGTGTTGTGCGCATCAAAAATTGGGTGGCAGAGGGTGGTAAATTGATTTTGATTGGAGAGGCGTTGAATGTTTTTGAAGACAAAAAAGATTTTGCTTTAACCAAATTTGCGTCTAAAAAAGAAGAGGATATCGCGCTTTCTATTGAAAATATCGAGAAAATGCGGCGTAGATATGCGCATTATTGCGATGCAGAACGCGATGCGGCTTCCGATAATATTCCGGGTGCGATTTTCAAAGTTTCGATGGATAGTTCGCATCCATTGGGTTATGGATTTGGAAATGTGTATTATAGTTTAAAAACAAGTAATAATGCATTTCAAGTGTTAAAAAATGTTTGGAATGTAGGTTATATTGGAAAAGAATTGCAAGTATTTGGCTTTGCAGGACAACGAGTTAGAGAAGCACAACGCAATACAAGTGTTTTTGCGGTACAGTCGTTGCGGCGCGGACATGTCGTGTATATGACGGACAATCCGCTATTTAGAGCCTTTTGGTATCAAGGAAAATTTTTATTTGCCAATGCAGTATTGATGAAAATGAAATAATGGACTTGGATTTTCTGAATTAGGATTTTTAGGATTTTTTAGGATTTTCAAGATTTTTTAGGGTTTAAAAAATTGATTTTCAATTTTTAAAATCCTAAAAAATCTTGGAAATCCTAAAAAATCCTAATTCAAAAAAAATCAAAAAAAAATCGCCGTTCCAACTGTACAGTCGAATACGGCAATATGACATTGATTAAAATTACTATTTTTAATACCTTTATTTTGAATCTTTGGTCGGTTGTTAGGGTTCTAAGCCATATTCTGTAATTTTTCGATATAAGGTTCTTTCAGAAATGCCCAAATCTTTGGCAGCTTCTTTTCTGCGATTGTGGTGTTTTTTCAATGCTTTTACAATTTGACGCTTTTCATTTTCCAATAACGACAAATTTTCATCCACCACTTCCTCATGCACATCAAAAGATTCTTGTTGTTTTGTCAAAATAATCGGTTGTGTTGCTTTGATATTGTTCGCATTTTCTGCAAAACGTTGGGTTGCGTTATGATGTTGTTGGGTATTTCTATCGTAAATCAAATCGCTCATTTTATCCGTCGTGCGGTCTGCCGTTCTATCCATCGAATGCGATAAATCTTCAAAATCCATTTCGGAACGCGCACTATTTGTCGGTGCAGGTAATCGATTCGATTGAATCAAACCCATATTTGGAACGCTCAAATTATTGGTTTTAATTAATTCATAAACCAATGATTTTAAATCATTTAAATCATCTTTCATCCCAAAAAGCAACTTGTATAAAATGTCGCGTTCATTCAACGGAATGCTCTCATTCGAGCCTTTTGAGATGGCAGGCAAGTTGCGTTTCAAAATATGGGGCATCCAATCCATGAATTTTTCAGCCGTAATCATGCGTTCTTGCGATAGAACGGATAACTGTTCTGCCATATTTTTCAATTCGCGGATATTGCCCGGAAAAGGATAATTTTCCAATAAAATCTGCGCCCTATCGTCCAAAGTAACAGGCTGCATGCGGTATCGTTCTGCAAAATCAATCGAAAATTTGCGAAATAACAAATAAATATCATCTCTGCGTTCCCGCAAAGGCGGAATCCGTATCGGCACAATATTCAACCGATAATACAAATCTTCTCTAAATTTGCCTGATGCAATGTTTTCCGTCAGATTGACATTCGTTGCGGTGACAACCCGCACATCTGTTTTTTCCGTTTTGGAAGCACCGACCCGCGTAAATTCTCCATTTTCCAACAAACGCAACAATAAAGGTTGCGTATTCAAAGGCATTTCGCCGATTTCATCCAAAAAAATAGTGCCGCCATTGACCGTTTCAAAATAGCCTTTTCTATCGCCCACCGAACTCGTGAACGACCCTTTTTCATGTCCAAAAAGTTCCGAATTAATCGTGCCTTCTGGAATCGCGCCACAATTGACGGCGATAAAAGGTTGGTGTTTTCGCGCACTGAAACTGTGGATGATTTTTGAAAAAACCTCTTTCCCAACACCGCTTTCGCCTGTGATAAGCACGGTGAGGTCTGTGGCGGCAACGCGCAAGGCGGTATCCAACGCCGCATCCAATAGTTTAGATGTGCCAATAATGCCGAAACGTTGTTTAACAGCTTGCAACGAGTGATTCATATAGTTTTGATAATCAAGGGTTTACAAAAAAAGTTGTACGCCCGCGAATTGTAATCCTAAAATTAATAATCCAATGATAATTCGGTAATATCCAAACATTTTGAAACCATTTTGGTTCAAAAATCCGATGAAAGTTTTAATCGCAATCATCGCAACCACAAACGCAACCAAATTTCCAATCGCCAAAATAACCATGTCATGTTGGGTCAAAGCGGGCAAAATTCCTTTTTTGACATCTTTGTAATATTCCAAACCCGATTTGGCAGAAGCCGCCGCCATCGTAGGAACGGCGAGGAAAAACGCAAATTCAGCAGCTTTTTCGCGGTTCAAACCTTGCGTCAACCCACCAATAATCGTTGCTGCCGACCGCGATAAGCCCGGCAGTAACATCGACAATACTTGAAAACAACCAATTTTAAAAGCGGTTAAAAAATCGGGTTCTTCCTGCTGCGGCAATTGTTCATTTTTCGCAAACCATTGATCCACAAAGAGTAACACCACACCACCCAATAATAAAACGATTGCAATCGTTGTCGGATTCTCTAATAATGCTTTAATATGTTTGTAAAAAAGCAACCCAAAAACCGCCGCAGGCAAAAACGCTACTGCCAATTTAAGGTAAAAATTGAAATTTTGCAAAAAGCGTCTCCAATACAACACGACCACCGAAAGTATCGCGCCCATTTGAATCACCACTTCAAACAATTTGGTAAATTCACTTTTACCAATCCCCATCAAAGAAGAAGTAATCACCATATGTCCTGTCGAAGACACTGGCAAATATTCTGTAATGCCTTCGACAATCGCCAGAATAATCGCTTGTAAATACGTCATAATGTTTTAAGTTATACTGTTTTCGCTTGTTTTTTTGAAAATCGCATAAATTTCGACCACCAAACCTGCCAAAATGAGTATTGGTGCCAGTATCATAATGCGCGGACTGTAAATAATGGACTCATCCCACTCATTCGGATTCGGCTGACTGCCGCCCATCATGCAGACCATGCCCAGTACGACTAAGGCGAATCCTATCGCCATCCAACGATAATTTTCCGTTCCAAAGACCAAAGTATCATTTTTCTTGCCGAAAAAGCCACTCGCTTCCGTTTTGACAGGGCGTGTGATGGGTGCTGCGGCACTGGAACTGCTTATTTTCGGGGTCGTAGGCGTAGTCGGGCGTATCGGCTTTGCTGCTTTTGACATTGTTTTAAAAATTTGTAAAAGATTGTTTTAAAATAAGATACAGAATATGGTTTCGTGCTATTTTACAAATAGACACCATATAGATACGTGATTTTTTTAAAATCTGCCAAAAATACAATGGTTTTTGTAAAAAACAGGCTTTGTGTTCCCTTTTTTTTAGAATTTTGCTTAAAATTGGGTAAATTCAGAAAAATGGGTAGATACGGGTTATTTTTTTGTATAAAATTTAAAAAACCAAACGAGGGCTTTTGTGATAACAAAAGAGGTTACTTTAACATTTTGTTTATTGATATAAAAAATATATGTTTTATAATTTTGTTTAAAATGCTGATTCACAACTTTATACACATCATAAAGCATCGTGATACTAAATGCTGTTAAAAACATTAACGTTAAAAGTTTTTCAAAACTTGCACAATATCCGCCCCCGCAGGATGCAAGACGGCTTGAATCCCAACCGATTGCGCCGCTTTGATATTCACTAACATATCATCAAAAAACATAGTTTCAGAGGGTTTTAATTGGGCATCCTTTAAAACAAAATCATAAATTGCTTGATGTGGCTTTCGCATCCCTATCAAATGCGAATAGTACGGACGATGAAAAAAACGTTCTTCAAAATTTTCAATTCCATAAATCGTTTTAAGATAACCATGTACATAATACAAATGAGAATCATTCGTATTACTCAATAAAAAAACTTGATATTTTTGTTTCAACCGTTCCAACATTTCCAACCGTTCCAATGGAATATCCAACAACATTGCATTCCAAGCATCGCGCAATTGCCCAATCCCAACAGGTATATCCGCGACTGACCGCAACTGATGCAAAAACTCGGTTTCGCTGGATTGCCCAATTTCGTATTCGATAAAAACATCTTTATCAAAAACACGCTTCAAAGCGGCTTCATAATCCGTTCCGAGATAATGGCGCAACTGGGCAAAAGTGCGTTCCATATCCAAATCGATAATAACATTGCCCAAATCGAAGATTAAATTTTTAATTTTGCTCATTTTCAACCAATTTTGCCGCAAAATACGCGAATTATGGACTCACATCCTATATAAATAGCGAAAAAATTAAGTCTATTGACGACTTGTGGGTTCAAATTTGCGTCATTGTCGTCATTTGTCGATAAATCACATAACCAACTATGTCCATTTTAAAAAAATTGGCGGGACAAACCGCCGTTTACGGACTGAGCAGCATACTCGGTCGTTTTTTAAACTATTTGTTAGTTCCACTTTACACAGGTATTTTCCAACCGGGCGAATATGGGGTGAGTGCTTGGTTTTACGCATTTGCCTCTTTTGGCGGCGTTTTATTCACGTATGGTATGGAAACCGCTTTTTTCCGATATGTCCAAAAAACAGAAAATCCAGAAAAAGTAGCATCGACTGCCATGATTTCGCTCATGGTTTCGGCACTTGTGATGGGCGGATTGATATTTTTATGTGCCACACCACTCGCTAATTGGAGTCAAAATGTAGGTCGAGAAACCTATTTTCGATATTTTGCGTTGATTTTAGCGGCGGACGCGGCTTGTACGATTCCTTTTGCATGGTTGCGCCAACAAAATAATGCTTTGCGTTTTGCAAGCATTCGATTATTGAGTATTGGGATTAATATTGGATTAAATTTATTTTTCTATTTACTTTGTCCTTATTTGTTAAAAAATGGACATCAATGGGTTACTCATTTTTATGATAGAGAATTGGGTATTGGATATATGTTTATTGCCAATGCGTTATCAAGCGTTTTGATAATTCCTTTTTTTGTTAAAGAGTTTGAATTAATGAAAAATGGGTTTGACACTGCCCTTTGGAAACAAATGTTTTATTACGCTTTGCCGCTAATTTTCATGGGTTTTGCAGGTATGATTAACGAAACCCTTGACCGAATGTTGCTTAAACATTTGATTCCCAATCAATTAGAAGCAGAAATCCAAACAGGCATTTATTCTGCCAATTACAAATTATCCATTTTAATCACGTTATTTATCCAAGCCTTTCGGATGGGTGCGGAACCTTTTTTCTTCGCCAAAGCCAAAGACGCGGATGCCCGAGAAACGTATGCCCGAGTCATGCAATTTTTCGTATTTGTTTGTCTAACCATGTTTTTAGTGGTGATGATGTATTTAGATATTTTCAAATACATGATTCGCAAAAAAGCGTATTGGGATGGTTTGAATGTCGTGCCAATCTTATTAGGCGCGAATATCTGTTTGGGGGTTTATTACAATCTTTCGGTTTGGTATAAATTGACTGATAAAACGCGAATGGGAGCATTGGTTTCTTTGATTGGCGTTGTGATTACCTTGATTTTGAATTGGTTATGGATTCCAACAATGGGTTATGTTGGCTCTGCTTGGGCAACCTTGATTTGCTATTTTGCAATGGCGGCAATCAGTTATTGGTTAGGTCGTTCGTACTATCCTGTGCCGTATCCATTAAAAAAAATTGGAATTTATACATTGATGGCATTGGGCATTTATGTATTGAGCAATTGGCTCCATCCTGCGATAAGTTCACCGTTTACATGGCATAAAGCATTGACTAACACTGGTTTATTATTGGGCTACCTATTTTTGATTTATAAAATGGAAGAAAAAGATATAAAACAATTAGTGAGTTGATGGCAGGAATCCGCAAAAGTATCCGAAACCGTCAAGGTTTCGGATACTTTACAGCTAAAAACAGATTCTACATCCGAAAAAGAAGCTTTCATTTTTGGGAACGTACCAGAATAGGTATGTTGTCAGCTGTTTCTTATTTAAATTTTAAAGTAGAAAAGAGGGTTCCTTCAAAATCCTTGATTTCAACCTGATTTGCAACATCTAAACGCTGTATCGTAATGCCACCTTTTTTGAACCATCGCTTGGGTTTCTTTCAAACATCGTAATATGAAAATCCCAATCCAATGAATCCCAAAAATCCACATGCAGACAACCGAGTGACCTCATTTAATAACTGCTACTAATTTTAATTTTCAAGCCTTTTGCAAAATTTCTCTAAATTCCTTTTAACTTTGCGCCCTTGTAAACAACCATATATAAAATCTTTTTTTTAAAAACACGCTGTTTTTAAAAAAATTCAAATCATCCATTGTATCCGACATGAATTTCGACCTTATTATCATTGGAAGTGGCCCTGGTGGCTATGTTGCAGCGATTCGCGCAGCGCAATTGAACTTAAATGTTGCCATTGTAGAGCGCGAAAATCTGGGTGGGATTTGCCTCAATTGGGGTTGTATTCCGACGAAAGCGTTGTTGAAAAGTGCGCAAGTTTTTGAATATATTCAACATGCCGCAGATTATGGGATTCAAGTCGCAGGCGCAACGGCTGATTTTAAAGGCATGGTTCAACGCAGTCGAACTGTCGCAGAAGGCATGAGCAAAGGTGTGCGTTTCTTGATTCGTAAAAATAAAATTACGATTATCAATGGTTTTGGCAAATTATTGAGGGGGAAACAGGTGGAAGTGACGGATTCAGAAGGCAAAAAAGCCTTGTACGCTGCTAAAAACATCATCATTGCCACAGGCGGACGCGCTAAAGAATTGCCCAATCTTAAAATCGATGGTCAAAAAATCATTGATTATCGCAAAGCCATGACTTTATCGACACAACCGAAAAGTATGGTTGTGGTTGGCGCAGGCGCGATTGGCGTTGAATTTGCGTATTTTTATAATGCGATTGGAACGCAAGTGACCGTGGTTGAATTTATGGATCAGGGTTTAGTCCCGCGAGAAGACGCAGACCTTTCCAAAGAATTGACTAAAATTTATACGAAAAAAGGCATTCGCATTTTGGCAGGAACATCTGTTGAAATGGTAGATACCACAGGCAGCATTTGCAAAGTGAAAGTCAAAAATAAAGAGACAGGCGCAACCGAAATCATTGATTGTGAAGTAGTTTTGTCGGCAACAGGCGTTACGCCGAATACCGAAAATATTGGTTTAGAGGCTTTGGGCGTGAAAATGGAACGCGGATTTATCAGTACCGATGATTTTTATCAAACGAATGTACCCGGTATTTATGCGATTGGCGATGTGTTGGCAACACAGGCTTTGGCACATGTGGCGAGCGCGGAAGGCATCCTTTGCGTTGAAAAAATCGCAGGAAAGCATGTTGAAAAAATTGATTACAATAACATTCCGGGTTGTACATACTGCATTCCTGAGATTGCCTCAGTGGGTTATACTGAAAAAGACGCAAAAGCAAAAGGGTATGAAGTGAAAGTTGGGAAATTCCCTTTTTCGGCTTCTGGAAAAGCGAAAGCAGCAGGCGCGAGTGAAGGATTTGTGAAGGTAATTTATGATGCGAAGTATGGGGAATTGTTGGGTGCGCACATGATTGGGGCAAATGTGACGGAAATGATTGCCGAAGTAGTGGTTGCCCGAAAATTGGAAACGACTGGACATGAAATATTGAAAGCGATTCACCCACATCCGACGATGAGTGAAGCCTTTATGGAGGCTACGGCGGCGGCATATGGGGAAGTGATACATATGTGATTTTTAAACGATATATCTCCTAAATGATTTGAGCAAAACTTCTTGCGTGAAGTTTGAAACTTGACGCAAGAAGTTCTCATAAACGTTCTTCAAGCGAAAACGTCCTTTCTAATCGTTTGAAATCGAAAGCAGCCTATTTCAAATGATTCCCAGCATGGAAATGACGGAGTGGTGCGTTTAGTTTTGTCCAATTATATACATCATTGATTTCAAATCAATTAATATTACAAACAATATGATAACTATCACGGTCATCGACCGAAAAGATACATCCCATATTTTAGAAGTGCCAACCGATATGGCATTCAATCTAATGGAAATCTGCAAAAGTTATGAGTTACCTGTGGAAGGTACTTGTGGGGGGATGGCATTATGCGCCTCCTGCCATTGTTACTTAGAAAGCGAACATACTTTGGCAGAACCCTCTGATGATGAATGGTATATGCTTGACCAAACTTTATATGTGATGGATAAGAGCCGTTTGGGTTGTCAAATTCGGATGACGGATGATTTGGATGGATTAGTGGTTCGATTAGCACCCGAAGTTTAAAAACGTAGGAAGGTAAGGTCGTTGAGGTTGTAGCCTCAACGACCTTACCTATCCGATTTATAATTACTTCCGAATGGGATATTCCATCGCTGCTTGCACAAATGGAAAATGAGACAAAGCCGTTTGTATCACGCTCACACCGCGCTGCCGACTTGCTAATTGCACATAATAATGGTCTGGAACCTGCTTTTCATGGATGATACCGCCGCGTTCTGCAATAATGCGGGCAATTTTATCCAAATCAGTCCCTTTTTTAAAACGCAAGGCAACTTCTAAAAGGTCTTCCCCTTCATAACTATTCGCGCCCGATTGCATGCTGACCACTTTACTTTGATGCACCAATTCTCCACTCAATTCGAGTGCGTCAATGATTTCACGCACTTTGGTTTCAGCCGTTTTGCGAATCACTTCTGCGGCTTTCAACATGCTCATCTCTTGAAAACTATTGCGATACATATAATGCAAAGTTATTAAGGGTAGATGTTGTACCACTCCATTCACGAAAAAAAGTTGCGAATTGGCACCCATTTCATCTATCACGGTTTGTGGCGGAACGGTTGCAGCAATTTTGACATTGTACAAATACCAAGGCGCACTACTCGTAATCCTATCGGTGTAACGCAACATCATCCCTTGAATTTGTTTAGAATTGGTTTTGAAAAGGTCGCATTTCGGGTTATACGGCACTTCGTCCAAGAGATGTGCAGGCGTTTCCCAAAAATCAATCAACCATAAGGCTTGACATTGTTGCACATTATAAGCCTTATTTTCTTTGAAAAGGGCTTCCGCATCCGTCACCAAGTCTTTTTCCGAAATGACATAAACTAAATTGGGTGCGCTAAGGCGACTTTCTTGGAAAGTACTGGGGCGAATTAGTATTGTATTCGCTTTTTGCGCCATGATGCCCCCACTTGAAACTTGAAAAAGCATTAAAATCGTAAAAAAAGGAATGTTTCTCATCTAAGTTTGTTGAAAGGATTTGTTTTTAGGCGACAAATTTTATTCTTTTTTGGCAGAAATAAAAATTTTCAAGGAAAAATTTTATATTTTTCAAAGGATTCATGCCTAATAGTCGATTTTTTATAACTTTACACCTTAAAAAAGGTTCAAATTATGATTAATTTAATGTCAGATACCGTCACCAAACCGACCGCAGGCATGCTTCAAGCGATGTTTGCCGCCGAAGTAGGCGATGACGTTTTTCGAGAAGACCCGACTGTGAATCGACTCGAATCCAAAGTCGCTACCCTGTTTGGCAAGCAGTCGGCTTTATATTGTCCAAGCGGCACCATGTCGAATCAACTCGCCATCAAAACCCATACGCAACCGATGGATGAAATGATTTGTGAAGAAAGTTCGCACGTTTTTCAATATGAAAATGGCGGATATGCGTTTCATTCGGGCATTGCCGTCAATCTTTTGCAAGGTCGATTTGGCAAAATCACGGCGGCACAAGTGGAAGCAGCGATTAAACCCGAATATGATTGGTTGCCGCGCACGCGTTTGGTCGTTTTGGAAAATACGGGCAATAAAGCTGGTGGTAGTTATTATACTTTGCCAGAAATCGACCCGATAACAGCATTGTGTCAACGGCGCAAGTTGAAATTGCATTTGGATGGGGCGCGCATTTTCAATGCGCTGGTGGAAACGGGCGAATCGACCACCGAAGTTGGGAAACGATTTGATAGTATTTCGGTTTGTTTATCGAAAGGCTTGGGTGCGCCAGTGGGTTCTGTGCTGGTTGGCGATGCCGATTTTATCCAAAAAGCGCGGCGATTGCGCAAAGCCTTTGGGGGTGGCATGCGGCAAGCAGGTTATTTAGCGGCAGCAGGTTTGTACGCGCTCGAAAATCATATTCCGTTGTTAAAAAAAGATAATGAACATGCCAAACAAATTGGTCGTTTGTTAGCAAAATTGCCAATGGTGGAAAATATACGTCCCATTCAGACCAATATTGTAATTTTTGATGTAAAATCACCGTTTACTGGGGCGCAATTTTTGGAAAAATTACTTACAAAAGGCATAAAAGGCTCCCTTTTTGGCGTTCAAACGGTGCGATTCGTATTTCATTTAGACGTTACGCCCAAAATGGTAGCGCAATTAGTCACTATTTTCGAGGACTTTACGTAAGTCCCCCGACTAAATTTTACAAACAATCTTGTTTTCAGTTTGTTTATGGTTTGGTTTAAAAATCAACCGTTATCCTTTTATGAAAACCATCTTAATCCGCAATGCTCACCTCATTAACGAAGGTAAAATAGAGCAAAAAGACCTTTTCATTCGCAATGGGCGCATCGAACGCATTGATAATCAAATCAATACAAATGCCGCTATTGAATATGATGCCACTGGAAAACATGTGATTCCGGGCATTATTGACGACCAAGTGCATTTCCGCGAACCGGGTTTGACGCATAAAGCGACGATTCAAAGTGAAGCGCGGGCAGCAGTGGCGGGCGGCGTAACGTCGTTTATGGAAATGCCGAATGTCAATCCGCCTTCCGTGACGCAACCGTTGTTAGAGGCGAAATACCAAATTGGAGCAAAGACGGCTTTGGCAAATTATTCGTTTTTCATGGGCGTGACCAATGATAATTTGGACGAAGTCTTGCGCACCAATCCCCGTCAAGTGTGTGGGGTTAAGGTTTTTATGGGCAGCAGTACGGGCAATATGTTGGTTGACAATGAAAAAACATTAGAAAATCTCTTTGCCAAATGCCCAATGTTGATTGCAACGCATTGTGAAGACGAAGCAACCATTCGGGAAAATACCCAAATTTTCAAACAACGCGAACAAACAAATGGTGATTTTAAAGTAACGGCGGAGCATCATCCTGTCATTAGAAATGCCGCATCTTGTTTAAAATCGGCTCAAATGGCAATCGAATTGGCGCAAAAGCACAACACTCGGTTGCATATTTTGCACATTTCAACCCAAGATGAGTTGAAATTATTCAAATCCGCGCCGATTTCTGAAAAACGGATTACCGCCGAAGTTTGTGTACACCATTTATATTACAATGCTGATAGTTATGCTCAATTAGGGAATCTTATCAAGTGTAATCCTGCTATCAAAGGTAAGGAACATCAAACAGCCTTATTTAAAGCATTGCTAAACAATCAATTAGATATTATTGCAACCGACCATGCGCCACATACTTGGGCAGAGAAAGCGCAACCTTATTGGAATGCACCATCTGGATTGCCTTTGGTGCAACATGGGCTTTTATTGATGTTATCCTTTTACCACCAAGGGATGATTTCAATGGAGAAAATCGTTGAAAAAATGTGTCATGCTCCTGCGGAATGTTTTAAAATCGAAAAACGGGGGTATATTCGGGAAGGGTACTGGGCAGATTTGGCGATTTTGGATTTGCAAAAAACGCAAGTAATTCATAAAAAAAATATTGCGTATCAATGTGGATGGTCTCCATTAGAAGGCGAAACCATGCAGGGTAAGGTCGAGGCGACGATAGTAAGTGGACATCTGGCGTACCGAAATGGGATTTGGGATGCTTCGCAAATGGGGCAGCGATTGTATTTTACAAATTAAAAAACTTATAATGTAATATCGTAGTTAGGAAACCAGCAATTGCCGCTTTGGAAAATTTTTGAAATAGGATGCTTATGATTT
>JAAFJT010000029.1 GCA_013298955.1 Chitinophagales bacterium
AGCCATGTCAGGAACAGGTTGTTGTAACGACAAATGCGTTTTAGTACTATCTTGTTGCATGGAATGCTGGATTGCTGCAAAAGTCTCTATTTGCAAACAAAAAAAATGTAAAACAATGAATATTAATGTTTTTTTTATAATTAAAATTTTATAAATGAAGTTGTAAATAAACAAAAAAAATCGATATAAAATAAAAAAATATGTAACTACTTAGCTGAATTAGGAATGAGGGAATTTAAATAGCATATCGCTAAGTAGTTACAAAAATATTTAATATAGAAATGCGAAATAAATAAAGGGACACTTTATTCACTTCACGCTCCATAGTCTAATTTTAGGCGCGTACAAAAAAATAATTTTTGTGACATTGATTTTGAAAATATTGGGTATAAATGGTATAAAATAAATAAAACATATTTTTGATTATTTTTTTTAATTTTGCTTGTTGCATCATTTTATTTTTATTAAAATCATTGTTAATCAAATACTTATAATTTTAAATTATTTGAATTAAAACAAAATATCGTAAAAAAAAGCATAAAATAAAACAATAATGCTATTTTAAAAACAGATTCAGAATAAGGAAAATCTTATGTAAGTATAAAAAATGTGACTGAATTTCGTAAAAAAATTTGCAAAACGTGAAATTCGGCTTTATCTTTGCACCATAATTAAAAGCTAAGAGAAACAAACATTACACCCTTGAACGGGAACAACATTGTGTAACATACAGTCGAAAACTTATAACTTTTTGAACCGCATTGCTTGTAGAAGGATCATACGCTATTGGAACATACTTGATTAAATCATACCTGCTGCACAGCATCTTTTCGATGCTGCATTTACATTTTTTTGGAAAAAGTGCTTGACTATTAATGTGTTTATAATTAGTTGTGACTGAATATCAACTGTTTATGTATATCACAAATTAATGATGTGTTATCTGGTAGCAGATTATGCAAGGGTTCGTATTGTCATCCCTTAAACCAAGCCTTTTGACTCAATGCAACCTTTTGTAAAAAGTAATAATTTTTTACGATTCGTTTCATTATCTTTTTAACTGATTATCCGGTTTGATAATGACAAAACAAAAAACAAACATTTTAATTTTAGAAGACCATGATTCGGTGCGTCTTCTGTTGGGTACGACGTTTCGAGGTGAAAATTACCATGTCGTAACAAAAAGAGACGGAATTGAAGGCATGGCATGGTTAGCTGCGGGCAATATTCCAAATATGATTATTTTGGATATAAACATGCCGCGCCTTAATGGATTGGATTTTATGCGCCAAATCAACAAAAGTGGCTTGTATAAAGACATCCCTGTGATGATGCTGACGGCGAATGAAGACGAAGATGATATCTTTGAAGCCTTCGCGCTTGGCATTCAAAATTATGTTCAAAAACCTTTCAATCCCGTAGCGTTGAAAGACAAAGTGCGCAAAATATTGAAACAAGTCCATGTTGTCGCAGTTGCATAACTGCGACCCTTGATTTGCTGTAAAATTTAGATTGCTAAATATTAAAAAACATTACTATCAGGAGCATTTGTATTAACTATGACCGCTATATCACCCACATCTAAACTACAAAAAGATGTTTTTATTCTGGACACTCACGACCGCATTATTGGTGCAATGCGAGCAGATGCGCCCTTAGAAGCCATGTTCAGGGTTAAACATTTAAGACAGACAGAAGCCATTTTTGCGATTCGACAATCTGTGGAGCGTCCTTATGCGGTCATTGCGGATTACAGTTTGCTGTGCAAAGATGATTTTGCGTTACCAAAAGCGGTGCGTAGAGACCCGATTTTGAAAAATGTACCCTTAATTGCCATTACAGAAGAGGCACAAAAATTTGATACAGAAGGGATTAAACATGGTATTGATGATGTATATAATGCACCATTCGATTGGACGGATATTTTGAATCGAATTGAATTTTTGTATGCTTTTAAAAAAGAAATACAAGAAGAAGCATTGCGCACTGATACAGAACCGAAAGAAGTATTTAAAATGCCGCTTTCCAAACGGCTGTTTGATGTGATTGGTGCGACGATTATTTTGTTACTGTTGAGTCCGTTATTTTTGATTGTTGCGATTTTAATCCGATTAGAGTCTCGCGGACCCATTTTTTATCGCTCGAAAAGGGCAGGAGTGGGCTATCAAGTGTTTGATTTTTGGAAATTTCGGTCTATGTATCCCGATGCGGATAAGCGTTTGAAAGATTTGCAACATTTAAATCAGTATGCAAATAATGGTACAGGACCTACTTTTGTCAAAATCGCTAATGACCCGCGTGTTACCAAAATTGGCAAGTTTATTCGCAATTCGAGTATCGACGAGTTGCCACAATTGTTCAATGTGATGAAAGGCGATATGTCTTTGGTTGGAAATCGACCGTTGCCGCTTTATGAAGCAGAACAATTGACAAGCGACGAGTGGGCATTGCGTTTCCTCGCTCCTGCGGGCATGACAGGCTTGTGGCAGGTGACGAAACGCGGTAAAGGCGGCGAAATGAGCGTTGAAGAACGCATCGGATTGGATTTAACGTATGCAAAAAATTATTCAGTTTGGTATGACATCAAACTGATATTGAGAACGATTCCGGCTTTGTTCCAGAAAGAGAATGTTTGATTGAAGTTTGCACAGGGTTCGTAGTATTGTAGTCTATGACTATGTTCATTTTTGTCCGCTTGGACAAGGAACTACGAACCTGTAAACTTTTTTAAATGTTGCTTTCGACTTATTATATTAACTTATAAAATCATTTAACAACAGTGGACACTCAACCTTTGGTCAGTATCATTACCGTAAATTACAATCAATTGGGGTTGACTTGTGAATTATTGGATTCTATTCGGCGCAATAGTTACAAAAATGTTGAAACGTTTGTGGTGGATAACGCATCGCGGGAAAATCCACAACAGCATTTGATGCAATTTTATCCAGAAGTCAAAGTGATTGTTAGCGAAGAAAATTTGGGTTTTGCGGGTGGTAATAATTTGGCAGTGCGGTTGGCGAAAGGTGATTTTCTTTTTTTCATCAACAATGATGCTGAATTAACGGATGGATGTTTGGAAAAATTGTTGACTTTATTCGGCAATCGTCCCAAACTGGGGATTGCAAGTCCATTGTTATGTTATTACAATGCGCAAAGAGGTGTTGAACCTGATTTGATTCAATACGCAGGTACGACAGAAGTTAATTCTGTTACGGCGCGAAATAAAACCATTGGCGAAAAGGAATTGGATAAAGGACAATATAAAATTGCGAAACCCAGTGCTTATGCACATGGCGCGGCAATGATGGTTCCTAAATTAGTAGCAGGCGATGTGGGTTGGATGGCAAACGATTTTTTCTTATATTATGAAGAATTGGATTGGTGCGCCCGCATTAAAAAAGCAGGATATGAGTGTTGGGTCGAACCCAATGCCCGTGTCTATCATAAAGAATCGGTTACAGTTGGAGCCGCGAGTCCATTGAAAACATACTACCTCAATCGAAATCGGATTTATTTTATGAGACGGAATACAGGCAGTATTCAATTACTGCTGTTTTCGCTCTTTTTAATCTTTTTCACGATTCCTAAGAACCTAATTCGCTACGCGCTGAGGGGCGAGTGGAAACATGCGAAAGTATTTATTCAAGCTGTTTGGTGGAATATTGCAGATGCGTTTTCCAGTACGCATCCACAAGATGCTGTATTAGTACCCTCAGTCGTGCGAACTTAATTTAAAAACTGTATTTACAAATCATTGAAAATCAATATTTTATGATGTTTTTATTTTATGCAATAACGTTTACGTTGATTTTATTTTTGGTT
Source organism: Chitinophagales bacterium (assembly GCA_013298955.1). Classification (GTDB taxonomy): domain Bacteria; phylum Bacteroidota; class Bacteroidia; order Chitinophagales; family Saprospiraceae; genus JAAFJT01. The sequence goes on from JAAFJT010000029.1 coordinate 3,826, forward strand.
TTTCCTTTTTTGATGGTGTTCTTATCTTTATTTTGCCGTGAGCGATTGAAGGTACGCCGTCCCTTGCAGGAGTATGATTTTGGAAATATTATCACCGCGTATCGCAATGCAGAAATCGCAAAACCATTGGTTCAATCCCTGTTGAAACAGACGCATAAAAATCATTTAATATACTTGATTGCGGATAATTGTGACATTGAAAACTGGGATATTTACGATGACCGTTTAATGGTTTTGCGACCTGAAGAACCGTTGAATTTGAAAGTAAAATCCATCATTCATGGCATGGATCATTACCGCCGTCCGCATGATTTTACGGTGATTTATGATGCGGATAATTTAGCACATCCTGAATTTTTAAAAACAGTCAATGAATATGCCAACAGTGGTTACACGTCGATTCAAGGACAGCGCACGGCGAAAAATTTGGACACGACTTTTGCTGCAATGGATTCATTAGGAGAGTTTTATAAAAATTATATAGAAAGATATGTTCCGTATTTGTTGGGGTCATCCTCTGTTATATCTGGTTCTGGCATGGCAGTCGAAACGGCATTGTACAGGGGATATTTGACTTCTCCAGAGATTGAAACGGGTAAACATTTAGGCAAAAAAATGTTGCAAGAAGATAAGATTTTGCAAAATTACTTGGTCTATCAAAAAGAGAAAATTGTTTATGCGAAAAATGCGTTGATTTATGACGAAAAAGTGACAACAGGCGATGCGGTTGAAACGCAACGCGGTAGATGGCTCTATTCGTATTTTCAAAACTTGCCAAATACGCTTGGCTTGCTGTTCAGAGGTTTTTTCTTATTGAATTGGAATCAATTATTGTTCGGTTTGATGACGATTATCCCGCCGATGTTCATTTTGTTAGGGATTTCTTTGTTATGGATGGGTGTATCTGCCTTAGTGAGTTGGAAAATGGGTTTGGCAATGTTTTTGGCAATCGGTGTTTTTGGATTGAACATCTTTTTATCCCTGTATTTGAGTCGCGTCCCCAAACAAATTTGGATGGCAATCGGGGCATTACCCCAATTTGCGGCACGACAATTTACAGCTTTATTCAAAATGCGCAATCCACATCAGAATTTCAAACATTCTGAACATACTGTACAAGTTTCTATTGATGAAATTTTGAAAGCCAAATGAGAAAGAGATTGTTGTTCTTGTCGTTAGCATTTAATATTCTCTTTATCGGGGGCGTTATTGTAGCAATCTGTAAAATCGGAAGCCCCCGATATTTATATTATTTGATAAAACATCGAGGACAAGGCATAGCGGTTTTACAAGAACAAAGAGCCGATTTATTTAAAATGTTACCTGCTCATAAACAGCGGATTGTGATGTTGGGCAATAGCATTACAGCCCTTTGCGAATGGGCTGAATTATTGGATAATCCCAATATCATCAATCGCGGTATTATTGGAGATGGTACGGATGATATTTTAGAACGATTGCCTGAAGTAGCGGATGTCGAACCTGAAAAGATATTTTTGTTGATAGGCGTGAATGATTTAATGACGTATCCGACGGCTTATATTCTAATGAATTATGAAGTCATTGTGTTAAGTATTTTAAAAACATGCCCTAAAACAAAATTATATTTGGAAAGTATTCTACCTATCCACCATGATTTTAGGCGGGCAGGGATGCGGAATGAAGATATTATGATTTTAAATCAAGGCATCCAAAAATTGGCGCAAACGCATCAATTGACCTATATTGATTTGCACACCCCCATGAAGGATTCAACGAATGCATTGCAAACGCGGTTATCCAAAGATGGCATTCATTTGAATGCAGCAGGTTATCAAATCTGCAAAGACACTTTGAGAAAATATATTTCAGAATAAAATTCTTTATTCAAAACTATCACCCGATTTAAAAACTAACATTATGGTTTTTAACAGTATTTTGTTTTTAAAATTTATTGCTTGTTTTCTGCCGCTATATTTCATTTTGAAAGGGAGAGACCGAATGTGGCTTTGTTTGATAGCCAGTTACATTTTTTATGGTTCTTGGGATTGGCGATTTCTGGGCATTGTTATGTTCACAACGATATTGGATTACAGTTTGGCGATTCTCATTGAAGACACGATGGATGTGGTCAAGCGAAAACGATTGGTGACGTTGAGTGTATGTATGAATTTAGGCTTTTTGGGCTTTTTCAAATATTTTAATTTTTTCATAGATTCCTTTGTGAGTTTGCTGAAAGTGGGTGGTGTTACCCCGAATTGGCATACGTTGCACATTATTTTGCCGATTGGGATTTCGTTTTATACGTTTCAATCCATGAGTTACACGATTGACGTGTATAAAAAAGAAATTAAAGCGGAGCGCGATTTTTTCCGTTTTGCGACTTTTGTGGCTTTGTTTCCACAATTAGTGGCGGGTCCGATTGTGCGGGCAAAAGATTTTTTGCCCCAGTTTAGAGAGGAGAAAAAATTTGAGTGGAATCGAATCATCGAAGGTTTCGGGCAGATTTTGTGGGGATTTTTCAAAAAGGTAGCGATTGCAGATTCATTAGCTCCATTTGTGGATCAATGTTTCAACGCGCCAGACGGATTTTCATCATCGCATATGCTTTTGGGCGTTATCTTTTACTCATTCCAAATTTACTGTGATTTTTCAGGATATTCAAATATTGCCTGCGGATTAGCTTATATGTTAGGATTTGACTTTCCTTGGAATTTTAGAACGCCTTATTTTTCTAAGAATTTTTCTGAATTTTGGACGCGCTGGCATATTTCGTTATCCTCTTGGTTAAGAGATTATTTATATATTTCATTGGGTGGAAATCGAAATGGGGTCTTTATGACCTATCGAAATTTGGTTTTAACCATGGTTTTAGGTGGATTATGGCATGGTGCGAATTATACTTTCATCATTTGGGGCTTTTTGCATGGTTTTTATTTAGTCGTACAAAGGTTAGTTGGTAAATCATTCGGCGCAGTGGAAGACGCAATACGGATGCCGAAATGGATGCAAACAGGTTTAGACATATTCATTGTTTATACGTTGACATGCTTTGCATGGATTTTTTTTCGCGCCGAAAACCTATCTACGGCACTCAAAGTCATTGAACGGATTGTAAGTCTGGATGGTTTTGGGTGGGACACTGTGATTAATAAATTCATGGTCGTAAAAGCCTTTATTTTGATTGCAATCTTGTTAATATCTGAAATTTTAAACAATAATTGGCAAAATTTACAAAAATTAGCTTTGTATAATATGCCGTTTAGAGTCGTTTCATACAGCGTATTGCTTTGGTTGATAGCTTTTTTTGGCACTTTTGGGTCGAAAGCGTTTATTTATTTTCAATTTTAAAACTTATAAATTCCAACTTAATATATGAAACAAATTTTATGGATTGTCGCATTTTTGACGCTTAGTTTTGTTGGAGACCGACTTTTGGGACATTTTTTCAAAAAAATGACCCAAAATAGTCAATTTAGATACTCTCGCTTGTATCGGGGCGATGCAAAAGCCGATATTTTGTTGGTAGGCAACTCACGGGGTTTGGGTTTCTATCAGCCTGAAATAGAAAAATTAACTGGATTAAACACTTTAAATATTAGTTACAATGGTATGCCTACGGATTTGGCAAAGGTATTAGTGCGTGACCAATTTGAAAAAAATGGCGCACCTAAAACCATGATTATTGATGTGACGATGTGCGACCGAAAAGATGATTTATTTGTATCCGCGTTCAATTTGTACACGCCCTATTCGGATAGCTTGAAAGCGTTGATTAAAAGTTATGATGAAACGGTGTATTATGGTGGTTTAGTGAGTCATTTGTACCGTCATAATAGTGAAGTTTTTCAACGCGCTTTCAATTATCGCAAAAAAACGGATGAAGATTGGTTGTTAGACCGAGTTATTTCTGAAAAAATGGCATCAGATACGAGTTTAAAATCCTATAAAGTGCGGGTGATGCCCGAAATGGTGGAACATTTGAAACAAATGGTTGATTTTGCGAAAAGTCAAGGAACGGATGTGAAATTGGTGATTAGCCCGTATTTTCCAAGATTTGCGGAGACGATTCGAGATAGTTTTTTGACTCCTTTGAAAATGTTAGTCGAGGCAAAAACAGGGTTGACGGTGACCGATTATTCAATGGCTTTGAATACAACCGATGCATTTGGCGATTATCAACATGCGAATAAAAAAGGTTGCATTCAATTTATGAATCAATTGTTTGAAGCAAAAGTATTTAATGTTTCAACAATGGCTTCAAAAACAGAAGAACGGGTGCAAGGTACGAGTACACAACCTTCGGATTCAACAATTGGGGCGGTGACACAAGTGATTTTGCCTCCTGCGATTATGGAAACACCTGTGCCTGTTGTACCTGTAAATGCGGTTGCCCCGCCTGTGGTTGCGGAGTCGGTTGAAATGGTAGCTGCTGTTGCGGCGGCAAAACAAGTTACGCCGCGTCCGAAACTGATTGCGAAGTTTGCTAAACGGAAAAAGGGTAGGGTAGAGGACGATTACGGAAGTGGAGTCGATACGTTAATGCTCAATCGGTGATTCAAAAAAAAGTTGCGTCGATTAATTAAAATGGACGCAACTTTTTGAAAATCAATCTTTTACAAAAAGATTAGAGTTTCAATTTTTCATCTTTTGCCAAATACTGTTTGTTGCCATTGCTTAGGTAATATTGTCCGCCTTTCGGTCCTTGATAAATATCATGACCTTTTGCATCTTTACCAATCAACTTGTCATTACCCGCCGTTGCAGTGCCTGATGTATGCGCTTTGTGCGCTTTTTTATCTTTATGGGCTACTGCCGGAGCAGGTGTTGCCGCAGGCGCAGGAGTCGCCGCAGGTGCAGGTGCTACGACAGGCGCGGGAGTCGCACTTGCCTCAGCAGGAGCAGCTTTTTTGCGTCCTCTTGCAACTGTTTTTTTCGCAGGCTCTGTTTGTGCAGGCGCAGGCGCGGCAGCCGCAGGTGCAGCTTGACCAAATACGTCTAATGCTAAAAAGCAACACATCAAAAGGCTAACAAGAACTTTTCCCATTGTTTCAATAAATGATTTTAATAATGTAAAAAATTAAATTGCTAAAATTGATTTTCACGAGGTGAAAACTGTTGCAATTCTAACACTATTCAGACATTATTTCCCTATAAAAGTCATTTTTTTATTTATTAATTTTTAGTTAATTTTTTTAAAACATTATTTTGGCAATCGATATGCTTCCCGCCAAAGTTCCTTTCGACCACTTTCATAAGAAATTTTGGTATGCAAATCCGCCGTTCTTGTAAAACTGCTCACCACGCCGCAATCGTATCGGTCGAAAGTTACTAATTCAACCTTTTTGTCCAATGCCTTAACTTCCCGAATCACTTCTTCAAAATCGCTATCGCCCGCAATTAAAATAGCTGTTTCATATTCATTTTTGATGGCGCGTAGAATTAAATCAATTGACATTTTGACATCAATGCCTTTTTGAACCCAAGTGTAAATGAATTGTTGAGTGCTTTGATTGGTTTTATCCCAAGTTGCGTCCGATTTAATTTTGACTTTTTGCATTTTGCCCAATCGAAACGTGATGTCAGGCAATACATTTTTTATTTTTTGTAAATAATTTTTTTGTTTTAAATAAGTTTCTGGATTTTCATGTCTATCCAATTCGGAAGAGTAATAAATGACTCCTTGATTGATGCGCGCACCGACAAGCCGTTCAATAATTTTTTCCCAAAAAATATCATTGATACCGATATGGACATTTTGAGGTTTATGCCGCAAAATGCGCATACTTTGAATCACATACTCCGCATCAATGAAGACCATTACCTTTTCAAGGTTGGTTGGAATGAAAGGCGTACTTTCTTGATTAAACGCGAAGATTTCACTTATTTTATACATGCTTTTATTTTTTATTTTATTCATCAAAGATAGTCGTTTTACGCATAAAAACAAAAAATATGAAATTAATTTGTCAGAACACCCAATCATTTAATGGCATACAAATTGACTTTTATAAAGTTTAACGTTCTATAAACTTTGAATTGATGAAAAATCCTATGAAATTATCCATTTTGAGCATTTTGACGGTGTTCACTTTAACTCTTCACGCACAAGACCGTTTTTTGCCTTATACGGCGCAATCGAATGTGTTGCCCAAAGGAACCCGCGAAATTGAAATCTGGTACGCCAATAAAAGTGGCGGTTACGCTTATTTCAATGGCAATTATATGCGCACAGGTTTCAAAATGGGTTTTGGAAACAACTTTTTGTTGGGTTACTACCTCAATTATGATGCGGAATCGTTTATTGGCAATGAAATCAGCCCAATTGACAAAAAAACGCGGATGTTCGACCCTTTTATGACCAATAAAACTACGGTTTCCTTTACCGTGAATGGAAAAATCAAATTATTAGACCCTGTTGCAAACCCGATTGGTTTAGCGATTGAGGCGGAAGCCACTTTGGGCAGCGATTTTCACATCATCTCACCGAAGTTAATTATGGATAAACGGTTTGGAAATGAATATATTTCATTCAATGTTTGGGCGGCGATTCGCAAATCCTATTTTGTCAACAATACTTCAGACCGTCCGTCTTCGACTCCGCCGCCTGTAAGCACGTTTTCAGAGCCACCTGTGGAGTTGGATTTGGCGTATATGCACTTTATACCGAGTGGTAATTTGGCGTTTGGTTTCGAGACGCGCCTGCATAGCGAGAAAACCGATTTTGCGGGGTTTGAACATGCCGCTTTTTTTGCGGGACCCGCATTACACTTGCGCGGTGATAAATGGTTTTTTAACCTATCGGCATTGCCACAAATTCATAATTTCCATAAATCATGGATTGCACCTGATGAAAAAGTTTTGGATGAGCATCAAAACTTTGAGTTACGTACCATGCTTGGGTTTATGTTTTGATTTTAAAAATGTGTAAATAATTGATTTTTAAATAAATATTAAACTATGACAACAAACAATGAGAAATTGAAATGGATTTATGGAATGGGCGCGACTTGTTTTTGCGCGTATTTTTGGACTGCTTGTAGTGTAAATCAAGCCTTCCAAATCACGAACGCGGATACCGAGCGATTACAAAATCGGGGTTATGGTTATTCTGCTTCCAAAAAAGAGTTGGAAGAAGGTTATAAACTATACGTCGTGAAGTGCGGCAATTGCCATAATTTGGTCGTTCCAACGAAATACACCAGTTATGAATGGAAATTTAAGTACTTGGAGCGCGAATTACAAACCGCAAAAGTCGAGGATGAACGAGAGAAAAAATTAATTTCCATGTTCATTTTGGCGAAAGCGCGTTGATTTTTGAGTAGAAAATTCAAAAAATAGACCGCATAACGTGCCGCAAGTTTCAAACTTGCGGTACGTTTGCTTTTTGGGTCAACCGTTTGGAGGTGTGTATTTGTATCCCACAATTGAGGCACAAGCGGCGCATTTATTGTATTTTGTGATAAAAAATCATCCATTTAGTGATGGCAATAAACGAATTGGAGCCTTTTTATTTGTTTGGTTTTTGGAAAAAAACAAACATCGTTATAAACCGAATGGCGAAATCAAAATTAATGATAATGGTTTAGTTGCATTAGCTCTTTTAGTGGCTCAAAGTGACCCGAATGATAAAGAATTAATGATTCATTTAATTTGTAACTTAATACTTTAAAATAATTTACAAATTAAAAATATATTTATATTATATGTAGTTGCTTTTGAATATAATAGAGCGTTTGGAGGGTTTCAAACCCTCCAAACGTTGTTGTCGATTATTTAAATTTAACTACTTGTGTTGAACTAAATTATTTAAAAATGAGTTGCGTCGGGTAGTTTTGAATACAATGAGAACGCGGATGACGCGGATTGGGCGAATGTTCACGGATTTTTGGAGACTTTGCTTGGGTTTAGAGGATGAATTTAAAAAAAATCCGTGAACATTCGCCCAATCCGCGTCATCCGCGTTCCCATTGTATCTCAAAATCACCTGACGTAAAGTATATCACGCTCTGGAAGGGCTTTTTTCGGGCGCAAAATTTTGATTTGCAAGAATTGGCGAAAATATTGCTATGGTAGGAGCAGAACAATCCTAAAACTTTTTTCGATTTAACAAATTATTAGACATGCAACTTCATCCCATTTTCATTAGTATATGCACTTTTTGCTATATGCAAAATAGTGTTGCTCAAAACATTCGCTCTGAAAATCACGTTAACGGCGCACTCAAATTTCGGTATCACATCCGAGCAAATGATACCTTTTGTACCGAACAATGGCATGAAAACGGGCTTCATCAAGCGACTTTTTGGCAAGATTCGGCTCATTTTTTTCATTCCAATCGTGCATTTGCTAAAAAAAGTTATGGCAAAAATCGCAATTTACCCGATTGGTTGTGGATTGCAAGCAATAAAAATGAAACGGAATCTTTTGATTTGCTCCAAGAAGCGGCAACCGCTTATACTTTTTACCCTGATGGAAAACAACATGAATCTGTGATTTGGGAAGGCGATACGCTTGTGACGCAAAAGACCTATTTGCCCAATGGAAAATTATATCAAACCATTCAGTATCAACAGTTTAATCATAAAATTTTTAATTATTTTGAAATTAAAGGCAATGAAAAATTGCATTTCAAAACAGATACTTTTGCCAAAATCCAAGAACGCTTGGGTTATCGAAATGGAGAATTAGTGCATCATGAAATTTTTCGATGGGATGCGGATTTGTATCCACATCAATTTGAATTGCAACAATTGGTGTTAAAAGAAGGCGGCAAAATTGATTTTAATTGGCAAGTCGATACCGCTAAATGGAAATTGTTTAGAAGTGAATCTACGAATTTATATGGATTTCAAAATGGTGCAGGTGATTGGGTTGTGTTGCCCAAATATGATTTTGCAACTCGTTTTAATAAAGCCTATTTTATTGTAAATGAACATGGTAAATATGGTGTTTTAAATGAATATGGCAATATTATCATTCCAATTGAATGGGATTTTTTAGAATCTTTTGACATCAATCATCGCCCTTCTTTTGATTTGTTGCCTGTGCAGAAAGAGACGGCATTACCGATTTTTCCGTATGCCGCGATGAAACCCGATAGAAATGCGCAATTGTGTTTTCGGAAAGGCAGTTTGTATGGGGTGATTGATTGGCGCGGCGAAATCATCTTACCACCTGTGTATGAGGAAATTAGACAGTGTTATAATGATTTATATGAAGTTAAAATCAAGGACTATTGGGGCATTGTGGATAGAATGGGTAAAATCATCGTATCCCCTCAATATAAAGCAGTTGCGTTCACACAATTTAAAGATTTGTTTATCACGACTGACACGATTACTTACCCTGCGGACGCGCTTCATACCGAAGAAAGGCTGCGTTTTGGGTTGGTTAATGCTCAAAATAAGGTGTTATTGCCACCCATTTTTGCCATTTTGCAGGTTGAATCGGGTTGTGAACGCTGTTTTCAAGCCTATTCTTTTCAAAAAGAAACGGTTTTAGGCTTGTATCATGCTGATAAAGGTTGGTTATTGGATACGGTGGCGCAATGTCGGGTAGAGCCGCGTTTGCAGCAACAAGGTTTGCCGACCCAATATCAATTGTTATTTCAAATGGATTCAAGCCTTGCTAAACGATATGGTTTATTGGATGTAATGACGGGCAATTTGTTATTACCATTTGATTTTCAAAATATTACGTATTTTACTAAAAATAATTATTATCCAACATTGGCACATCAATCACCTGAAAAAGCGTATCGGAAAGATATTTATTTGCATTGCATCAAGCAAGGCAAACATGGGATTTTCGACCCGCAGCAACGCAAATGGTTGATTCCGTTGCAATATGATGAGATTACGCGCTTGGGCGATGGGCGTTACGTGACTTCTAAACGCGGTAAACGGCAAGTTAGAAACGAACAAGGGATGAAAGACTAAGGGCGTTATACTGCACCTTAGATTGTTTTTGGATATAATTGTATCCAAAAACAATCTAAGGTGCAGTATTATAAATCTTTTTCCCTAAAAAGGTGTTTTAAACTTAGATTCATTAATTTTTTAAAACTTGTGTAAAAAATAAGTTTAAAAGTTGGTTATCAATTCAAAAAAGCGTACTTTTCGCCTTTATTTTAACAAAAAATCTATCATTTTTTTTAAAAATCAAGTCATGGCAAATTTTTTTGAGTCAAACAATCCAATTTTGGGCGAGGAAACCTATCAACGCGCTGCGCAAGAAGCTGGTTACGGGCGTTCTGTGATGACTGTCGATGGTGCGGTCAATAAAAGTTTGATATTGGGCGGCATTATGTTAGCAACAGCCGCTATCAGTTGGATGATGCCGAATATGCTGTTCCTTTGGGGCGGTCTGATTGGCGGTTTTATCTGCGTGATAGCTTCGAGTTTTAAGCCGCATTGGTCTCCAACTACGGCACCTTTATATGCCGCTTTTGAAGGTTTATTCTTGGGAACGGTTTCATTAGCCTATGGGAATATGTTTAATGGTATTGTATTTCAAGCATTTACGCTTACGATTGGTTTATTATTTTTAATGTTATTTTTATATAAAGGCGGTTATATCCGCGTAACAGAAAAATTGCGCTCAGGTTTATACATGGCAACGGGTGCGATAGCATTGATGTATTTAGTGAGTTGGGTATTAAGTTTATTCCATATTCAAATGCCTTTATTGCATTCTGCAGGTCCCCTTGGCATTGGGATTAGTTTGGTCATTATTGCGGTTGCATCTTTGAATTTATTGTTGGATTTCGACAGTTTTGAAATGGGAGCGCGTCACGGTGCGCCCAAATATATGGAATGGCATTCGGCAATGGGCTTATTAGTCACCTTAGTTTGGTTGTACTTAGAGATATTGCGGTTGCTGTCCAAATTATCAAGAGATTAAAATTAGCACAGACACCGTTTGGAGGGTTATTTGTAAAACCCTCCAAACGGTACGAACTTGTGGCATTTGTAACTACAGACAGAATGCGTTTACGCATACACATCTACTTCCGTCTTCACTTTCAGCAAATCGCCCAATTTCAAAAAGGCGCGCCGCCATTCTGGATTTGGATATTGCCTTTCTTTATGCTCATAACGCTTTAACAGCGAGAAATATACATTCTGACTTTTCCATATATCTGCTTTAATTTTCAAATCATTTAAAATCGTCAAAACTTCTATCAATGATTGTAACCGATTCAGTGGAATGCCAATTTTTTGAATCCGCCTCACTTCTTGGAAAATGCGTTCCGCCGCAGCCAATTTAAAGGCATTTTCATCCGTAAAACCAATGTTCCATTTCTTAATTTCCCCTAAAATATTTTGTAACTCGCTGATATCCAAGGATTCTTTTTCAAAAAAGGCTTTCAAATCCAAATTCAAAATGTAACTCACTGCATTTTTATACGCTTCAGGAATATTCACATTGGAAACCAATAAACCATTCATCAAGCGATAATTGTCTTCATAAATTTTGCGGAATGAACTTTCCACATTTTTAAGGTTTTTAGCGGTGATGATGTCAATAATTTTTTGTTTTTCCTCTTTGAATAATTGCCAAATTGTAAACTTTTCAGGACCAAAATACGTCTGAAACGCGCCAATTACATCTGCTAAGTTAATGGTTTTGAACGCTTTAACGGTTTTTTGATACATTTCATCAAAAGTCGTTTTATCCATATTCAACGAAATATTGCCTATCAAATTCAACTCGCCCAAGTACAAAACCGCAAAACTAAAATGCTTTTCCGATTGCGTAATCTTCGACCGAACCATCGTCCGACCCAAAACCAACCATTGTCCACCCATTTCAACGCGTTCAAAAAAGTCACTTTGTGCCACATAATTGAACAATTCCAAGCGGCGCGGATAGCGTTCAAACATCGAACTGACGGCATAGTGCATTCCAACCCGCATCAAATCCACATGCGCAGGGCGCACATACATCTCATACGCATTGCCACCATCCCCAATTTCGGGCATATTACTCGGTGCTTGCGCCAAGCGAATCATAAATTCGGGTTCAAAATCCACATTGGCAACTTGCCGCGCATAGTGAATCGCCCGACACGCGTATTTCAAAATCTGCGTATTTTCCAATCCAGAAACTTCATCAAAAAACCATCCGCAACTCGTGTACATCAATAAAGCGTTGCGCTGCATCTCCATCAATCGAAATAAATGGGTATTTTCCGCTTCCGTCAAGGGACGCGCCGCGTATTTTTCCAAAAATTGGTCTGTAATCTCCGCTTTTCTATCCAATAAAATATCAATATAACCATCTCGCGCCGCCCAAGGGTCACGGACATACATCCGCGCTTGCCCTTCAAAAATCGGTGCAAGTTGGTCGCGCAACCAATTCAACGCATTCCGCAAAGGACCCCGCCATTTTTGATGTCCTGCATTCGAGCCTCCTGTATTGCAACCGCAATCGCTGCGCCAGCGTTCAATCCCATGAACACAACTCCAAGACGAATTTTCATGGATTTCTACCTCATATTCAGGTGGGAATTTCTCCAAAAACTGCCCATAATTAATGAGTTGTGCAAACGATTTTTCTTCTATATAATTCACACAAGAAGCCAATGCCATATCGCCAAATCGATGATGATGTCCATAACTTTCGCCATCCGTTGCGACGTGAATCAACTCAGGCGATTCATTATTCGAGAACATGCCTGTCAATCGTTGTCCGAAACCCGTCCCATCTTTGAGCAATCCCTCAAACGCAACCGCTTGTGAAACGCCGCCATTATAGAAAAAAAGAGCAATACTTTTCCCACTTGGCAACCTACACCAATACGGGCGGCGGGTTTCAATATTATCATTATAAGTCTGCGTCCAATAATTTTCGCCGATTTTTCGGAAATTTTTAGCCTGTCTCGGGGCTAAAATTGTATATTTGATGCCACAATCTGCCAAAACTTCCAATGTTTCGGTGTTGACCGCCGTTTCCGCACACCACATCCCTTCGGGAAAACGCTTGAAACGATATTCAAAATCCTTGATGCCCCAAATTACTTGCGTTAGTTTATCCCGACGATTGCACAAAGGCAATATCAAATGACTATGCGCTTGCGCCACCGCAGAACCATGTCCGCCAAAGGTTTTGCGACTCAATAAATCCGCTTCTTGAATGAGTTGATAAGTGGTCGGGTCTGCCGTTTCCATCCAAGAGAGCAAGGTTGGTCCGAAATTGAAACTGATTTTAGCGTAATTATTAATAATGTTAATAATTTTGTCTTCGCTGTCCAAGATGCGCGCTGTCGCATTACACGCGTAACATTCAAAATTAATTCGTTCATTCCAATCGTGGAATGGTGCAGCCGATTCTTGAATTTCAATGGTCTCAAGCCAAGGGTTTTCACGGGGCGGTTGGTAAAAATGCCCATGAATACAGACAAACTTGTTATTCATAATTAATTGATTTCAAATAATTTATAGCAAATTGGAACGCGGATGATGCAGATTGGGCGGATGAGCGCGGATTTTTTGATTTTTAAAAACAGTTCAAAAAATCCGCGCTTATCCGTCCAATCGGTGTCCTCCGCGTTCCAATTTTTACCGATTGGTTTTGCAAAGATAAGGTTATTTTACGAAAGTATGAAATTTTGCCTTCAAGCGTTCCCAAAAAAAAGTGCGTTTGGGCGTTTCCAACGGTTGATTTTGAGTCATAACTTGACCCATTTTCAAATAATATTTGTAAAAAGTGGATGCCGAAAAGCCCCATTTTTTCATAAACTGGGTTCGACCATCATTTTTTACGACACGCCCTGTGGAACGTCCTTGAAAATGATACACGCGACTTGCCCCCAATCCTTTAAAAATCCGACAACCAACAGACCACAATTTCATGGATAAATCGGGGTCTGAATACATGCCGGGACTAAATTCTACACTGAATCCGCCGACTTCCATCCACAAAGCTCGCGGCATTATCAAGGGCGGCCAGGAGGCTCCAAACCAATTTTCTTTGGCGAAACTCCGATATTCGCGCAATAATCTTTCGCGTTCAAAGGTTTCGGGCGTTCTGCCGAAATCTGCTAAGATATTACAAGCGTTGATGCCCGCAGGTTCAATCATCGTTGCGGAAAGCATCCATTTGGCTTCCGTCAATTGTTGAATTTCCGTCATCAACACCGTATCCCAATCGGGCAACACGTACATATCATCATTCAAATACAAAATATAATCATATTTTGCTTTGCCTGCGGCAAGATTGATAGCCCGACAAATGCCAATATTTTCCGAACTTTGGGTAAAATCCAAATTTTGTTGTTTTGCCCAATCCAAAGTCCCGTCTTTGCCATCGTTGATATGCAGCACGATTTGATGCGGATAAGCCGAATGTTGACGGATGCTTTCCACACAAAGTTTTAACAACGGCAAATTATTCCAAGTCGGAAGGAGAATTGTAAACATTTTAGGTTAATAGTTTTCAGTAAAACCGTTACAAAAAACGCAAAGAAACAAAAGTCTTTTGTTTTCTTTGCGTTTTTTACCATTTTGCGCCTTATCATTTTAATCAAAATGAAGCGGCAAGGAAACTCCTAATTGAAAAGGCGTATTCAATCCATTCCGCCCAACATCACCTCGAACCAAAGACAGGTAGATGGATGTTTTTTTACATTGATAATTGATGGTAAATTGATGAAAAAAAGCCTCTGGAATGAGAAAAAGGCTTGAAGAAGCACCACCAAACATATATCGAGCATTTATAAACTGTTCGTTTTTCAAGCGCATTTTCAATCCTGTGGTGATGCCTGCGACTAATGAAAGAGGCGATTCTGCATTTCGAGTGGAATTGAAAAAAAATCTATTCCGCACTGCATCCACTGTATCTCGAAATTGCGTATAATTCCCGCCTTCCCCTTGTAAAGCAAAACTGCCACCAAACATTTGCCATGTAAAAACATCATTGATTGGGACGAGCCAAGTACGGTATGTTTTGATACCCATACCTCTATACATTAATGATTTTTCTATATTTTTAACATTTGCCCTATATTCTCCTGCGAAAAAATATACGCCAATCGCTTCTTCTTGATACAAACTGCTCCATGCAAGGTGCGCCGATATAGAGCCGCCTACATTTTTTTCTTGGGGTTGATAGGTCGCGCCTGTTCCAAAGCTCCCACTTGCGTAGGCTTTGAAAGCCTTATTCGTGGGTTCAATATCTGGGTCAGGCGTTTCCATATACGTCAGTTGATGCCCTTGAAAAGCGGGTCCGTAGGTGGAACAACTGCTCATGAATACACCCACAGTTACGCAGGAAATTAAGTACAATGTTTTGTTAATCATTATGATAAGTATTTAATAGTTTAGTATCTGTCTTAATTTAAGTCGTTATTTTGCGCCAATATAAAATGCCTGTGGCGGTGTAAGTGCCTGCTAAAAGTAGGGTTGCAAACAGTAAATGTAAAGGTTGAAAAGCGGGTGGAATCGCCCATCTTGCCATGCCAATCCCTAATAGAATCTCGCAAAATAACGAAATTAATATTAAAAAACATATATTTTTTAAAGAATTATTTTCAAAATAAGCGCGTTGCCGCAAATTCCAAACCCAATACAGCACCGCCGCCGCTAACAAATAGTAGCTAAATCGATGTATATCATAAACAGTTCCCAAATGCGCTATCCAACTACTGCGGTCATCCGTATGGAGTTGCACCGCAACCCTATCAACTTGTTCCCGAACTTGCGTTCCAAGCATCATTTGAATAAAAATTAAAATACTTACGCCGATTCCGCCGCCAATAAAAGGCATTGGGCGCAACGTGAGGTGTCGATTGACGTTTGGGTCTGCCTCATCTGCTATCAAAACGGCGGTCAACAACATTAAAAGAATGAGCATTGCCAATCCAAGATGTGCTGTAATGATGCCCGGCATCAAATTGGTCGAAACGACGATGGAGCCTAACCATCCTTCAATACCAACGCCGATAAAACTCATTAAACTTAACCAAAATACCACAGGACGCGTTTTGCGAAACGGTAAGGAACGGAGCAAGGTCGCAAAAATGAATAAACCAATCAAAACGCCGAGTAAACGATTTAAATATTCAATCCAAGTTTTAACTGAATTAAAGGATTCTTCTACTTGTATTGATTTGTCTGTCAATATTTTACGCGCCGTTTCATTCCACCCCATTTTTTCTAAACGATGTGCAATTCGCGCATTTTTATCTAACCTTTTTTGTAAATAAATCGTTTTATAATCGGCGGGCAATTGCGATACATCGGTTGGCGGAATCCAAGTGCCAAAACATTTGGGCCAATCGGGGCAACCCATCCCACTGCCCGTACTGCGCACAATGCCGCCCACAAGAATCAATAAAACAAAAGCATAAATCGTAAAAATAGCCGTCTGGCGATATTTTTTTAAAATCATTTGTTGCATAATTGGAATTTAAAGGATAAAAAGTTCCTTTAAAACACGTTTTAAACCAATAAGTTTTTTGATTGTTAGGCAAAGAAATTAAAAAAAGAAACGTTTCCTAAAAGCAGTCCGCAAAATTTGTGGAAAAACGCCGTAAAAAAAAACAAAAAAATATATATTTGCATCGGCTTTTGCATCGTTTAAACAGGATGCAGTATTCGCCATCACATTCATAAAAAATTGCAGCCGTGTCTCGAAATCTTGTTATCATTCCGACGTATAACGAAAAGGAAAATGTTCTTAAAATTGCAGCAGCGGTATTTGCTTTGCCAATGCCTTTCGACGTGCTTATCATAGACGATGGTTCTCCTGATGGAACGGCACAATTAGTTAAAAATCAACAAGTTATGCAAGCGGGCAGGCTGCATTTGGTTGAACGAAAAGGAAAATTAGGTTTGGGAACGGCATACATTTGTGGTTTTCGATGGGGCTTGGAACATGGATATGATTATATTTGTGAAATGGATGCTGATTTTTCGCATCCGCCAAAGGATTTAATGCGACTCGTAAATGCTTGTATGCACGAAAAGGCAGATGTGGCAGTCGGCAGTCGGTATGTGAAGGGCGGAAAAGTCGAGAATTGGCCTGCGGATCGCTTGATTTTGTCTTATGGCGCGTCCATGTATGTGCGCATGGTAACTTGGATGCCTATCAAAGATCCAACCGCAGGATTTGTTTGTTATAAGCGTAAAGTATTGGAAACCATCGATTTGGATAAAATTCGATTCATTGGTTATGCGTTTCAAATTGAAATGAAATTTGCAGCACATACATCTAATTTCTCGGTGCAGGAGATTCCCATTACGTTTGTGGATAGAATCGAAGGGACTTCCAAAATGAATTCGGGCATTATCAGTGAGGCGATTATGGGCGTTTTGCAGATGCGGTGGGCGCGTTTTTTCAACGATTA
This sequence comes from Chitinophagales bacterium, assembly GCA_013298955.1. Taxonomy (GTDB): domain Bacteria; phylum Bacteroidota; class Bacteroidia; order Chitinophagales; family Saprospiraceae; genus JAAFJT01. The sequence goes on from JAAFJT010000029.1 coordinate 21,158, forward strand.
TCGAAAAGAAGCAACATTAGTTTCTAATTAAACGAATCCTAACATTTTTTTATATAATTTTTTAAAATGAAACACCTTTTAAACAGGTAGGAGCTAAATTTTTAATTCAATTTAGCTCCTACCATGAATTTAACCATATCAAGTTTAAACTAATTCGCCGCCACACGACGAACCTGCGCCCGCCGTACATCCATAACAATGTTGATTCAAAACAATATTTCGCGTTGATAAGGCTTCAAAATCAAATTGGTCTAAATGTACCGCGTCTTTTGTACTGACCTTCAAATCCAACATTTGATTAAAATCACAATCATATAAAAAGCCGTCCCAACCCACCGAAATCGTATTTCGACACATCACGCCCGCAACCGTTGCAGGATTGAAAGCATTGATTAGCAACGACATATATTCATTATAATTTTCAGATTCTAATAAATAATCCATGAAACGACTAATCGGCATATTGGTAATGGCAAACAATTGATTGAAAATAATATCAAATTTTCGCTTCAATTGTCGTTTAAATTCGGCTTGTAAGACTTCTTGCGCGGCGGGCAGAAACGCACCTGTTGGATTATACACCAAATCCAATTTCAAACCACTATCTGCTTGTCCATAACCAACCGCATTCAACATTTTCAAGGCTTTGATGGAATCTTCAAAAACCCCATCACCGCGTTGCGCATCCGTGCGACTTTTGCTGAAATAGGGCAAGGACGAAATGATATGCACTTGATTTTCAGCAAAAAAAGTGGGCAAATCATGGTATTTTGGATTGGCAACAATAATCGTCAAATTGCACCGATTGATGATTTTTTTGCCTAATCGATGACATTCTTGCACAAACCAACGAAAATCAGGGTGCATTTCGGGCGCACCGCCTGTAATATCAACGGTCTGAATGTCGTACTGAGCCAAGATGTCAAGGCTCTTTTCCAATAAAGTACGTGATATTAATTCTTTCCTATCAGGTCCCGCATCCACATGACAATGGGCGCAGGTCTGATTGCATAATTTACCCGTATTGATTTGAAAAATATCTAATCGACTCGCTTTCAAGGGTTTAAATCCTGCATCGGCTGCTTTTTGAGCAAAAGATGGGAATTGCACATCCATCCGTTCTTTGTCGTTCAATACTTTTAATTGGAAAAACGTATCGGATAAGGCACTCTTTCGGGCTAAAAGGGATTTTGTTTTTTGATGAATTGCCATAATGATAATTGAATATTTGTAAATACAAGGTCGTTGAGGTTTAAACCTCAACGACTTTAAATCAAGCTATTACATAGATATTTTTTTGACATGATTCATCATTTGAACGCTATACACCAACGTTGTTCCGCTTTTGATAGCAGCTGCCACATGTACGGCTTCCATCATTTGTTCCTCATCCGCCCCTTTTTCGAGGCAGGTTTTAGAATACGCATCAATGCAATAGGGGCATTGCGTCGAATGCGCCACTGCTAACGCAATCAACGCTTTTTCGCGCTCGGTCAATGCGCCTTCTTTCATCACTTCGGCATAATAATCAAACCATTTTTTGCCCATTGTGGCTTGAAACTCTGTGATATTCCCAAATTTGCCCAAATCGGCAGGGTCGAAATACGTTTTTTGTTGAGACATGATTGTATTTTTAAATGAAAACTTTTCTGAAACGCAAACATAATAGGAATTTGTTTAAAAATCTTGACCTAAACCAAAAATAGTTGCTTATTTCGATGCAGATTCAAAACCTTTAACTATTTTTGTCACTGTCTTAAACAAAACCAATTTTTAGGTACTTTTCAAAATATCTTAATATTGGCTCTAAGCGAAATGAATCAAATTTATATTAAACGTTAACTGTATGAAAATCAACCAGTTAAGCAGCCTTCTGTTGGGGCTGTTCTTACCTATTTTCTCTTGGGCGCAAGGGAGTAGAGTCGATTTTACGCTCAAAGGCAAAGTGACGGATGGCACGGAATCGGTGATTGGCGCAAGCGCGGTCTTGCAAAACACGGGTTTGGGGGCTGTTACGGATGTTGAGGGCAATTATGAAATCAAAGGCAGTTTGCCCGCAGGTGCGTATCAATTATTGGTGAGTTTTGTTGGGAAATCAGCACAATCGCGTCAAATTGACCTTGTTGCAGGCACTTCCACCTATACCGCAGATGTCACTTTGGGTGTTGATGCCCTTAATTTGACGGAAGTAGTGGTGTTAGGTTCATCCGTTTTGCAAGAACGGAAACAATTGGGGAATGCGATGACAACGGTTCGCGCAGACCAATTGAGTCGCGCAGGCACAGGCGATGCGATTCAAGCCTTACAGGGTAAAGTCGCAGGTGCGCAGATTTCTCAAAACTCAGGAGACCCTGCGGGTGGGATTTCCGTGCGTTTGCGCGGTGCAAAATCATTGTTAGGTTCGTCTGAACCGCTTTATGTCATTGACGGTGTGATTTCTAACAATGGAACCGTCAACTTGACGAATGCCAATGTGGATGGAGGAAGTACCTCTGCGCTTGGTCAAAATCGGATGGCGGACATCAACCCGAATGATATTGAGTCGTTAAACGTCATCAATGGAGCTGCGGCGGCGGCGATTTACGGTTCTCGCGCTGCAAATGGGGTGATTGTCATCACCACCAAACGCGGTAAAGCAGGCAAACCGAAAATTGCGTTTTCGGCTGCGATTTCGCAAAGCAGCTTGCGCAAAAAGTCGTTTATGTCCACTTATGGCAAGCAATTCCATCCGAATAGCATCAATGACCCTGCTGCGGCGGGTTATATCAATCCAGAATTATCGACTTTGTATCCCCTTGCGAAAGCGGGTAACATTAATACGGATGTGATTGATGTATGGACGGGTTTGGTGGATGTGAAACGCCAAGATTATCAAGACCAAATTTTTAGACCTGCGACTGGAACGGATAATAATATTTCGATTTCGGGTGGTAATGATGATACCCGTTACTATGGCTCTTTAAGTTATATGAAAAATGAAGGTATTATTCAAAATACTGATTTTCAAAGAGTTAGCGGACGGATTCGATTAGACCAAAAACTTTCTAATTGGTTGAATGTATCCGCAGGTTTGATGTATGCCAATAGTTCAACGAATGAATTGCCCAATGGTAATGTGTTTTTCAGTCCAATCAACTCCATTAATATTACAAATAATATTTTTACGTTGGATGCAAAAGACGCATCGGGCAACTATCAAGCGGTTGAAAGATTGGCGCGTATCAATCCATTGAGCATCATTGATGGTGTTAAAAATTCGCAAATTACGAATCGCACGATTGCCGATTTGCAATTTACAGCGCATCCGATGGAAGGTTTGACCTTATCGTACTTATTTGGTATTGATAATGCCAACCAATTGGGACGCAATTATAGCCCCATTTACCCTTATGCGGTGAATGTAGCGTATTTCAATAAAGGTTATGTTGCCAATAATACAGCGATTACGAGTTTGATTAACAATGATTTTACGGCTACTTATGCTAAAGCGTTTGGAAAATTAACCACGAGTACGGTTGCAGGTTTCAATCATCAGTATTCACACGACCAAATTTCGATTACCGAAGGACGTGATTTAGCTCCTTTCGTATCAACGGTGAATGGTGCTTCGGTGGTGCTTGCGCCGCGATTTGCGGATGTACCGAGTGTTTTGATGGGCGGTTTTATCCAAGAAACGTTTGGTTATGCAGACCGTTTATTCTTGACGCTTGCTGGTAGAGTTGATGCGTCTTCTCGTTTCCCAACCGAAACGCGGACGAATTTCTATCCAAAAGTGGGTTTGAGTTATGTGGTTTCTAATGAACCTTTTTTCAATGATTTGAAAAATACGATTGACAAATTGCGTTTACGCGCCTCTTGGGGGCAATCAGGCAATTTGACAGGTTTGGGTGCATATGACCGTTTCAACTTATTTAATACGGTGTCTTTCAATGGTTTAACAGGTATCAATGCCCGCACCGCCTTAGCAGACCCGAATATTAAAGTGGAAAAAAATGAAGAATTAGAGTTAGGAGCTGAATTTTCATTGTTCAAAGATATGGTCACAGTTGGTTTTTCTTGGTACAAACAAACCGCGAAAGATTTGTTGTTGAACGTTTCGACTGCACCTTCACAAGGTGGTTCGAGCATCAAAACCAATGCAGGGACGCTTGAAAACAAAGGTTATGAGTTGACGCTTGGGTTTACACCCATCAAAACCAACAAAATGACTTTAAATGTTTTTGGTACGTATAGCAGAAATGATAATTTAGTAACCTATGTACCGTTTGGGGCAACTTCGATTCCCAATCCAGCAGGTGCGCCGATTTATTTGATACAAGGTGCGCCCGTAGGTGTGATGTATGGCACTTTTTACGCAAGAGATGCGAGTGGCAATATTTTAACGCGCCCTATCAAAGTGAATGGTATCAATGGCACGACAACAAGTGTGATTACACAATTGCCTCAAGTAGAACGCGGTGCGCCTCAAAATACATTGACAAGTCCTTTTGTGTATAATGCGTATCGGGATGCGAATGGTCAAGCCGTCATCACAGGGACGAATGCGACGGCACAACGTAAAATTATTGGCAACCCGAATCCGCGTAATATCTGGTCAACAGGTTTGAATTTCACGTATGGTCACATTGCCGTACGCGGTTTATTGGATGCTGTGAGTGGGGTTGAAATGTTTAATGCTGATAAACGGACGCGTAATAATGTTGGTTCTGGCTATTTGGCAGAACAAGAATTAAGAGGCGAAGTGCCGCGTGGAACGATTGCCGCTTTAGCGGGCATTGAAGAATGGCGTGTAGATGATGCTTCTTTTGTGAAATTGCGCGAACTTTCGTTGTCCTATAGTTTTGGAAAAGTCATCAAAGGGATGAGTGACCTCGAAGTGGGGATCACAGGACGCAACTTGTATTCTTGGGATAATTATTTCGGATACGACCCAGAAACCAATGCAGGCGGACAAAGTTCGGTATTAAGAGGCATTGATTTTGGCAATGTGCCGATTCCGCGCACGATTGTAATGAGTTTGAAAGCCAATTTTTAAATCATTGAAAAATGGTATATACTTTGCATCGGGCGGTTTTGCGATACAATTGGAACGCGGATAACGCGGATGGGGCGAATTTTCACGGATTTTTTTTGATTTTGCACGAATGGTGCACTGAATTTCAAAAAAAATCCGCGCTCATCCGCTCCATCCGCGTTATCCGTGTTCCCATTGTATCCAAAACCACCTGACGCGAAGCATAGCAATATTAAATAACGTATTCAGTATCATTTGTGTTTAAAAAAGTATAAAAAGAATGAATTTTAAAATAAAATTTTGCCTTCTCGGTTCAGCGTTTGCAATCAGCATGCTGCATACCAGTTGTAGCATCAAAGAATATACAGACCCGTCTTCCATTTCAGATAAAAACGTTATTTCGACGGTGGATGGACTTTTTGGTTTGTGTAATGGGATGCAATATCGTTTCACGGTAGGTCGCCAAAGTCCCCTGTATCAAGGCTTTTCCGCGAGTGGTTTAAGCTCTGGCGAATTAAGAGTTTTGAATTTGGGGAACACCGATGAGGTGAATCTCAGCACAGGGGGCGTTTCGGTCGTGCCAAGTAATAGCATTATCACAGGCTTGTGGACGCAATCTTATTTGTTATTGAATGAGTCGAATCGCTTATTAGACAATTTAGCGGTTGCCACCAATAGCAATACGAGAGCCGTCTTACAAGGTTATGGCAGTATGTATAAAGCATTGGCATTAGGCACTTTAGCGACTTATTTTGAAAAACTGCCTGTAACCATTGGCAAAAATCAAGTATTCGTAACGCGCAATGAAGCCTTAGTCAACGCAGTTGCCTTACTCAGTTCGGCAGAAGCGGCATTCGTTGCTGCAACCGCAGCAAGTGCATCTGAGGTAGCGGCGGCGGTTGCCAAAGTTGCACCCGGCATTGATTTGAAAAATTCGTTAATTGCTTTGCAAGCGCGGTATAATATCATGTTAAAAGATTATACCAAAGCATTGGCAGCAGCGAATAAAGTGGATTTAACTAAAAAATCAGGTTTCCGTTATGATGCGGTGAATGTGAATCCCATCTTTTTCGTCACGTATTCCAACCGCAATGTGGTTGAACCGACGAATAAAGCATTGGGTTTACCCGCGAATTTAGCACCGGACACCTTGGATAAACGATTGCCGTTTTATTTAAATCCTGCGGCATCGGGTACTGTAAATCTTGGATTTGGCTTTGCACGCAGTAATGCTTCTGAAATTCCTGTTTATTTGCCGGGCGAAATGCGTTTGATTAAGGCAGAATGTTTGGCACAAACGGATTTGACTGCGGCAACCACCGAATTAAATGGGGTGATTAAGAAAAAAGCAGCAGATGATGCTTGGGCTGTCGGCGCAGACCTTGCGGGCGGTTACACCGGCGCGGCAACGAAAGATGCCATTTTGGAAGAAATCTATCGGCAACGGTGCATTGAATTGTGTAATGCCGGTTTGCGTTTGGAAGATAGTCGCCGTTTAGGTCGTCCCGGACCCGATGCCGTATCGGGGAAAGAACGCGGACGCGATTTCATGCCTTACCCGCAAACAGAGCGTGATAACAATAGTAATACGCCGCCAGACCCTGCGAAATAATGGATTGAATCCAAATATACATTTCCTAAATGATTTGTGAATCAATTTGAGCATAACGTGCGTCAAATTTCAAACTTGACGCACGTTTATTTTTACACTTAAACCCCTTTTAGAGGTGCTACGCACCTTTTTTGATTCTGTGGGTAATGGATAGGGTTGCAACCTCGACCACCTTTTGCCTATATCGCTTTTTCTATCATGGCGATTTCAGATGCGTTTAAATCGTATAACTCATAAACCAATCTATCAAGCATTCCCTCTAAATCAGTGGTCGAAACGCTGGAATCGGCTTGTTTTTGCGCTCAAATCGGTTCTATCAAATAACCATCAAATAACCATCAAATAACCATCAAATAACCATCAAATAACCATCAAATAACCATCAAATAACCATCAAATAACCATCAAATAACCATCAAATAAGGCTTTTAATATAATATATTGATAATCAATACATTATAGTTATATTTAGCCTTGATAAAAGCTATTCTATCAAATAACCGTCAAATAAGAGTAATTCAATTACCTATAATGGTACTTCAACAACCTATAAATGATATCAATTTATGCCCAAAATGGAATATAACTGACATATTTTTGCGCCTTACTATCAGGATTGTCTTTTTTGATAACCCCTGCTTCCAAAGCATCTCCAATCATTCGAGAAGCGGTCGCGGCATTTTGTTCGTCTATTTTAAAACGTTCTCTTAAACTCTGATTATTCATTTTTTCATTGGATACATATTTCAAACAAGCATGTTGATAGCAAGCCCGTATTTTTTCTTTTTTATCTAAATCATTGAGTATCTTATAACTATACATAGTGACCGTTGTTCTATTTTCATTCACAAGAACATTGATAGCAGGCAATTGATACCATTCATTATAAAAAATCACCTTATCTAAACCACTTCCTTTCTCTTCGCAAAAACCCATTCGGCGCATCAAATCCGCTAATTTTTCATTCCGCGACAAATAAGCATCAATAAATCGTTCGGGGGTTATGAGCGGAGTGCCTGCGTTTGAAATTTCTATCCTATCCGGAAAAATCTCTATCATTGGAAATCCTTTGACCCCGAAATCTTGATGTATCAAGGCATTCGCAATCAATTCACGAATCGCTATTTCAGGATACATTCGAGTATCATCTCGCAAAACTTTCCCAATTTCCTCATTTGCAGGCAACTGACTATTCACCCATTCTACTATATTAGCAAAAGCTAAAGCATATCCTTTGACCTCTATATGTTCTCGTTCGGTTGCCACTTTGCTTTTGCTTTTATAAACAATCGCACGGATGACTTTTCGTTCTAAACTTTCAAAACTGTTTAAATTTTTGGCAAAAAGAAGCGCGGCTAATTTTGTAATATCATAATTCCCTTTATTCGGTACTATCAGTCCTGCTTGTACGAATTTAGCCACCACATTGGCCTGTTGTGTCGGATAAGGCTGTTTTAACAAATCAAAATAAGTTTGAGTACTCAACAGTTGAATGACATCTTGTGGTGTTACACTTGCCAATGCAATTTGTTTTTCAAAGGATTTTGTCTCTTTTCGCCATATTTTTGCTGCTTTTTCTGGGAAATCGCCCAATTTTCGAGTAATGCTTCCGATTCGAATATAGGCTTGATGTAGAAATTCTATCGGTCGTGCTTCAGCAGCAGGTACAACATAAATAACAATAGATTTACCATCAGTATAGTCAAAAGTTTCAACCCTGAAATCAATTTTGGGGTTGAAACGAGTTGCTAACCAATGTTCTAAATCTTCGCCATTTTTTTTCTGTATTTTAGGTTTGAACGTCGTGCCTAAAATGTGGTGGGTTTTATCCTCCACTCCAAACACTAAATAGCCATAAGGCTGATTGTGCAAGCAAGCTCCGTTTGACAACGCCGATAGCCGTTCGCCAATTTCTTCAGGAGAATGATAATTATGTTTAAATTCTAACCATTCGCTTTCAGAAGCTTGTTTTACTAAATCATTCAATAATTCTTTAAGATGTACGTCGGCTATCATTTGATATTACTTTTTTGATAAATTTTTATTGTCAATTGCAAAGGAACATGTTTTTTTATTAGCTTTTTACTTTTATTGAAAATATTAAGCAATAGATTTTTCGATCCTTGCGATTTCAGATGCCTTTAAATCGTATAACTCATAAACCAATCTATGCTATCATTGCCTCTAAATCGGCAGTCGAAACGCTGGAATCCGACTTTTTTTGCGCTAAAATCGGTTCCACAAGGCGACAACTAAAATTTGCGAAAAAATTTGGCGTTTCCAACTTTTCTACTCATATTTGCAAAGGTCTATGACCCTGCAACCGAAACAATTGTACAATGGATAAAATAAAAAAATATCAACATATCTTAACGCAGTTTCTGGCTGAAATTGCTCAAGAATCAGGTTTAGCGAATATGCCCGCCGTCGAAACGGAAGTTTTAATTGATTTGCAACGCAATCGGTTTCAAGCATTGCATTTGGGTTGGCACGGCGCAAAATATATTTTCGCTCCGATTTTTCATTTTGACATCAAAGATGGTAAAATTTGGTTTCAATGTAATAACACCGAACGCGAAGTTGTAGATGAATTGATGGCAATGGGCGTTGAAAAACAAGATATTGTTTTGGGATTCTTGCCGCCTTATGCGCGACATTTATCAGGTTTTGCGGCGGCTTGATACCTAAAATATTGATTATCAATCTTTTAAAGGTGGTCGAGGTTTAAACCCTATCCATTACCCACAGAATAATTGTTTGGCAATAAAATCATTCTACAAAACAAAAAAGGTGCGTAGCACCACAACATTTGTAGTAAAACGATCGACAAACCGTATTAAAAGGTGCGTAGCACCGTAACATTGGTAGCAAAACGATTGACAAACCCTATTAAAAGGTGCGTAGCACCACAACATTTGTAGCAAAACGATCGACAAACCCTATTAAAAGGTGCGTAGCACCGTAACATTTGTAGCAAAACGATCGACAAACCCTATTAAAAGGTGCGTAGCACCGTAACATTTGTAGTGCGTAGCACCGTAACATTCGTATCGTTTCTACAAATGTTACGGTGCTACGCACCTTTCAATTGGGTTTGAATGCAATGCCAATTTGCTACAAATGTTACGGTGCTACGCACCTCTGAAACGGTTTATCCATTGTTTTTCTACAAATGTTGTGGTGCTACGCACCTTTTTTATTTTGCAGAACCCTTTGAATGCCAATAATCATTCTGTGGGTAATGGATAGGGTTTAAACCTCGACGACCTTACGCCTACATCGCTTTTTCTATCATTGCGATTTCAGATGCGTTTAAATCGTATAACTCATAAACCAATCTATCAATCATTCCCTCTAAATCGGCGGTCGAAACGCTGGAATCGGCTTTTTTTTGCGCTAAAATCGCTTCCACAAGGTTCTCAATTTGTTGATTTACAGCACTTTGTGTATTTGGAATCGCAAATTGCAATATATCTCGAATCATAATTTGCGGAAACGTATCTTCATCTGTAATTTGAAACTTTTTCCTAAAATACCAACCAATAAATTTTGAATTCAAAATTCCCAATAAACTTCTATAACTAATTTGCGCATTTTTATTTAATTTTAAAACAAAAAGTAGCGTATTGCAATACGACGTGTACGGTATGTAATGCGCTATCAAGGTTTTACCGATGATTTTACGAATTAATATTTTTTCGCCTTCAAATTTGACGGGACTTCTCGGTTCTGCAAGCCAAGCACCATAATTTATCCAATTGTTTGATTTCCAAAGCAATTCATATCGTCCAATATGCTTTCCATCAAAAAACGGTAGCCACTTTGTATTAGTTTGATTTGAAGATGTAAATGGTTTTAAATCAACGATTTCTCTCGTTTGTGCGGGTTTCCCTTTGCCAACTTGATAGGCTTTGATTCCATAAAACATTTCAACAAAGGATTCCAATTTTGGAAATTGACTTTCAATCTTATCAATCAAAAGCGTTTCTTCCTTATCACTTTGCACATTAAACGCCTGTTGTTTAAACCATTTTTCCGTTGAAATCGAAAACGTTTTTTCTGGAAAATGAAGATTTTTAGGCACTTCTTTTTTGTTGAAAATCCGTACCAGTGCATCATTTTGAATAAAATCTTCTACCGATTTTTGCTTTTGCGTAAAAAGGAGCATCGTATCAACTGTTGCATCATTAAAAACTTGGTTTGGCAAAATATCAATTTCAATTAATTTAGAATTTGTAAGTAAATGATTCCTAATGTTTTGTGTAAAACCAAGATTCAACAATGTATCGGGAATGATGAAACTTAAATGATTTTCCACTTTCAGAATTTGCAAAGCACGTTCAATGAACAACACATAACTTTCCCCTCTAAAACTAAATGTTTTAAAAACTTGTTTCAAAAAATCACTATTTTGCTGATTTGCATTCACGCCATACGGCGGATTCGCAATCACCACATCAAAACCCAAAAATCGCCCGTCATCATCCAGCACTTCAGGGAATTCAAACCGCCATTCAAACGCATTTTGATACAAAACGTTGTTTTTAATGGCATCCACTTTTTGTTGCGCTTGCGCGACGAGCGTTTCTAAATGTTCGATTTCAGCTTCATCCACCGCGTCGCCAAACAAATTTTGATTTTGCAAATTAAATAATTGCCCTTTTAATTTTGCCAAATCCATATTTTCTTTCATTTTTTTATGAAAAATGGATTGAAATTGTTCTTTTATTTGGTCAATAAAAATCGTCAAATCATTTTTAACGATTTTAGAATTCGTTTTTTTGTAATCCGAAACCGCTTTTTGATATTTATCAACACTAAATGTTTGTTTTTTAAACACTTCCGACAAATCCGCTTCTAATCCAAAACGACTGATTAACGAATTGCCTTGTTTGATATTGATGTCAATATTCGGCAAGGTTTCCAACGCTTTATAATTCGATTCGCTCGTATAAAACGCATTTTTCAATAATTCAATCCACAACCGCAAGCGACATATTTTCACTGAATTGGGATTTATATCCACTCCAAACAAACAATGCTCTATCAAAAACTGCTTTTCACCAAATAACATTTCTTGCAAACGCTGTTTTTCAGGAATCGCGCCGCCCTTTTCGCTCAACGAATATTCAAAAACCGCTTCTGCATCTTCATCAAAAACAACGAGTTCATCATTCACGACTTCCAATTTAAAATCTTTGACGCGCTTGCCATCCCGATATTGCAAAATGCCTAAATCGGATTTCACCGCCAACAATTCATTCAACGCCGAAACCAAAAAATGCCCACTGCCCACCGCAGGGTCACAAATTTTAAGGCTGTTGACCAACGCATTTGCGGCTTTTCTATCCGAAATCTCCTCTTGTAAGTCCTTGAAATTCAATGATTTATAACCCTTTTGTTGAAATTTTTGCAACACCGCCCGACGAATCGTCTCCCGCGACATATACATTGTGATGAACCCTGGCGTGAAAAACGAACCATCTTTATAACCATTGATTTTCTCAAAAATCAACCCTAAAACCGCCGCATTAATCAACGTCCGTTTATCTTCTTGAATGCCTGCCGCCCCTTCCGAAGCAAAATTATAGGCATCTAAAAACGCTAAAAAATAATTTAAAGTCGGCATTTCGCCCGTTAAACGGCTGCCTTTTGCCTCTTTCAAAACCGTATTGGACCAAAGCGATAAAGGTTCATTATCATCTAAGTAATTGATTTCAAATAAGTTACGTTCTAAATCGGTTCGTTCAAATAAGGAAGAATTCAAATATGGAATATGCGCAAATTCCGATTTCGTTTTGCCCGTGCGATTTTCGGGGCGTTCTGCCAACACTTCAAAAAACAATTTATTGACGCGATTGAAATCATACAACAATGCTTTATTTAAAAAACAAAATGTTTTATTCCCCCGTTGATACCGCACTAATTGACCTTCCAATAATTTCAAAAACAAAATCCGATTGACCCAAGTGAGGCACAATTCCAAAGCCATATTTTCGGCTTGTTCGGCAGGCGATTGACCCCAATTTTGAACCTTTGGAAGGTGCAAAAAACCTTTATTTTGAATTTTGGTCAACGTATTTTCCAAAAGCGAGAATTCATCCCGCACCTTTTTACGTTGAATCAACTTTTTGCCTTCCGTTTTGACCTCCTCTAAACCCATGATATGCAACAATTCCGTATAAAAGTTTTTATCAAGCGTATTGCTATCATTGGCAAAGGGCAATTTCAATAAATGAATCGGTGATAAAATTTTATAATACGGAATCAATTGAATATCAGCTTCTTCATCATCTTTTCGCGCCAAATATTCTAAAGTTTGCAACGTAAAATGTGTTGCCGTAAACGCCACATCCAACTCATCCAAAAACGGTTTTGCAATATCGTCATAAAACACCTCCGTAGATTTGCCACTGCCTTCAAATTGTTTAAACCGTTTTAGAAACGTTGCATTTTGATAGAAATGTTTATCGAAAAGATTTTCATCAAAAAGATACCATTGATAAAAATCCGTAATGATAAGGTGTTGAATATCAGTGTTTTGCGCATCCACACGCTCGCGCATATAATACAAAATCAATTGTTGAAAGGCTTTTGCATTCGGTTTCGCGGGGCGACAAACCTCGGGACTATTCGGCGTTTTGATTTCAAACAAAACACTTACAGGGTCTTTATGCGACTTGCCTTTGTGAATCACCAAATCCGTTTTGCCTTTCGTATTGATGAAAAAATCAGGTTCATAGAAAGACTTTTTTAAAAAATCAGCTAAAAGATTTTTGCGATTTTCTTCCGATTCGTCCGAAGCATCTTCCAAATGATTATATAATATTTTAATATTATTTTTAAAACCTTCTAAATCATCGCGTAATAAATTATCTTTAAAATAAGCTTTATTGAGCGCGATGATAGGTTTGATAGTTTCGATTTTCATACCGTTTTTTTAGGTGCAAAAATAGTAAAATGTTTCCGTTCTATTCGGAACCATTTCAGGGCTGAAAACGAAAAGCAGTCGAAAAATTTCATATCAAAATGTTTACAAAAGTGTTAATTTCCAAGCCATCATTTTTTGAGTTGCCGCTTTTCCAATAACCATTTCTAAATCAGCTTCAGACGCTTGTTTGACGCGCTCGGCTGAACCAAAATGCGTCAACAATTTTTGGGTTAATTTATCGCCAATTCCTTGAATATCAGTGAGTTCGGAAGTAATAAAATTTTTAGAACGTTGGTCTCGATGGAAGGTAATCGCAAATCGATGTGCCTCATTACGACATTGTTGAATCAATTTCAAGGATTCCGATTTTTTATCAATATACAACGGAATCGAATCCAATGGAAAAAAAATCTCCTCCAATTGTTTCGCAATCCCAATCACCGTCACTTTTTCGTGCAAATCCAATGCCGTCAAACTTTTCATCGCCGCACTCAATTGACCTTTTCCGCCATCAATGATAATCAATTGCGGCAAAGGCGCGGCTTCCGCCAAACGGCGTTTGTAACGGCGCATCACCACCTCCTCCATACTCGCAAAATCATTGGGACCTTCCACCGTTTTGATATTGAAATGCCGATATTCGCGTTTAGCAGGTTTTCCATTGATGAAAACGACGCAACTTGACACAGGATTCGTCCCTTGCAAATTTGAATTATCAAAACATTCTATATGTAATGGAATGTGTTTCATCCTCAAATCCTTTTGCAAGGTCAATAAAATCCGTTCAGCAGGTGCAGGTTGCCCTGTTTTCAGAGCCGCTTGTTTTTGATGTTGTAGGAGTTGAAATTTGGCATTTTTGGCTGCCAATTCGACCAATTTTCGTTTATCACCGATTTTAGGGACGGTAATCAACACCGATTTATCAGCAAAATGGGCTTCTGTGGATAAAATGAACTCTTTCGATTGACTGTCAAACTTTTGTCGCAAGTACGGAATCGCCCGTTCCAATAAAGAATCATCCGTTTCCTCTTCAATTTGTTTTGCCAATTCAAGGTTGAAACTATGAATCACCGCCCCATTCACGACCTTCAAAAAATGAACAAAAGCCGTTTTTTCATCGCCCGCAATGGCAAAAACATCCGCATCCACAATCGTCGTGCTTACAATCGTGGATTTACTTTGATAATCTTCAAATAATTTTAACCGTTCTTTGACTTGTTGCGCTTTTTCAAATTCGAGTTTCTCGGCATGCGCCATCATTTCCTTTTTCAAACTGCGGCTCACCGCCCCAAATTGACCTTTCAAAACGTTTGTAATCTGCGTAATTTTCTCCATATAATCCGCCTCTGATTCCAACCCGACACACGCGCCCAGACAGTTTTTAATATGGTATTCCAAACAAACTTTAAATTTTTTTTGCGTAATATTGGTTTCCGTCAAGGCATGAATGCAGGTGCGTAGTGGGAATAATTGTTTAAACAAATCCATCAATAATTCCACTTTTTGAGTGGAAACATAAGGACCAAAGAGGGTAGAACGCTCTTTTTCAGGTTGTCGCGTGATGAAAACACGGGGAAAACGTTCTTTTTGGATAGCAATGTAAGGATAGGATTTGCCATCTTTCAATAAAACATTGTATTTCGGTTGATATTTTTTGATGAGGTTGCTCTCCAAAAAGAGCGCGTCTTGTTCCGATTCGACAATGGTATATTCGATTTTGACCGCCGCTTTGACCATTGCTTTGGTTTTCGCAAGGCGATTTTGGCGTTCTCCAAAGTAAGAACCGACCCGATTTTTTAAATTTTTAGCTTTGCCAACGTATAAAACCGTGTCATTCGCCCCGATGAAACGATAAACACCCGGCAAAGGTGGCATCCCAAGTTGTTGATAATCTTCTGTTTGCATATATTTGAAATTAAGTAGTTGAATTTAAAAAATCGACAAAAAAAATACGCGCTAAAAGGTTGATTTTCAAGGGTGTATAACGTTTGGAGGGTTTGAAACCCTCCAAACGTTGTTGTTGATTATTTAACATTAGCTACTTACTACGGTATGAAGTCCTAAATGATTTAGGGCTTCATCAAAAATCATCTAAATCAGCTTCCGTCAAAGTCTTCAAAACGGAAAGCGACAAATGATAAGCATCCATCATTTTAACATTTTTGGATTGATAATAATGCTCCAATTGCACCTGCGTTTTTAAAAAAGAAATTTCAAACGCTTGAGCCATTTGAGCATTTCGTTTCGACCCTTTCGCAAAGGTAGCCATTTTTTTATGAATCATTTCAAGCCAAGTCGTTAAATTTTGCGGTTCGGTCAATAATTTATCGGGCAAATTCCGCAATAAATCAGGAGAAATCTCGGGTACATCCGCGTTCATATTCAAATCTCGCGTAATACAAAGTAACAAACGTGCGGATTCCCAACCATCAAAACCTGTAATCGCTTGCGCCCCTTCTTGATACTTTTTAAGGCGACGCTGACGGGTCAAGGCTTCTGCGTAGGCATTTTCTAAGGTATCCGTTGCGACACCATGCAATGTACCACTGAATATACCGACTTGTTTTAACACTTGTTGTAATTCCAACACTGTTTTAGTCCGCACCGTTTTTTCATGGTAAGGCGCGGGTGTGACCTGCGAAGTTGCCTTTGCAGGGGGTTTAGAGCCACCTTTCGGTTGATTTTTCGGCTCATTTTTCTTTTCCACCTTTGCCAAAAGCACCTGTTTAGCAGGTTCTTTGTCGAAAGCCGTCACGCGATTCAGTAAAGCATCCGAAACTTTGCGCACAAACGCACCTTTAAAACCTTTTGTTTGAATTTGCGCCGCCAAAACGCGCGCTTCATTGACATCATCAAACAAACCGACCACAATTCGGACTTGTCCATTGTCACATGCCCAAGCATACAAATTGCCCAAATGCTCTAATTTTTTCCATTCAATCGGTTCACCCGCCGTTTGCGTGATGAGTTGCACGATATGATGCTCAGGGGCGGCATTCAAATCGCGTTCCAACACAAACGCATCCGTGTAACCTTTACTTTGGACTTTTTCCAACACCTCAGCCGCCGCTTCAGGATTGGAAAAACCGCCGATAAAGACAATGTTTTCCCTTTCATACACATATGAATAAGAACGAATGTGTTCAAAATCCGCTTGTCGAGCATCGCTAAATGCACCGAGTTGAATGGTGTACGTCAGCACAGGCGATTTAGACGCTAAGTTTGTTACGGATGTTTCTGCGGCTATTTCTATGTCAGCTTTGGGCGCAGGGGGCGGCGCGAATATAGTGACAGGAGTGGGTAGAACCTCTATTTTGCCAGATTTGGGGGTGGTCTGAGCCAAAATAGGTGCGCAAAAAGACCCACACAACAGCGTAACTGTTGCGAAACGCATCCTTGTTGAGTTTTTCATAGATTTACCAAAAAATCGTGAATTAAGATTGGTTTAAAAATTTGCTCAAATATAAGCCTTTTTTTAAATTTAAAAACTTTTTTATGAAAAAAAGTGTTTTTCGGGCGTGCATACAAGAACTTATTTGAATCAAGAGTAGCGGAATTATGATAATTCCACCATTCTTGATTCAAACCATGTCACAGGATACGCGCTACGAGCTTATAACCCTCTGTATAGAATGAGTCATTTTTTTTTTAATTTACCCAATATGAAAAATTTTCAACTGCGTAAACCAATGTTTATCAAACAATTATTAAACATTGTGATTACATTAACCCTTTTTTCACTGCCCCAATTTGCAAAAGCTCAAACGAATGGGAACAGGGATTCACTCACCTTTTCCAAATTACCACAATTTATCATCCGTTTTAAAGATACGACCAATCGAGATACGATTATCCGTATTTTGCGGAGTTACAATGCCATCATCAAAGATTCATTAGGCACGAATGGCAAAGTGATTCTTGCGGAATTGAGTGGTCCACCGCCTGCTCCTTTCAATAATGTGATTGGCATTGCCGAAGATGCGAAAACAAAAGCCGTTGTCACGGGTTGTGAACCCAATTACGCAGGTAAATTACCGAATAGTTTGACGGATACGACGCGTTTTCACCATTCTCCCCTGCCTGCTTCTTGCCGCGATACGTCGAATATTCGCGGACGTTGCCAATCAGAGGTTGGGCGCGACTCGACCGTGATTGCTATTATTGATTCGGGTTTGGATGGTGTGATGCAAGGCAATAATTTAATCCCAAGTGAATCCATTTTTCAAAATCGGTTGTGGAATGATGGAACAGGCGCGTGTGGTTATAACTTTTTGGATAATAATAAAATGCCTTTGGATTCTAATGGACATGGAACGCATGTGGCGGGCATCATCGCGCAAACCCTTGATTTTTATGGGGCAAAAGCTCGATTTATGATTCTCAAAACGCAGGATAGGAATGGTCAAGGGACGACTTGGGATGTTTGTCGCGCTTTGTACTATGCCATGTCTCATGGTGCGCAAATTGTGAATATGAGTTTGAGTTATACGTCGGTAGATACGTCCAGTGCGCCGAGTATTTTTGAGTCAACGATTAGTGCAGCAGGCAGGGATGCGGGTATTTTGGTAATTTCGGCGGCGGGCAATAATGGTCGAAATGTGGATACCCTGAATTTGAGTAATTTGGGAAAACCGCTTAAATATTTCCCTGCGGCGATGAAATCCACTAATTTAATCAAAGTTGGTTCAACAACTTGTTTGTCTAATCTTTCAACTTATAGCAATTATGGCAAAACCAGTGTCGATTTGGCGATTCAAGGCGATTCCATTTTCAGCAGTGTTTTAAATGCGCGTTGGAATTTTAAAAATGGTACTTCGATGGCAGCTCCATTTGTGACTGCAACCGCAGCCGTTTTAGCGAGTCGGCGCAATTTGTATCCTTTTAATCAAGCTACCATCAAAGAATCTATGTTGAAAACGGTGGATAATCAATCGTATTTAACGACAAAGGTGGTTCGAGGTGGTTCTTTGAATACTTGTAATGCTTTGGCGTATTACATAACGCATGTAGGCGCACAAGATGTTGTGAATCAACAAGTTGCGATGAAGGTGTATCCAAATCCGTTTGAAACGAGCGTTAATATGGAGTTTGATTTAAATAAAAATCAATCTATTGAAATTTTAATTTATAACGCATTGGGACAGAATATTTTGCGCCAAAAAATGGAAGGTCAAGCTGGGGCAAATACTTGGTCTTGGCAACCTGCGGGCAATCTGATGTCAGGAATGTATCATGTGGAATTGCGCACTTCGGTCGGGCGTAGCATTCAAAAAATAGTGCGTTTTTGAATTAGGATTGTTTGAATTAGGATTTTTAGGATTGTTTGAATTAGGATGCTTAGGATTTTAAGGATTGATTTTAAGGATTCAAATCCTTAAAATCAATCCTTAAAATCTTTAAAATCCTAAGCATCCTAATTCCCCCCCCCCTTAATTCAAGGTTAATTTTTTAACGACATTTCCGATTTTTACAATATAAGTTCCTGATAACCAATGA
The DNA here is from genome assembly GCA_013298955.1 of Chitinophagales bacterium. Taxonomy (GTDB): domain Bacteria; phylum Bacteroidota; class Bacteroidia; order Chitinophagales; family Saprospiraceae; genus JAAFJT01. The sequence continues at coordinate 40,211 of JAAFJT010000029.1, forward strand.
CTTGTATTAATAAACACTTTATCACTCACAGTGGATTGATACACAGGTTGCCCCAATACATTCAGCACTTGCAACGCCACTTTTTCTTGAGCAGGCAATTCAATCGTCACGCCGTCGGAAGTTGGATTGGGATACATCCGCACCATTTCCGCCGACAATTCGCCCGTACCAACACCTTCATTACTCATCTGAAAAGTCGGGTCTTGAATCACAAACGCACCCGTTCCATTCGGTCGCCTTGCAAAACCTTTATCAGTTGTTTGTTGATAAAAATTCACTTCATTGATGACATTCGTATCTGCGTCTGAAAAAATCACCGTTTCGCCGCCTGCGGTGAGTTTGAAATTGGCGTGTAAACCTTGTTGAGAGCCGTCTTCATCCGCCCAAACGATTAAATAACCATTTGCAGGAATGGTTGTTCCAACAGGGAATTTCCATTTATCCCGATTTGCAGGGTCATCACTGAGGAAAAAGCCACTCAAATTCACAGGCGCAGCCGTTTTATTATGCAACTCAATCCAATCATCAAATTCACCCGCAGGGTCTGCCGCCGTAAAAGCATTGGAAGCCATGATTTCATTGACCGCCACCGCCGTAAAAGAAGACGCATTCATTTTAACTTGATATATATATACGTCATGTTCAGCCCCTTTGGGCATATACGCGACCGTTCCAGCCGCATCATTCGCCACCGCTTCAACATAAAAACGAACATACGTCCCGCGTCCAAAAGCAGGAATCGCACCGCCAAAGACACCATCATTTGCCCCGCCGTCTTGATGTTGTCCATCATCAAACATTTGGGTTTTATTGAAATAACCATCAAAACCAGTGCTAAAATACAAATTCACTTGTCGAATGCCTGCCGAAAAAGCAATGTTAGCCTTCACATTACAAACTTCATTTGCAGCGGGCGCACTAAAATCAGTGGTTGTTGCCTTGTAAATCACATTGGAAATCGTCGGATAGGAGCGATTGACCTCTGCATTTGCCAAATAAGTATTCCGCCGCGTATTCAAATACGTTTTCAACGTATTTCTTTCGGATTGAAATTGAGCGTATGTATATATTTTTTTGCTATCTGCCATGACGAAAGGATCCATTTGATTATAATAAAAATCCACTCGTTTGGTAATCGAATCCGCCTGTAAATTTTGTTCTAACATCGTGCGTACATGGGCTAAATACCGTTGTCGCAACGCAGGAACCGCCAATAATCGGTTCATAATCGGAAATTGTGTATTGGTTTCCTTGTAAAGCGGACTCCATGAAACGGTCGCGCCCGTCATCGCACTGTTGCCATCATACTCAATCGGCGTAATGCGCCGCGTCACGGAATCCCAATAGACGTAATAATCCATCCCGCCTTTCTCAATATAACTGTCATCATCGCCAAACATAATTTCGTGACCAACGAACCATAAAGCGCGGTCTGTATCAAATACTTTTTTCAACGAATCTTCCATCATCGCCGCAGATAACGTACCCATCGCCACACAAGCCGTCATCAAATCGTCCCAAGGACGGGCTTTATTGCTGGCTTTCAGGGTGTAATTCACTTTATACGTATTGGTATCCGTCCCAAGATTGTTTAAAGTAGAAGTTCCTGCGCCAAAACCGCCGCCGCCGCCGCCGCCGCCACCGCCCCCCGATTTTTCTGCCCGCCATCGAGTACCATCATTATTTAAAAACCATTCTCCAAAGAACTCTTTGTTTAATGTTTGCACATTCGGGTACAAACCCCAACTTTCTCCGTTGATTTTCAAATGAATAAAATTGCCTTTTGCCGCAGGAATGTGTCGGCGGTTGAAACCCAGATATATCACTTCGCGCATCATGGATGGGTCTTCAAACGCATTATTAAAATGCAGCGTTTGATACCCTTTCAAATCCTGAAGCGGGTTCAGATAATCCATTTTGATACTAAATGATTTTTTCTGACTTGTCGTCACGCGTTGATACGATGTATTGCCGCGAAACCGAACGCCTACATTCGGATAAGCCTTGCCTTTGTAAGTCAATGTCGCAGGTAAATCTGTTTTAGAAGCGTAATTATTGGTCAATAAAGTCCAATAATTGGCTTGCGAAAAATTTAATTCGACCACTTCTACACTGGATTCATTGTAAAAACCAGTGGAAGGCATATCGCCCGTAATCAATCGGCGACCATTTTCTTCAAAGTGCATACGCTCTGGAACATGTTGTGCAACAATGGTTTGTGAAAACATTAAACATAATAAAAAAGTCAATACTTTATTCATATTTCATACTTTTTAAAGTTGTGATGTTTAAACCACGTTGAAAAAAGAGCTTAGGTTGCGTTTTGCCTTATTAGCTTATAAAAAGAGCTGCAATGCTGTCCAAGTGAATTTTATTAGCACAAAATCGCCCGAATTAAGTTGTAAATGATTCATTTTGTTGTAAATTTAAATCTTTTTTGACCTGATTTCAAATCAAACATTTAAAACAAGATGAAGCAATGGTAGCAGAAAGAACGGCACAGGGACTCCGCACTTGGGATATCGTAAATGTGACTGCGCAGGGTTTTTATCATCCCTACAAAAAATCCCAATAGTAAAATTCATTCGTTTATTAAAAATGGGCATTGATTTCTGGTCGTCAAAGGGTTTAAACGTTTGGAGGGTTTAAATGTTTGGAGGGTTTAAATGTTTGGAGGGTTTAAATGTTTGGAGGGTTTAAACGTTTGGAGGGTTTAAACGTTTGGAGGGTTTAAACGTTTGGAGGGTTTAAACGTTTGGAGGGTTTCAAACCCTCCAAACGTTGTTGTTTCTTATTTAGATTTAACTACCTATGAGCCAATGTAAGTTAAAATCAATTACCAGCGCAATAGGGCAGAACCCCATGTAAATCCACTGCCAAAAGCTGCCAAACACACCAAATCGCCTTCTTTAATTTTGCCTGCTTCCCAAGCTTCGCACAAGGCAATCGGTACAGAAGCCGCAGTCGTATTACCATATCGTTGAATATTATTCCAAACTTGGTCGTCGCGCAATCGCAATGTTTTTTGGACAAATTGCGCAATCCGCAGATTCGCTTGATGGGGAATCAACATATCAATATCCGCAGGCGTTAATTTAGCTTCCGCCAAAGCCTCTTTAATCACTTCTGGGAATTTTTGAACCGCTAATTTAAACACAAATTGACCTTCCATATTCGGATACGTTTGTGCATTATCCATCATATGTTGGGTTAAAAACACGCCGCCATAAGTATCAGGGTCTGGAAACCCAAAATCTGTTGCATCATTCATCTTTTTAGCATGATAACCGCCGTGACTACCCGGATTTATATAAGCTAATTTTTCGGCATACGTTCCATCTGAATGCAGTTTGGTGGTAATAATACCCCGTGTTTTGCTGGAAGTCGGTTGCACGATGACCGCCCCTGCGCCATCTCCAAAAATAACGGTTACATTCCGACCGCGTGTCGTAAAATCCAAGCCCATTGAGTGCATTTCAGCCCCAACAACCAAGATATTTTTATACATGCCCGTTTTCACAAATTGGTCGGCGATACTCAGCGCGTAGAGGAAACCCGAACATTGGTTGCGAATGTCCAAAGCACCGATTTCGGTTTTGGTAATCCCCAATTCGCGTTGCAACAAAACGCCACAACCCGGGAAATAATAATCGGGACTCAACGTCGCAAAAATGATAAAATCGACCTGTTCTTTGGTAATGCCAGCGCGTTCGATAGCGATTACAGCCGCTTTTGCTGCCAAAGTGGTGGTCGTTTCCTCATGTTTTCGGGCGTAACGGCGTTCTTGAATGCCCGTGCGTTCTTGAATCCAAGCATCATTCGTTTCCATGACGTGTGCAAGGTCGTCATTTTTGACAACCGTTTCGGGTAAATACATGCCGATACCGGCGATTTTGGAACGTAACATATAATTTAATTTTAAATTTTTGGATGGCGAAAATCGCGGTAAAAGTAGCGAAATTATACTATTTTTGCAAATTGTAAGATTTAAAAATAAAAAGCATGAAACTCAATTTAGTTCATTACGCCATACCTGCCTTGGTCACTTTATTGGTGCCGCCCTGTTGGAGTCATGACGGTGCTACAAAAACGTTGAAGCAAATGAAAAAAAATTTAAAAAAATAAAAAATATATGAAAATATTAGCCTTTGGCATTGCCCGTGAAATCATAGGTAGTGCTATGATAGAAATACAATTAGCTGAAAATGCGACGGTTACGGATTTAAAATTTTTATTAATGAATCAATATCCGCGCCTCAATCAACTTAATTCACTTTTGATTGCCGTGAATATGGAATATGCACAACCGCATCAAATCTTACAAGACTGTGATGAAATTGCTTTGATACCGCCTGTCAGTGGTGGGTAGTTTGAATTAGGAGTGTATAAACAACTTGGTAGTCGGGAAATTTATTTCCCGCGATTCGCGGGAAATAAGTTTCCCGACTACCAAGTTGCTGATACGCCTTATTTATCCTTTCGCTGCCAATTTCGCCCAAGCGTCTTTCAACGTCACGGTTCTATTGAAAATCAATTGGTTATCCGTCGAATCGGTATCTACACAGAAGTAGCCATTGCGCAAAAATTGAAAGGTATCCCCTTTTTGAGCTGTTTTTAAAGCAGGTTCCCCATAGATTTTAGGCAAGGTTTTCAATGAATCTTGATTTAAATGCGTCTTATAAGCACCGTCACCCGCATCAGGCGACTCCACTTTAAACAATCGGTCGTACATCCGACATTGCGCTTCAACCGCATGTTTTGCCGAAACCCAGTGTAAAACGCCTTTCGGATGCAAGCCAGAGGTATCGCGCCCACTCCGACTTTCCGAAATGTACTCGCAATCCAATTCAACAACCTTGCCCTCAAAATCTTTGATGACATTTTTACACCTTATTATATACGCGCCTTTCAACCGCACAATGCCACCTGGAGTCAACCGAAAATATTTTTTAGGTGGATTTTCCATAAAATCATCCTGTTCTATCCACAATTCGTTGGAAAAGGGTACTTCTCGATGCCCAGCTTCCGATTGTTCGGGATTGTTTTCGATGGAAACATATTCCGTTCTATCTTTTAACCAATTGATAATATTGATTTTCAATGGATTCAACACTGCCATCATACGCGGTGCGTTCTTATTCAAATCTTCTCTAATACAAAATTCCAATAACGAAACGTCAATCACATTATCGCGTTTAGCAATCCCAATCCGATGCGCAAATTCGCGCAACGATGCGGGCGTATAACCGCGCCGACGCAAACCCGAAATCGTAGGCATACGCGGGTCGTCCCAACCCGAAACCAAATTATTTTTCACCAATTCCATCAATTTACGCTTGCTCATCACCGTATAATTGAGGTTCAACCGCGCAAATTCGATTTGACGAGACGGAAAAAGCTCTAATTCGGCAATCGTCCAATCGTACAAAGGGCGATGCACTTCAAATTCCAAGGTGCAAATCGAATGTGTAATTTCTTCTAACGCGTCCGAAATCGGATGTGCATAATCATACATCGGATAAATACACCATTTATCACCCGTTTGGTGATGATGGGCAAATTTTATTCTATACAAAACGGGGTCACGCAAAATCATATTGGGTGAACTCATGTCGATTTTTGCCCGCAAAACCATTGAACCTTCTGCACAATCCCCATTTTTCATCTTTTCAAACAAAGCCAAATTTTCCGAAATCGGGCGATTCCGAAACGGGCTATCCTTGCCAACACTCGTAGGCGTACCTTTCAACGCTGCAATTTGCTCCGCCGAACTTTCATCAATATACGCTTTTCCTTTTTTTATTAATTTTAACGTTAATGTATAAATAGCATCAAAGTAATTCGATGCGTATAATTCACGCGCCCATTCAAAGCCTAACCATTTCACATCTTCCTTGATGGAATTAACATATTCGATATCTTCTTTGGCAGGATTCGTATCGTCAAAACGCAAATTGGTTTGACCCCCATATTTCAAACCCAAACCAAAATTTAAACAAATGGATTTGGCATGACCAATGTGCAAATACCCATTCGGTTCAGGCGGGAAACGCGTTAAAATCGTTGTATGTTTTTTGCGTTTCAAATCATTTTCTATAATTTCCTCAATAAAATTGAGCGATTCTTTTTTAATTTCTTCCATTTTGATTGATGTTTTTTTTGAAATAAAACTTCTATTGGAACGCGGATGACACGGATTGGGCAGATTTTCGCGGATTTTTTTGATGCATTTTTTATATGATTTCTAAATCAATTAGAGCATAACTTGCGTCAAGTTTGAAACTTGACGCAAGTGTAAAATAAAAAATCCGTGAAAATTCGCTCAATCCGTGTCCTCCGCGTTCCAATTTATCACATGCGTTCTGGCATTTCGATACCTAATAACCCAAAACTATGTTTCAAAACTTGCGCAACGGCTTTCGATAATTGCAATCGGAATATTTTGGCACCTTCCGATTCTGCTTTCAAAATCGACAAATCGTGCCAAAACTTATGGTATAATTTTGCCAAATCATACGCAAAATTCGCCACCACAGATGGGTCATAACTTTCCGCCGCTTCCGAAATAATCAACGGATAATCGTGCATTTTCAAAATTAAATCCTTTTCAGCAGGTTTTAAATCCGAATAATCGCTTTTTTGCGTCAAATCAATCCCTTCCGAAACCGCCCGCGCCGCAACGCTCGAAACCCGAACATACGAATATTGGATATACGGACCCGTTTGTCCAATCACTTGAACGGATTCTTTGGGGTCAAAAATCATCCGTTTTTTAGGATGCACCTTGACCAATTGATATTTCAACGCGCCTAAACCCAATTTCCGAAAAATCGCTTCTTTATCTGTTTCCGAAAAAGCGGCAATTTCACCACTTTCCACAGAGTTTTGACGCGCTTCATCAATCACTTCTTTAATCAAATCATCCGCATCAACCACCGTACCTTCCCGCGATTTCATCTTGCCCGAAGGCAAATCGACCATCCCGTAACTCAAATGATGCAAACCATCCGCATACGGCTCGCCCAATTGTTTTAAAATCGCAAAAAGGACTTGAAAATGATAATTTTGCTCGTCCGCAACCACATAAATCACCTTTTTTGCCCCAAATTCTTGGTCGCGCAATCGTGCCATTCCAATATCTTGCGTAATATAGACGGAAGTGCCATCACTGCGCAACACTAATTTATGGTCTAATTTGGCATGTGTCAAATCAATCCAAACACTTGTATCCGGTTTTTGATAGAAAATTTGTTGGTCAATGCCTTTTTCTATCGTATCTTTTCCTAACATATAAGTATTGGATTCATAATAGTTTTTATCAAAATGAACGCCTAATTGCTCATACGTTTGATTAAAACCATCATAAACCCAACCATTCATTTTTTGCCAAAGTGCCATCGTTTCGGGTTTGCCCGCTTCCCAATCTAATAACATTTGTCGCGCTGCTGCGCCCAATTTGCTATTTTCATTGAAATACTTATTTTTATATTCTTTGAAAAAAGCGGCTGCATCCAATTCTTTTTTGGTGCGATTTTCAAATAATTCTATGGCATGGGGCGTTTCTTGCCAAATTTTATATTTTTTAGACAATTCTTTATCAAAACGCACGTAATAATCGCCTACAAAACGGTCGCTTTTAATACCTGTGGATTCAGGCGTTTTGCCTTCGCCGTATTTCTGCCAAGCCAACATGCTTTTGCAAATCGCAATCCCCCTATCATTGATGACTTGGGTTTTAACAACGTCGTAACCCGCCGCTTCTAAAATTTTGGCGGTGGACCAGCCCAATAAAATATTGCGAACATGCCCTAAATGCAATGGTTTATTGGTATTGGGCGAAGAAAATTCAATCATGACGCGTTCTTGTCGCTGTCGCGCTTGCCCAAACGCAGGATTTTGGTTGATTTGCGCCAAAAAGTCAATCCAATAAGCATCGCTAATCGTCACATTAACGAAACCTTGAATCACATTAAAACGCGTAATAGCAGGCACATGTTGAAGCAAATACGCCCCCAAATCCTGACCAATCTGTACAGGACTTTTGCGCGCCAGCTTCGCCCAAGCAAAAACCGTTATCGTAAAATCACCTTCAAATTCTTTTTTGGTGACACTACAAGGCACGGTTTCAGGCGCGACAGGTTGATTGTACAGGGTTTGTACCCCTTGTGCAACCCCGTTTTGGATGATTGAAATAATATTCATAAAACAAAAAATAGATTAATTCGATTAGCGTTGGAAGATTTTGCTTGAAATGTATTACAAAAAACATTCCTTTTGGTAAAAAGGAAACAAAGATAGGCTTTTTTGTCAAAGTAAAGTGTAAAAGAACTTGGATTCTTTGGATTTAAGTAGTTCAATTGAAAGAACCGATTTAAAAGGTCGGCGAGGTTGCAACC
>JAAFJT010000003.1 GCA_013298955.1 Chitinophagales bacterium
TCATGTCAAACAAAAACAATTTATTAGAAAGTCTTGTTGAAAAAACCATTTTTGCCAGTCGCTGGCTTCAAGTACCTTTGTATTTGGGTTTGGTGGTGATGACCTTGTTGTACAGTTTCAAATTTTTAATGGAATTGATGCATATTTGTATGGACATCACGCACATGGATGAATCCAAATTAATGCTTGGTATTTTAACTTTGATTGATATGGTGATGGTTGCCAATTTGCTGATTATGGTTTTAATGGGCGGTTATAGCACCTTTGTAAGCCATATTGCGTTGGAAAATGAGATGGATAGACCCGATTGGTTGGATAAAATCGACGCAGGTTCGATGAAAGCGAAGTTAGCTTCTTCCTTGGTGAGCATTTCTGCCATTCATTTATTGCGCTCTTTCATGTCGATTGAGCATATGGGGGTGGCGGATATGCCCTTGCAAGAACACCATCTTAGATGGCAAGTCATCATTCATTTGGTGTTTTTGCTGTCTGCGATTATGCTTGCCGTGACTGATTATATTATGCATAAAAGTCATTCATTGTCTCACACCCATACACCAAATGAGCAGCATGGGCAAGCAATTGCACACCATTCTGCGCATACACCTGAGCATCATTCTTAAAAGACGTTATAAATTGCGTTAATGTGTGCAATGTTGACGCAATTTATATCATTTAACTTTTTATAATAATATGTCCGAACCGCAACGCCTCAATTATACCTTGTATCCGCCCGTTGTCGAAGACCCGAAATCGTGGCCGATTTATCTTTTGAGCGAAGATAGGAAAAAGTTTATTCCAGAAATTGACGAATACACTTTTGAACGCCTTGCAGAATTGTACCCTAAAACGGGCGATTTAATTGCCGAAACTATGTATTTGGAACGGATTCGCATCAAAGAAGAACCGTGGAAAGTAGATCCGCCAAATGATAGATCCTTTTGGAATAAAATCGGACAAAAATTATTATTAGTTAAAAAAAATGATGTAAAAGCCTCTAAATCATCACACGATGAATTATTAAAAAAAATAATCAATCGATATGCTGAAGAAATTGTAGGTACATTTAGTATTCCTACGTTTAGTTTTGCGCGAAAATTCCTCACTTTTTTCTTCAATCGTTGGTTGAATGCGGCGGCGGCGCGGCATTTTTTTGGACGTTTTTGGTCGAGCAAACATCGATTGTATGAGCGTTTACGGGTGCATGGCGATGTGGAAACGATTCGAGATTTGGCAAAAAAAGGAACCTTGGTCATCGTTCCAACCCATTATAGCAATTTAGATTCTATTTTGATTGGTTATACGATGGATTCCGTCTTGGGTTTGCCGCCGACAAGCTACGGGGCAGGTTTGAATTTGTATAATTCGGGGATTCCAGCATTTTTTATGAATCGATTGGGGGCATATCGGGTGGATCGGCGCAAAAAAAACCCCATTTATTTGGAAACCTTGAAGGCAATGTCAAAATTGTCCATTGAACGCGGTACACATAGTTTATTTTTTCCGGGCGGTACGCGCAGTCGTTCTGGGATGATTGAGTCAAAATTGAAATTAGGTTTATTGGGAACGGCGGTCGAAGCACAACGCGCTCTTTGCGAAAAGCAATCGGATAAAAAAATATTCATGGTTCCAGTGGTTTTGGGGTATCATTATGTTTTGGAAGCACCGCATTTGATTGAACAACATTTGCGGATTTTGGGTAAACAACGTTATTTGACAGGCAAAAATACGGGTGCAAGTTTCCGCGAATGGTTGAAATTTGCATGGTTGTTTTTTTCAAAAAATACAGAAATCATTTTGAGTTTTGGCAAACCAATGGACGTAATGGGCAACTTTGTAGATGCAACAGGAGCTGGTTTTGACCAACATAACAATGAAATACATATTAAAGATTATTTTTCTGTCAATGGAAAAGTAACGGCGGATATTCAACGCGAAGCAGAATATACGAAATTATTAGCGGATAAAATTGTGGATAGATTTCATAAAGAAAATGTGGTTTTGAGCAGTCAAGTGGTGGCTTATACGGCATTTACAATGTTGAAAGAATATAATGAAAAATTAGATTTATTTGCCGTTTTGCGTTTGCCGCCCGATGATTTTGTGTTTCCAATTGAAAATTTCACCGCCGCCGTAGGTGCGTTGCAACAAATTTTATGGGAGTTAGAGGCAAAAGGCAAAATGGAATTATCGGAACAAATTCGCTACAATACGGTCGATTTAGTGCGTGATGGCATTAAAAATTTAGGCGTTTATCACACGACTAAACCATTGACTTTCAATAAGAATGGCGATATAGAAAGTGATGATTTCAAAACGTTATATTATTATCACAATCATTTGGAAAATTATGGATTGGCAAAACGGGTCAATTGGGATTTGTTTAAAATAGAGGAAGTAAAAAACATGAATTAGTATTGTAAATTTTGTGTAAATTTGTGCAATTGTTGTTCAAATGACAAACTCAAGCGTATGAATTATATTGTATTTGATTTGGAAGCGACGTGTTGGAAAGGCAGACCGCCTGGCATGATTCAAGAGATTATTGAGATTGGGGCATATCGGTTAAACCTTTTTGGTGAAATCGAAGGTCGGTTTTCAAAATTTGTGCGCCCTGTGGTTCAGCCCATTTTGTCGCCGTTTTGTAGAGAATTGACCAGTATTACGCAGGAACAAGTGCGTTTTGCGCGAAAATTTCCAGATGTGCTTGAAGATTTTATGATATGGGGCGATATGGATTTAGAGGATGAGGAATATGTCTTGATTTCTTGGGGGAATGAAGATAAACGATTGCTGCTGGATGATTGTCGCCTGCATCGGATGGATACGCATTGGTTGCGGGAACGGCATATTGATTTGAAAGACAAATATCAGAAGTTGAAACGCTTGAAAAATAGTCCGAGTTTGCTCAAAACGGTGGAAGTGGAAGGTTTTGAATTTACAGGAACGCAGCATCGAGCGATATGTGATGCTGAAAATTTGATGAAAATTTTTATAAAATATATGGATAGATGGGATATTTAACCTTATTTCTTGCTTTTCGGTGAGGTTCATGCCAAATTGGTTGTGAATCAACTCGTCATGCAAGGATGAAATACCGCCTGTGAGTCGAATCCCAAAACCAACTGGATAATCCTGTGCTTGCGCAGATAGGCAATAGGTGAAAAATAATAATAATGTTGCAATTTTTTTCATATTTTATATTTGTATTCGTATTTTGCTTGCATGGTCTGCATTTGTACCTTTAATGCCTGCGTAAATTCATTTGTTCTAAAACATTGAATTTCAATTGAATCGTTCCTTTTAACGCATCTTTCACCAAAGTTCGATGTTGCGTTTTGGTCAAATGAGATAAAATAGACCTTGCCGCCCGCAAAAATTTTAAATCAACATCTCGTACAAAACATTTTTGAATGTGATTAGGATGTGGTTGCACATGTAAATCATAGGTGTAAAACAACGAATTATTTAATTTATTCATATTTTCCTTAAACGAATCGCGCAAAAGACCGTTTTCAACAACGGCTAAATTGCTATTAATGGTTTTATCCGTTGGAAATAATTGTTGATATGTGTCGCTCCAAAAGGCACATTTTGCAGCACATTGGGCAATAGAAGCTGGTATTTTATTTACAAAAAAAATAATATCAAGGTCTTTGGAATCCGCAGAGCCGAAGTATTGAAAAGGCGGTAACATGTTTTTTTAAAAAAAATTCAAATGTTTTAAAAAATTAATTTAAATCAAACAAAATGATACGTTAAAATGATGATAACGCAAAGTTAAATGATCTTGTATAATCATTTAACTTTTTATTTTTTGAACTTTTTTTAATTTTTATACTGGAAACAATGTTATTACACCGTAGAAATATTTTTTTAATTAACTTTAACAATAATTAATGCTGTGAATCATATATTTGTCGCAACAAATGATTAATTTCGTTAACCGTTGGCATAGTAATTGTAATTAAGGAAACAGGTATATGTTCATTTTGCAAAAAAAGAGCAGATGCCAATCGGAAGAAAACCACAGCAAAAAGTTGAAATGTAAAAGTGCCGAAGGGTAAAGACGAATCGCTTTTATAGAGAGACCCCAATTTTTCAAGGCAGAGAAAAGTAAGACTAACCACCAAATGGGCATCAATGCCCTTACAATTCTTAAAAGATTATTCCGATATTCCGAAACCAAAATTTTTACGACAAAAAACGATTCTTGCTTGCATGACCGGCGTGCGCAACCAAGACTATTTGTTTTATTAATTCATTACTCATTCAATGAAATTAAGTTATGAATAGCACTACCGTACCGGCATTTAGTTCATTGGGAGAACATTTGGCATTACAATGTTTGGGGGAAATCATCGATTCCAAAATTGCATTCACGGAATATGAATCTCGAAAATTGTTTGCAATCCCGACAAGTAGTAGCACACAGGGCGGAGAAGCCGCGTCCGATGTCGCAAAACAACCCAGTTCAGGAGCAGCCGTAACAAGCGTCATGAACATATTCGATTTTTTCGCACAACTCGAAAGATTGAGTAAAACCTTAAGATGGTTGGAAGTGTTTAAAATTGTGATGCGGAGTGATAACATTTATTCGATTTTAGGTTTGCTGGAAAATGATACTTATTTGACCACACCTGATACCGAAATCGAAACGATGCTTGACCTGTCCAAGTTGACTTATTGAAACTAAATCCTCTACCGAAAATGCGTCCATTTTAACAATGGACGCATTTTATTTAGTTTAATAACTGATGGTTAACCCTACGCCAGAACCCATATCGCTGTCATAATGAGATGATAACGAAGTATATTTTGTGAGAATATATCGCCCCCCGAACATGTATTCTTTATCAGAATTGACCATAAAACTCCCGCGCAACCGCTTGCCAAGTGGAATATCTTCGCACATTAATTGTAATCGCAAGTTGCCATCGTGGTAAACTTCGGCTTGGAAATTGACCAACATCGGCAATGTACACGTCAAACCCGCACTAAAAAGCTGTCGATTATCTTTGGTATTGATTTTCCCAAACAAATTCTTTTCAAACTCACCATTCAACTTCCGATACCGCCAATCGAACCCAATAAAGGGCATCAACCATTGCATTTTGCCGATATAGTATCCAAAATGCGAACACTAAGAAAATGATATTAGTTAAGTTTTTCATTTTTAAAACGTTTATATTGAATTAAGAATGAAGGAATTGTAAGGAATCAAGGATTTCATTCTTTGATTCCTTATAATTCCTTCATTCCTAATTCAAATCATCTATTATTTTAAAGTTTCCTTGACGCTGCCACAAGTCAACATTGATTTTCCAAAATAAGGATTCTTAACTTTATTATCCTTGCTCAACCAATACGCACCTTTATTATCATTCGCCATCGGGCAATATTGCCAATAAACAGGTTCGGTATTGATTTTCAACGATTTAGCGATTTCAAACAAATTCTTAGAAAGGTTTTCTAAATGGTCTCTTTGATGGTCAATCTTATTGGCATTATCGCCAATATGTTGTGCATCGGTTTCCATTTTTTTTGCTTTTGAATCAAAAAGATTTCGTTGTTGAGCCGTCCAATTTTTGGTATCCAAATCTTGCAACGCTTTTTTCAAAACTTTACCTTTTTCAGCCGCGAGTTTACTGTTATCCGCCACCAAAGCATCTTTTAAACCGTAATATGCCGCCAAAACAGGAGAAAATTGTGTTTTTAAGTCCACAATGGCTGTTTCAACAGGCGCGACAGGAGCCGTTTGTGCAACTTTGGGTTCAGGCGCGGACGTAACTTCAAGTTTTTAAGAACCATTAGAATCGAACTTGCAGTAAATTTAAAACGTACTGCAAGCCTTCTAATTTTTTAATAACAATTAGTTTGAAATAACAATCGTTTTCGTAACCGCATCGGATTTAGATTTATCCGAATTATACGCTGTTAACTTGACGTTGTACGTTCCAGCCGTGTTATAGGCGTGCGTTACACTTGCGCCCGTAGCGGTGCCGGCATCTCCAAAATTCCATTCTTCGTGATGCGCATCGGTCGAACAACCTGTAAATGTAATACTGGTGCCTGTTTTGCCCGTCGTCGGCACATTGGCACAAGCAACAGGTGCAGCAGTATGGCAATTTGATAACATCACTGTCGCTGTCAAAGCGAATAAAAATAATACTTGCTTCATTGTCAATTATTTAAAAATTATGATAAAATATTATTTGATTTCAAAATTCATCATCATGCCATCATCTTCATGTTCAAGATTATGGCAGTGCATTAAAAATACCCCTTTTTCGGTTGGAAAACGAACGATAATTTTGACTTTTTCAGCTTTTTGAATCAAAATCGTATCTTTCCAACCTTTTTCATAAGGTTGAATGGTTCCGCCTGTTTTCTCCAAAACTTGAAATTGAACGCCGTGCAAGTGCATCGGATGCGGTTCGTCACCCACAGAATTATCAATTTCCCAAATTTCGGTATCGCCTGCGGTCACGGTTTCATCAATTCGGTTCATATCGTATGCTTTGCCATTAATCGTGTGCATACCTGTGTGCATCGCGCCGCCCGTCATCGCATGTGCCGCAGGCAATGCAAAAGCGCGATTTCGTTTGGAATCGCTTATACTTATAGGTGTAATCGTGGACAAAGTTGTTGGCAAACTAAATGTTTCATTTTCAGCCGCATTGACTTTGAATTTCAACATTTTGAAGGTAGTTGCGCCATGATTCGCAATAGAATTGGCATTACTTTGAAGAAAAGCCTCTGTTCCAACACTCATTTTGCTAAAATCGATTAAAATATCCAATCTTTCGCCTGGTGATAAAAGGGCATGTGTTAGGGAAACAGGTTTTTCCAATAAACCGCCATCATTGCCAATGATAATTAAATTGGCACCATTCGACAACGCCAAATCATAAATTCGAGCATTAGAAGCGTTCACTGCTCGAAACCGATAAAATCGCGTTTTGACATTCAAAAAAGGAGCTACAACATTGTTAATCAATGACTTATCTCCAAAATAACCAGTCATAACTTCCGCCATCGTCGGCGCGTAATGTAGAGAACCATCTGCATTGAAACGTTTATCACTAATCACTAACGGCACTTCGCGCTCGCCCGAAGGCAAGTTTAAAGCCGTTTCAATCGCGTCGTTGACGATAAACATCCCTGCCAAACCGTTAAAAACTTGCTTTCCCGTAGCCATATGCGGGTGAGGGTGAAACCAAGTGGTTGCGGCGCGTTGATTGATGGCGAAATTATAATTGCGTTGTGCGCCTGCTGCCGCAATATCCTTTGGATGCCCGTCCATCAACGCAGGAATTAACATGCCATGCCAATGAATATTCGTTGCTTCGGTGAGGCTATTTTTCAAATCAATGTTCACTCTATCGCCTTGATTCGCTCGAATTACAGGCAAACTTCCATTAAAAAGTTGTGTATTGGGCGAAATTTTGCCTTGTAGCCAAGTCGCAGGAGTCGTTTTTGCTTCTAAAACCAAATTTTGCGGATTCAAAACAGTTGGAATCAGAAGTGGTGTATCAAAAATCCCTTCAATAATGTTTACAGGCGCGGTTGTCGTGGTCATGTCCATTTTGGCACAACCAAGTGACCATATCACGATTGTTGCAGTTGCCACAGAGGACAATGCAACAAATGTTTTTTTGATAAACATTTGACAATCAATTTTTTATATCATAATGTAAAATATTATAATGAGCCATAATTAGGATGATTGCATCTTAATTACCTCAAAAATAATATTCTAAATAATGATAAAATTCAAATATTTTTTTTTGAATGCAGATACGACAGGGCAAAAAATGGGCTGTCATTAAGAAAGGGAAGTTATCGGCGGTTGCCAAATGGCATAAATTACAGACTTTGGGGTAGCCTGTTGATACAAAAAATCAGATTTTTCGACAAAATCCGTTTGAAATACAAAATGAAATACAAATTTTTGAGACAAATCGGCAACATAATGAACGGTAATGGAACAATTACAATCATCACCACAACCTTTTTTAGAATCTTTATTATTGGAATGATGGCATTTTTGAGCTTCTTTGCTGCAACAATTTGATTTTTCAGCTTCTTTTTGAACGGATTGCTCCGATTTTTCGGGCTTTTTGCAACAATTATTTCCACACGCATATACATCCGTTGCGGGAGTCGCCAAAAAGACGAGCCACAACAGTAAATGAAGCAATATGGAAATGCAATTTTTCATCGAAACCTATAACGCAGAAAATTATGGAATGGTTGTGTTTATTGAATTAGGAATGAAGGAATTTTAAGTAAAATAAGAACAAAAAAAGTATTAATCTCCTTAAAATCTCTTCATTCCTAATTCAAAAAAGAATCAACTAATTGATTAGCAATTGTTTCTGATGAAAACAATTTAAATGAAAATAGGTTCATTCATACATATTTCATTTTGCCTCTAAATTAATTTACGTATAAATGAACCGAATCTTCTTTAAAATTCACTACTTATCCATGATTTAGACGACTAAAAGGTGCTTCAAATGCCCTTCGTCAAAATACGTTTTGATAACCGTTTGCGATTTTGAGATAAGCACATCAAGAGGAGCTTGGTCTTTGCCTAACAATTTGTAGGCTTCAGCATAAGCGGCGACATCTTTCAAAAAAGCAGTATTTTGTAAGGCTTCTTTCAAAACTTCGACTCCCAAACCACTGTCTTTATAGCGGCTTAATTCCGCAATCATCCAACTGAGTGAAAAGAAATAATTTTTATTCAACAAAATCGGAGTTGCTACGGCTAAAGTAGTCGGCATGATATTGAAAGGCGATTTTTTAACTGCATCAGTGAGGTAGCGACTCAATGCATCAGTGGGCGGCGTTTCGGTTGCGTTAAACTGAAAAACGCCTGCTAAGGCTTGCCCATAGATGCTCAACCACCGTATTCTTCGGCGGACTTCGTGGACTTCTTCGATGTGGGCGAAGGTGAACTTGGTGGAATAAGCAAACTCAGTGATTTTTTCCACGTCTTTTGCGTAAAATTCAGCGATTTTTTTAAGTTCTTTATCTTCTTTACGCCAGTCGATGGACTTGAGTTGTTGTTCCATTTTCTCTAAACGCTTGCCATTTAACCAGCCTTCCTTTTCAAGCAATTGGTTCAAAACCGTTGCTTTTTCAGCCGCTTTTTCTGCTAAATATTGTTTAATGGTATTCGGAATGGTGCTTTTGGGTTCTAATTCTTTGAAAAAAGCGGCGTAGAAATCCAAAGCACCCAATGCGTCCTCAACCGCTTTATACTGCTCCTTCATTTTGGTAAAACAAGGTTCGTCATAAACCTTTTCACAAATCCGCGATGTTGCTTCGAGCATAAACATCGTTGTCCGCAAATCGTTGATATACAACCAAATGGCTGGATTAGCCTGAAGCGTCCCTTTTGAAAGTAAATCTTTCGCTTTTTGGTGATGCAGCGCATACACTTCTTTGAATAATTTCATTTTTTATGTTTTTTAAAATATTGATTTCAATAGGCATGTTTCATGCAAAGATAAATCAAATTTTTCAAAGCATACCTCTTAGTCACCAATTAGGGTTAAAAAATCAGAAATCTATATTACTCAATCCGAAATCAATTTAATTTGTATCAAAGTGAGCAAATGTCGTCAAAAGGTTGTAATTTTGCAGCCGATTTTCAAAATATCTTTTTTCTTGAATTTAAGTATTTGAAAATCTTATTCTTACGAAATCGTAAAAGTATTATACTTCATGCAATCTGTCAGAAATATCGCCATTATCGCGCACGTTGACCACGGCAAAACAACCCTTGTTGACAAAATGATCGCCGCTGGAAAGCTCTATAAAGAGCATGAGCAACCCGGTGAGCTCATCATGGACAGCAATGATTTAGAGCGCGAAAGGGGCATTACCATTCTCGCAAAGAATGTTTCCATTACCTATAAAGGGGTGAAAATCAACACGATAGATACTCCTGGTCACTCCGATTTCGGAGGAGAAGTGGAACGTGTGTTAAACATGGCGGACGGCGTATTGCTGCTCGTGGATGCATTTGAGGGTCCGATGCCTCAAACTCGTTTTGTTTTACAAAAAGCATTGGAATTGGGTTTGAAACCAATTGTGGTAGTCAATAAGGTAGATAAACCGAATTGTACGCCTGAATTGGTATATGAACAAGTCTTTGATTTGATGTTTACGTTGGACGCGACCGAAGATCAATTAGATTTTCCAGTGGTTTACGGTTCGGCGCGCAACAATTGGATGGGGGCTGAACCGCATACGCCAACAGGTGATATTAGTTATTTGCTCGACCAAATCGTGGCACACATTCCGCCGCCGAAAATCGAGGAAGGTACGCCGCAATTGATGATTACGTCCTTGGATTATTCCAATTATATTGGTCGTATTGCGATTGGACGTTTGAAAAGAGGCAATTTGAAACCCAATATGCCCATTTCTTTGTGCAAAAAAGATGGTACGGTTCAAAAAAGTCGTATTAAAGAATTATATGTATTTGAAGGTCTGGCGAAAGTCAAAACCGATTTAGTCGAAGCAGGTGATATTTGCGCGATTGTAGGTATTGAAGGTTTTGAAATTGGCGACACGGTTGCTGATTACGAAAATCCAGAAGCATTGCCTGCGATTACGATTGACGAGCCAACGATGAGTATGACTTTTACCATCAATGACTCTCCGTTTTTTGGTCAAGAAGGTAAATATGTAACAAGTCGGCACGTAAAAGACCGTTTGGAAAAGGAATTGGAGAAGAATTTGGCATTGAAAGTCGTTCAAACGGATTCTGCGGATGCGTTTAAAGTCTTTGGACGAGGCGTTTTACACCTTTCGGTTTTGATTGAAACGATGCGCCGTGAAGGTTATGAGTTGCAAATTGGTCAACCACAAGTAATTATCAAAAATATTGGTGGTAAAAAATGCGAGCCTATCGAAGAATTGAATATTGACGTGCCAGAATATCATTCGGGTAAAGTGATTGACATTGTGACGCGTCGCAAAGGTCAAATGTCAAGCATGGAGCCGAAAGGAGAACGGATGTTGTTGAAATTCGAGATTCCATCTCGCGGGATTATCGGTTTGCGGAGTTTGATGTTGACGATGACGCAAGGCGAAATTGTAATGACACACCGTTTTATTGAGTTTCAACAGCATAAAGGGGAGATTCCGGGTCGTCAAAATGGTTCGTTGATTTCTAAGGAAAATGGTCAATCCATCCCTTTCTCTATCAACAATTTGCAAGATAGAGGCTTTTTCTTCATCGAATCGGGCGAAAAAGTATATGAAGGACAAGTTATTGGTGAAAATAATCGCCCAAGTGACTTGATTGTGAACGTTACTGTGACAAAAAAATTGACAAATATGCGCGCTTCTGGCTCGGATGATAAGGTGCGATTGATTCCACCTGTGAAATTTACGTTGGAAGAAGCATTGGAATATATTGCAGAAGATGAATATGTGGAAGTTACGCCACAGTCCTTGCGGTTGCGCAAAATCCTTTTGAAAGAAAGTGAGCGTAAACGTTCTGGAAAAGTGGAAACGGCGTATTAATTTTTTGCCATCCATCTAAAAGAAAAGTGCGTCAATTGGCGCACTTTTTTTATTTGAACTTGGCTTCTTTGGATTTTGATAAATCCAAGTTTAAATTTTAATATAAGTAGTTAGCGACAATAGCGAGTGGAGGGTTTTAACAGGAATTTTCGCTTTGGAAAATTCTTGAAATAGGATGCTTATAATTGGAAGGATAAAAAGGATATTTTTAGTTACAATTGGCACTTTTCAACTGAAAATATCCTTTTTATCCTTCAAATCATAGGCATCCTATTTCAAAAATTTCCAAAGCGGAAATTCCTGTTAAAACCCTCCACTTGCTATACTTCCTTAAAAATCAATTACTTATCATCAGTTGAGATGAAAATAAAATTATTTTTAGATACATCTGTCCCAAGCGCACCTTTTGATTTAACAAAGCCCATGCGCAAACATATCACGATACAATGGTTTGAAAATGAAGCCTTTAAATATGATATTTATACTTCTGAATTATCCATTCAAGAATTGCATCAATGGGGCAATACAACTAAACAATCGGGTGCATTAGCCTTATTGGAACAAGCCAATGCGAAAATATTGCCTATCACGCCTGAGATGGAACTCCTTGCGGAACAATACATCCTTCAAGGGGCACTGCCGCGTCCTGAAAAAGACGATGCACTCCATTTAGCTTGCGCAACGTTGAACGATATTCCAAACTTCGTTTCATGGGATTTCAAACACATCGTTAGTGTAAATCCTATTTTAAAAATGATTGAAATTCATCAAAAATTAAAATTGAATGTTTTGAATATCAGCACCTTAGCTCCACACGGTGGCGATAAATATGGTGTTTTTGAACCCGAAAAATTTACCAAAGAAAAACATAAAATTGAAATTTTCTTAACACAAAATAAACTTTGAATATTATTTTAGCCTTAAAACAGCAAAAGCACCCCATTTTTCAATGCGGTGCTTTTTTATGTTTAGAAATTAATCTAATTTGAACTTGATAGGCAATGTAAAGTTTACTTTCACCGCACGACCTTGTTGTTTTCCGGGATTCCATTTCGGCATACTTTGAACAACCCGAACCGCTTCTTCCGTACAACCTCCCGTAACACCGCGTTTAACGCTGACATTCGTGATGTTGCCATCGGTATCGACGATAAAACCAAGATAAACTGTCCCTTCAATACCATTTTCCCGCGCTACCGCAGGATATTTGATATTTTCGCTCAAGTATTTGAACATCGCTTTCTCTCCTTGTGGGAACGTAGGCATCTGCTCTACAATGGTAAATACCGTTTCAACTTTCGGTTCTTCTTTTTTAGGCTCAGGCGGCGGCGGTGGTGGAGGTGGAGCAACCGCTTTTGGTGCTTCTTTGACCTCTTCTTTCGCATTTTTGTCCCCTTCCTTCGTTTCGCTGGAGATTTTAATTTCTTTCATCTCCTCTTGCTTCGGAGGTGGTTCTTCTTTCGGTACTTTCTCATCTTTTTTCACCACAGGAGGCAAAAATTTGATGGTCGGCACTTGTGGTGGCGGTGGCGGTGGCGGCGGTGGTGGTGGCGGCGGCGGTGGAGCCGCTTTGTCTAATGGCGGTGGCGGTTCCAAGTTAACCTCCGTCATGTTTACTTTTTCGACCGCTTTTGGCAATTTTTCCAAAAGTTTCGGCAAAATAAAACATAACAAGAACAATGCCGTCGCAATCAACGAAGCCTTTTTCACATGCCCCTCATACAGCCTACGCAGTAAAAATGCCCCATATGACTTATTTCTATTTTGAAATAGAATGTCATTAAGGTCAATTTTCTTATAATCCAAGGCATCCATATGCTGGTAAAGATTACTTGTTGTTTAAAAAAATCATTATTGTTCAGACGCGCCAGCAGCTCTCATGATACCTTTGTCGTTATTGTCTGGCTCGACAATCGCATACCTTTTCGTACCTGTAATCGCCATTTCATCCAAAATGTCCACCAAATTCTTATATCTGGCTTTCGGCATGGATTTAATCAACACTACTAACTCGTCTTTATTGCCCCATTGAGCTGCGACTTCTTGCTGTCTTCTCAAAATGATAGCCCGAATGCCGTCTCTTGAAAAATCAGTTGAATCCACCACAGGCTTTTCTGGGTCTTGATACGTATAAACTTTATCGCGCTCACCGAGTAGGACAGACAAACTTTTGGAGGCTTTCAAAGGAGGCTGTTTTTTCAAATCCTCCAATTTATCTGGCATATTCACCTCCATTGTTTTGGGCTTGTTGAAAGTTGTTGCCAACATAAAAAAGGTAATCAACAAGAAACCCAAGTCCACCATTGCAGTCAAATCAACCCGAGTTGACTGTTTTTTCGATCGCTGCCCGCCTTTCTTTTTCCCCTTGCCTTCGGGGACGTTCATTTCAGCCATGGCTTCGAAACTTTTTAAAGGGTTAACAAATTACTCCGGAATAATTCACAAATCCATTGATGCAAATCAGCGTAAGAATGGTGTGTTAAAAACATTATTAACAAATCATTAACAATTTTTCAATCGATTAATGCGCACCACTATTGCCACCTGCTCCTTCTGGCGCGTTTTTCGCAGCAGTAATCAAGTTGAACTTATTGACTTTATTTTTATTGTTTTGCAAGATTTTAATCACCTTGTCAACAACTTTAAAATTACTGTCTTTATCTGATTTGATAACGATGCGGAACGGCTCGGTTTGCACCATCTGCCCGCTACGACGCGCTAAGAAAATCAAATCTTCCAATTGACAACGACCATTTACTGAATCGACTGGAATCCCAGGCTGTTGATATGCTTCCTTTTTGTCATTAGGCAGTTCCAAAAAACCGTTCATCGCTTCCACAGGCATTCCGAATAAATCGGTCAATCTGAAGGCTTGTTGCGCGGTCGGAGAAAAAGTCACACCGTATTCGGTTGCGATTTGGTTAAGCCACTCCATGCGTGTTTTTTGGTCATCCACACCCATGAAAACGTGCCCATCCTTATCGACCGTCAACGCGACGATACCTTTCTCGGGAATCGGAATTTGCGCTGTTGATTGCGGGATATCGACTGCTACTGGATCCTTCGGCTTGAACTTGGAAGTCAACATGAAGAAGGTGAGCAACAAAAAAGCTACATCACACATCGCGGTCATGTCAATTGCGGTACTTTTCCGAGGAACTTTTACTGCAGGCATTATCGCTTAATTTTGAATGAAAAAAAATTTGTTTTTCGATACAACTTGTTCAAAATCAATCACCGATTAATGCTTTGATGCGAACGATTGCTCCAAACTCAAACCTGCTTCATCAATGCCATAAGTCAATTTGTCAATCTGCGTCGTAAA
Organism: Chitinophagales bacterium; assembly: GCA_013298955.1. GTDB lineage: Bacteria > Bacteroidota > Bacteroidia > Chitinophagales > Saprospiraceae > JAAFJT01. The sequence continues at coordinate 14,876 of JAAFJT010000003.1, forward strand.
GTAGTTGTAGAAAATGATTGCAAAAGTAGAAGTACTGATACCTAATGCTGTATTAATCAAAGCCTCAGAGATACCTGAAGACAAAGCTACCGCATCTGGCGCACCTGCTGTTGCCATCGCTTGGAATGACTTAATCATACCAATTACCGTTCCCAACAAACCCAACAACGTAGCTACGGATGCTACTGTTGACAAGATAACTAAGTTTTTCTCCAACATCGGCAATTCCAAAGAAGTGGTTTCTTCAATCGACTTTTTGATAGCTACGATTTTAGAATCCTTGTCCAAAGAACCATCTTTTTCCATTTCCGCGTAAGATTTCAAACCTTCTCTGACTACATTTGCCACAGAACCTTGTTGCTTATCGCAAGATGCAATCGCACCTGCAAGGTCGTTTTTAGCCAAAAAGCCATGAATCCCTTTCACAAAAGTAGAAGTATTTGTTTTACCATTTGCTCTCGTAATTGTGAAAAAACGCTCAAAAATGAAAATCACAGTGGTCAACATCACCGTCAACAACACGGGTACAAGTACACCGCCTTTATAGACCGTTCCCATGTAACCAAGTGGATGACCTGTTTCTGAATTACCACCAGAAAAATTACTTGCCGCACCCATTACGAATTTCCAAATAATGTAAGAAACTACGAATGCTGCAGGAATCACAATCAATGCCAAGTTAATACTGACATTTCCGCCGCCGCCTGCGTTAGGCTTGTTCGCTTTTGCAGGTGCCGGTGCAGGGCTGTTTGGTTTACTCATAATCCAAATTAAAATTTTGAGTTTTTAAAAAAAATTTTTTAAATGAGTTAATAATAGCTTACAAATATGCTAATTAGGTTACATCCATCGAATACGCCTTTCGGCTGCAATGATACTATTTAAAATGGAATTGATGCTTCTTTTGATTAAAAAATTTTGAAAATTGCGTTTCTTTCCCGTTTAAATTCGGTTTCAAAAATACTACTTTTTCGTCAAAACTAATTAATAAAATTAACTGTTTATTCACATTTATTTTTTTGTTATTTTTAAATAATTGACAATCAATTACTTAAAAATATATTTTTACTTTAAGAATTTACGGAATTTGGTAATTTCAAACGCTGCTATGGAAAAAGTTAAAAATAAGTTAGGTTAATAAATTTTTTTCATGTACTGCTATGATATTGTTATAGCGTTGTTTTTAGGGCTGTCTTTTCGAGCTTAGGAGCGATTGACATTGCCTTTCGACGCACAAAGATAGATAAAGACTTTGATAAGGTGTACTTTTTACACGAACTAATTTGTTAATGATTTGTAAATAAAAATACATATCTAAATAGGTGCATTCGTTTGATATTAGGACACCAAATTTTTATAAAGTAACAGATGCTTTTACTAAAATGTTTGGTGCATGAAAAACATTTTTTAGATACTTTTTTAGGGTAAAATCATTGTTATCCACATTATCATTGGTTCATAGGCTTTAAATATTTGTATAAAAAGTATCCATATCGAATTGACACCAATATTATCATCTACTATTTAACCCAAGTTGCGCGGTAATGCCGCCTACGGCGGTAAAACATTTTTTCAAGGTCGTGTGTGTTGTTTTTTTAATGTTGCTTCGCAACATTAAAAAAACAACACACACACGACCTTGTCTCCTTCTTTTTGGGCGGCAAAGCCGCCTACTGATGTATAAAAATTGGGGAAGGATGAATTTGATTTTAAAAAAAATCAAATTCATCCTTCCTTCCTTTCTAATTCTAAAATTTCAATACTGCTTCCCCGTTTGAGAAAAAACTTTCATATTTAAAGTCGTATGATTGAACCTAAAATACTGCATTAATTTTTCTAATTTTTCATCCGTCCCTTCATATCTAAAAAAGAAGGTCTTGCTTGCATTAACAGGTAAGGTTAACACTTCATTAGAAACCGTAAAATGCCCATATTGTCCATTGGTCAAGTACGTAGGTTGAGAAATCGCCTTTAAAGAATCCACAAACAAGTTTGCCCGTTGCGTTGACGCAACATCATAATTGATGTAACCCCAAATCGTATTGGCAGGAATGCGCATTAATTGTTTAGCATCCATCTTGAAACCATGCTCTGATTGCAAATCGGCACTATAAAACCCATTTGTCACCGTCAAACTGCCGTTATTCAACACCGCATCTTTCAAATTAATGGATAATTTGTAAACACCATTTTGCAAACGCCCCAACAATAAGGTATCCGATGTTCGGGCTTTCGGTCCTGTACAATTGGTTGGAATCATAAAACTTTTCAAAGTGACCATTACTTTGGTGTCAATGATGGAAACATAATAATCCAACCGCGTATCAGCGCAGGCTTGGGAGTCGATGGAATTGACAATCATTTGCAATTCACCCCCATTTGGACTCAATTTTTCCCATAATTGTATGTCAAATTCTTTTTTTACTTTGACTTCTGTGCCAGAAGTAGAATCAATGTCTTTCTTGCAACCGAACAAACACAAAGTCAAAAACACTCCTGTAAAGATTTTTTTCATAGAGAGAATACTGCTTTAATTTTGATTAAGGAAACGTTAAAATTATCGGTATGCTGCTTTTGGAATGGTCATGCAAACATATAATTTTTTAACGACTTTGTTGAACTGGATTTTGTTAAGTTTGAAATAATTATGATTTGAAAACACATCGCTCTCCAAAAGGGGTTTTTACTATCAAAATATACTTTGCGCACGATACTTTTAGGATACAATGGGAACACGGATGACGCGGATTAGCGGATTTTCACGGATTTTTTTGAATTGAGGTTCAAAAGGAGAGCAAAATCAAAAAAAATCCGTGCAAATCCGCTCAATCTGTGTCATCCGTGTTCCCATTGTATCCAAAACCACCCAACGCAAAGTATAGAAACCCTCGAAAATAATTATTCATGATTTCGCTCTTTTGTTCTAAAAATAATTTACCTTTGCGCCGCGAAAACCCGATGTTCGCGGGTCGAATGAGTCGGGTATGGTTTCACCTTAATTTCAAGAAATATTATGGCTGTTAAAATTAGATTACAGCGTCACGGGCGCACGAAAGCCCCGTTTTACCACATTGTTGTTGCTGATGCACGGAGTCCGCGTGATGGTCGCTTCATTCAAAAAATTGGTACGTACAATCCGATGACTGCTCCTGCGACAATCGACCTTGACCGCGATGCGGCTTTCGATTGGTTGAACAAAGGTGCGCAACCGACGGATACGGCAACAGCGATTTTACGTTACAAAGGCGTAATGTATCGTCGTCACTTGGCGGAAGGCGTTCACAAAGGCGCGTTGACGCAAGAAGCGGCAGATGCCAAATATAATGCTTGGATTGACCAAAAGGAAAAAACAATCATTGCTGCGGTGAACAAAACGGCAGATGCGAAAGCCGCTTTCCACAAACAAGTGGATGGCAAACCTAAAACGCGTCCATCGGATACAGCTCAGTAAGCAGGCATTAGAACGTGGATTTTTTTAAAATAAAAATAAAAAAATCCGCGTTCCAATAAACCGCTAAAAAACATAACTTATTTAAAATCAATGATTTGATACCCGCAAGCCTGTCGAAACCCTCTGTTGTTTCGACAGGCTTGTATTTCAACAATACCAAAAATTTTCAACATGCAGCAAAAATTAAATCAAGAATACTTAGAAATGTTGGAGCGAGTGGCTTCTGCCCTGCAAGATTCTCCAGAACGGGTTCAATTCATGGATACCGAAGAAGAAGCGGATTACAAAACGATGCAAGATGCTTTTGAGCCGTATCTCCAACAAGTTCATATGGAAGTGGCGAAAAATGACCCCTTACAATTGGTTGCATTGGAAGAAATCATGTTGAATGCAGCGTTTGAAGGTTTATTTTTGCCCCGCATTTTGGGTTATTCGGTGTTGAGGGGGCAAGTGAATGACCAATATAAATATACGCGTCCCCAAGATCATTTTAAAGAAATTTTATCTTCGATTATCGAATCGTCCAATTTTGAATTTATCAAAAAGCGGATTGGGCAATCGGTTCAAGTGGGTTTTGCGTTAAGCAGCGATATTTGGATAACGGATTTAATCAATGATGTTAAAAATAAACGGTTACGCTACTATTTGATGTCCAATAAACAGGATAAATATCGGGATGTCAAAGAACGCAAAATTGCTTATGACCGTTATCAGCGTCAATTTGCGAAAGAAAATTTCCATAGCACCGATTTTCCGACGACTTTTTCAGAATTGAAAGTTAATTATCCGTCTTTGAAGCATTTTTTGATGTATCGCGCCAAGCATAAGATGGATAATAGCACGTTGAATACGGTGATGGATGCTTTTATCAATAATCCAGCTTTGTTCAATACCGATGAACATGTCCATATTATGGTGTTGGCGGCGAATTTTTTCAAAATGAGTGAAGAAGCAAATGCGCGTTTCAAGGTCGTTTTCAATAAATTGCGGGTCGAAATGCCAGAATTTATTGAAAAATATTTGAGTTTTATGGTTGAAATGAATTTAGCAGGTTTGCCTTTTGATGCAGAAGCCGATTTAAATGCCGCAAAAGTGGTTGACAAAACGATTACAGACCAATTGACCGAATTTTATTGGTTGGCGGAAGTGGTTCATACGAAAGGTTATGCGCAATCAGATGTGATGGAAGCGGTTCGAGCGTTTTACGAGACGCATGAAGGGCGTTCTACCGTGAATTATTGCGTACGCAATATGATTTACAGTTATATTTACAAAGCGATTGTGCCATTGACGGAGCGTCAGTATTTGAAATATTTTGAAATCTCCAAAATTTATACAGGTTATATCAATATTTTTACCAATCAACAATTCAATCAAAATGTTAAAGATATTTCGATGGAATTTGTACAAAAATGTTTGAAAAAATTCATTGATAAACGCAGTAGAGATTATCAAGATATAAAACGCTTTGTTTCAACAAGTTTTATAGATTTGAATTTCTTGAAAGATAAAGATGTAGTGGAAATGTTTAAAACGCGCCGCAAGCGCAAAGTGGAAACACCTGCGTAATACTTGGATAAAATAGGAACGCGGATAATGCGGATAGGGCGGATTTTCGCAGATTTTTTGTTTAAAAAAAATCTGCGAAAATCCGCCCTATCCGCATTATCCGCGTTGTTATTATATTCCATTCAAATATGATTTTTTTAAATTAACATGCGTTTAACAATTGGTTAAGTACCTTAACTTTTTAAGTGCCGTCAAAAAAGGATGAATGACAATAAGGTTTTTTACAAGATAACTCTAAGTTTTGGTTTTGAGTGAGAGCATCCATTTGGATGCTTTTTTTTTGCGGGTATTGCTCCTTTTTGGACTATTTTAACACAATTGACTACTTTTGCGCTTGCAAATGCGGTGTTTTAAAACCATTTTTAAAATGTTGCGTTTCAATGGTTTTAAAATGATTCTTTTTTCACGTATTAAAATGATTTTTTAAACGCGCTTGGCGCGTCCAAAAAGACAAATCGCGCTACCACAACAGCCTTTTACAACCTATGGAAAGCTATAATTCGCCCATAACCACTGCTTCAACCTTATCATCCGTCCATATTCCTGTGCGTTGGAGCCAGTCAGACATTGAACAAATGTTAAATAATCAAATAACAGGTGTGCTGTACGAAGATATGAGCCTTGACGGGGACGGACTCAAAATCAAGGCTACGAAAAGTAAAAGTATTAAAATTCGATTGGAAGGCATGTCTATGACCTATCGCGTCCCTGTGCAACTTTGGATTTTTAAAAAATTATTGGAAACCAAATTGACAGGCGTGCGCGGCATCGAAGCCGAAGGAGAAATTTCACTGACCTTTAAAACGGTCTTGAATATTCAACCCGATTGGTCTTTGCAATCCAAAACCGAGTTGACAGGTTATGAATGGCTCAAAAATATGGCAGTCAAAACAGGTCTCGGCAGTTTGGATGTAAAATATATTGCAAGTATCATTGTTGATAGGACGAAAAATGAATTGACCAAAAGCATTGATGCGTCGATTCGCCGAAGTGTTGATTTGCCATCGCGCATGAATGATGTGTGGAAAATGTTGCAGAATCCGATTCAATTGGATGAAACGTATCCACTTTGGTTGAAATTGGCTCCTCAAACGGTTTCGGTTACGGCATTGACGGCAGCAGGCGATGAGTTGACCGCAATGATTGCCACTTCGGGTATGACTTCTGCCTTGATGAGTCAAACGCAACCTGTCTTTGAAAGCAATACGTCTTTGCCCAATTTTGAATTGTCCAAAGACATTTTGACCAAAGATGATTTTGAAATTAATCTTATTGCGGATGTGCCAATGCAAGAAGCAGAAGCCATTGCTCGAAAAATGGCAGTTGGTCAATCCATTCAAATGGGTGGTCAACTCATCAAAATCAGTAGTTTAAGTTTATTCGGACAAGGGCAACAATTGGTTGTAAATGCGGGTTTTACAGGCAATTATAGTGGCAATGTTTCTTTAATAGGTACGCCTGTATTCGACGAAACCACGAATATGTTACGACTTGAAAATGTTAATTATGAATTAAGTGATATAAATTTTTTATTGCGCAGTGCCTTATGGTTGTTTGAAGGCGTGATTGCAAAAAAAATTAAGGAAAAAACGACGATTCCGATTGGTAGCCAATTGAATGAAATAAAAGTGACCATGAATGAGAAATTACAAAATTATGTTTTGAATAATTTCACTACGATTAATGGACAAGTGGAACATTTGAATATTAAACAATTGGAAATTACGACGGATGGGATTAAAATTCAAACACATGCAACTGGCAGACTTGGCGTACAAATTTCTGGATTAGGTGGTTATTAAAAAATCAAAAAGCATCAAATGAATTGGAATCATTTTTTATATGTTGAATTTCCAACCTTGTTGGAAAATTTAAAAGCCGATACGAAACCTCAGTGGGGGCAAATGTCCGCACAACATATGGCAGAACATGTTGCTTTCGCGCTCAGTTTTTCCAATGGAAAGCGGGAAATGCAAGTCGTTGGCGATGCGACACCTGAAAAATTGGCGTATCGCAAGCACCGTTTTTTTGAAAAATTCGTGCCGATGCCAAAAGGTTTTCAGCTTTTATTCACTGCTTTGCCGCGTTTGCATGAAGCGGATTTTGAAACTGCCCAAGAACAAGTGTTGGCACAATTGGAGCGTTTGCAAGATTATTTGGCAGAACATCCTGATATTCAGCCGATTCATCCCTATTTTGGTGCGCTCAATGGGGCGGAGTGGGAGGAATTTCATGCTCGGCACTTGTTGCATCATTGCGTTCAATTCGGTTTGACGACGGCACAAGGTTATTAAAATCGTCTGAATTAGGATTTTTAGGATTTGATTAGGATTGATTTGATTTTCAAGCTATTATAACGACAACAACGTTTGGAGGGTTTCAAACCCTCCAAACGTTGTTGTCGATTATTTAACATTAACCACTTAAATCTTTTAAAATCAATCCTAATCAAATCTTGAAAATCCTAATTCAGACCGCTTTATTCCTGATTCTAAAAAAGCATTTTCCAATGAAGCAATGGGTTGAATTTCAAAATTTAAATCGGATTTCCTATCGGGCGGCATGGGATTATCAAACCATTTTGCAAAAAGAATTGATTGCCAATAAGTTAGCGCATCGATTGTCCGATGGTAAATATCCGCTTGATTATCCGCAAAAACATTATTTGTTGTTTTGCGAACATCCGCCTGTTTATACGTTGGGCAAAAGTGGTTCTATGGCGCATTTGTTATTGGATGAAGCGGCATTAACGGCGCAATCCATTGATTTTTTTAAAATCAATCGCGGGGGCGATATTACCTTTCACGGTTTGGGGCAAATTGTCGGTTATCCGATTTTCGATTTAGATTTATTTTTTACGGATGTTCATAAATACGTGCGATTGTTGGAGGAAGCCGTCATTTTAACGCTTAAAATGTATGGTTTGAATGGAATACGCATTAAAAATTTCACAGGTGTTTGGCTTGAACCAAAGGTCGAAAATGAACCCTTTCGTAAAATTTGTGCGATAGGCGTACACATCAGTCGGTGGGTGACGTTACATGGATTCGCGTTTAACATCCATACGGATTTGCAATATTTCAAAAACATCGTTCCTTGCGGGATTGATGATGCCGATAAATCGGTCACCAGTTTATCCGCAGAGCTGGGTTATACGGTTTCAATGGCTACCGTTCAAGCGCAATTGAAACAACATTTTGCCGATTTATTTCAATTTGAATTTTTATAAAATATTGATTTTAAATAATTTAAATATTATTAAAAAATGAAAAAAGATATACCGAATTTAAAAGTAGAAGATTTAGCGATTGCTATTGTTCCACAGGAAGACGCACAACCTAATGATGAATTATGGGAAGTGTATATCCTCAATTTGAAAGAGGAGCCGATTCAAAATGTATTAATCGCTTCTCGCGGATACGGAGAAATCAATGGTGAAATCGTGAAAACCAGTACGTTGCGCCATTTTTTTGAAGCAATTGGCGGTTTACAAATCCTAAAAATCGAACCAATTCAAACCAGATTGTTTGAAATTGCCAATGAATATTGGGTTAGTTTCACCTTTGGCGGCAATATGTATGATAAAAAATATGTTTTTGTTGCAGGAAGCATTGATAGTGCTTATTTTACCCGCATTCCCTTTTTAAATCGAAAAGGAGTCATGATTCGTTGATTTTAAACACTTTATAATTGGCATAAAAATTTAAATGAATGAAGTCTAATTCAAAAACGCCCGCTAAAATAGTGGAGAAAAGCGTTCCAATACTGCCTGCCAAAAAAATCACGGATAGTCGCACTATTATGACTGAAATGATTATGCCCAATGACACCAATCCAATGGGCAACCTCATGGGCGGTAATTTATTGCGGTGGATGGACATTGCGGCGGCGGTTTGTGCGGGCAAACATTGCGCTTCGCATGTGGTGACGGCATCGGTTGACCATGTTTCGTTCACCAAAGCGATTCATAACGGCGATGTGATTACGATAGAAGCGGTTGTAACGCGGTCGTTCAATACGTCCGTAGAAATTTTTGTGGAAGTGTCGGCTGCCAATGTCAAAGGCGGCGATTTGCGCAGGTGCAATCATGCATATTTCACCTTCGTTGGTTTGGAGGATGGTACTTTTCAACCACAACCTGTGCCACAAGTCATTCCTTTGACAGGTGAAGAAGAAAAACAATTTGAAGAAGCCTTGAAACGACGTGAATTGCGTTTGATATTGAGTGGGCGCATGAAACCACAAGATTCTATCTCTTTGAAAAACCTTTTGAGCCTCCCGAATGGATAATTTAAAACAGAACTGCCTTGTAATCAATGATTTATAAGGCAGTTATGTCTTATGCAGCAATTTCCACTTTGGGAAATTCTTGAAATAGGATGCTTATGATTGGAAGGATAAAAAGGATATTTTGAGTTAAAATTTGCGCTTTTGAACTGAAAATATCCTTTTTATCCTTCCAATCATAAGCATCCTATTTCAAAAATTTTAAGGAACTTTTTAGTCCAAAAGCGCAAAAATTGACTAAAAATATCCTTTTTATCCTTCAAATCATACACATCCTATTTCAAAAATTTTCCAAAGCGGAAATTGCTGAGTTTTATATACTTTGCATTGTATCGCAGAACTATTCTTTTGCTTAAAAGTTGTGTATTGCATCAATCATTTAAAAAAAACTAAGACACAGACACACCATTTTTCAAAAAACTTGCATCTATGTATTTGTAAGCAATTCTGGAATCCATTACACTTTTGTCAAAAATCGTTCAAAAAATCTTAAAAAGTTCTCGAAGCAATGGCTGAAATGAACCTTTCCTCTGGCAAATCGCACCACAAAAGCAGTTTGCGAGCCAAAAAAATGTCCACTCGCGTCGATTTGACTGCGATGGTGGATTTATAAAACATTTTTATTATTTAAAATTATAATTATTTCAAAATGAATCAGTTAGATACGAAAGGGCTTCACCTCAATGACATTATTTTTCAAAATCGGAATCAATCTTATGGTGCGTATGTATTGCGCAAATTGTATGATGGACACGTTTTGAAATCGGGCGTAATCGCGGTTACGTTATTTCTTGCTTGTTTTTTGATGCCTAAATTGTTGAGCAAATCGTCCGATGTGAAAATGGTGGACAAAAATACGGTTGTGGAATTATTGCCGCCGCCTGCATCCGATGTTGCAGCACCGCCGCCGCCACCTCCCCCGCCGCCACCACCGCCCGCGCCCAAAGTGGCTACGATTATTTTTTTGCCGCCTGTTGTCAAAAGAGACGAAAATGTGCCAAAAGATGAGCCACCACCGCGTCAAGAGGAAATGAAGGATATAGTCATTTCTGATAAAAACGAAAAAGGCGATGTGGGCGCGAAAGAAGTTGTGAAAGAGCCTGCAAAAGTGGTTTTGCCACCACCACCGCCGCCACCTTTTGTGCCAAAAGATGTCGAAAAAGAGACTGAAGTTATTTTCACAATTGTTGAACAAATGCCTGAATATGCTCAAGGCTTACCTGCGATGTTCAAATATTTGAGTGAAAACATCAAATATCCTGCGGTAGCGCGGGAAAATGGCATTGAAGGAACGGTTTATCTTGGTTTTGTGGTCGATACAGATGGCAGTATGACGAATGTGACGATTAAACGCGGTGTTTCGGGCGGATGTAGTGAGGAGGCGATTCGGGTGGTGCAAAGCATGCCGAAATGGAGAGCTGGCAAACAACAAGGCAGAGCCGTAAAAGTGAATTTCACCTTACCGATTAAGTTTAAATTGGATTGAAATAATTATTCGTAATATGTGTGTGTGATACAATTGGAACGCGGATGACGCGGATTGGGCGGATTTGCACGGATTTTTTAAAAAAAATCCGTGCAAATCCGCCCAATCCGCGTCATCCGCGTTCCAATTGTATCACATTTGCCAAATATCCCAAGCAGCTTCTGCTTGTAAATGCAACATCGCTAAACCATTTTCAACAGATGCGCCTTGTGCTTTTCCTTTTTTCATAAACATCGTTTCAATTGGATTATAAACCAAATCATACAAAAAGTGTTGATTGGTTAAAGACTCATAGGGCAAATGAGGTGCGTTTTCGATATTTGGGAACGTGCCAACAGGCGTTGTATTGACAATCAATTTATGATTTAAAATCATATTTTCATCCAAATCCGCATATCGAAGTCCTGCATTACGCGAGACTTGTTGAAACGGAATGTTTAATTGTTCCAAACTATACGCCACTGCTTTAGCTGCCCCACCTGTCCCCAAAATCAATGCTTTTAAATTTGGAATATCCACAACATTCATTGATTTTGTCAAAAAAGAGTGCATAGATACTTGAAAACCAATGACATCTGTATTAAAACCTTTTAATTTGCCATTTTGAATCTGAATACAATTAACCGCTTCTATCTGAGTGATGGAAGGATGTATTTCATCTAAATATTTTAAAACTTTCTGTTTGTATGGCGCAGTCACATTCAGACCGACCAAATTCGGATGTTTTTTTAATAATGCAGGCAATTGTTCGATATTTTCAATTGGAAACAATTCATATTGCCAACCTTGAATCTTTTCTTGAACAAATTTTGCAGTAAAATATTTTTTAGAAAAAGAATGGGATAACGGATAGCCTATCAAACCTAATAATTGGGTCATTTTTACGCGAATGATTTGATTATAAACGATTTATAAAATTATTCTTTCCATATAATGCCTTCATCTCGACCCAACATTTTATCCTTTTTGGCATAAGCGGTGGTATCTAAATTGGGTTCGCCCATCGGCATTTTTTCAAATAAATGATTCAAATTAGGTTGTCCTGCCTCGAACCAAGCAGAATACCATGCCGAACCAACGGCTAAAACAGCATCGCGCATTTGTTGTTCAACCATTCCATCCAATTTTTCGTGGAATAAAGTCGCGTATTCCTGCGTTTGCAAGGTCAAAGTAACGCCATTTTTGGTTGTCGAAACGAATTTTTTATAATTTGGAAACGATTTTGACACTTCTTGTTCGATTTCCAATAATTTTGGAACCAATTCGTGTGATTTTTGAACTATTTTCCAAAAAAAATCCGTTGGTTTTTCAAAATAAGTGGCTTGTCCAACCCAAAAATTGTATTTATCTGCAAATAATTCGGGCAAACGCGTCTCCCAAAACGCATGAACTCCCATTTGACGCGTCAATTGTCCATCATAATTGCGGGTTGTATGAAGTGGCACATGCGCATCGGCGATGTAATGACCGATTTCTGCACTCAATTTCAACACAGCTTGTTTGTTTTTTTGCATAAAAGCATTCGTCAATCGTTTTTGCATCCCAATCAAATGATAAGGCAGAATCCCTGTTGCCGATAAACCATCTTTTGCCCAAACTTTTTTAAAACGCCCTTTGGTGATAAAACGCTCTTTTTCAAACAATTTTTCAATGGCTTCATTCGGAATCGTCCAAGTACCGTCTTGATATTGTTTTAAAAAATGATTAAAAACAAATTGTCTATAAGTGGTATCCGCAATCGCAATCGAATCGCGTTTGAAAAACGTTTTAATACTTTTTGATTTTAAAAAAAAATCGCGTTGGTGCAAAAATACATTGGGATAACCTGTCAATTTAAGCGTATCCTTTTTATCATTGATAATAAAAATTTGCGTATGTAATGCTAATGCCTCCAATAAATTATGTGGAAAATAGGCATATCTATCCAAATCAATATAATGCCGACAACTTTCCGTCGGCGAAACATAACGGCGTTTATCAGGATCCACTGCATGTTCGGTGAGATAGGCGATTTCTTTTTTGTACAAGGGCATCATATTGGGCGGCAAGGTGAAAACCGCTAATCGATTAATGGTTTGATGCGCTTGAAAACCCCAAATGGGCTTGATTATGAATGAAGTATGAATTATTAAAAAAAATAATGAAATAGCAATATTGAGTTTCATAGTTTTGTTTTATTTGTTCCTTTAAAAAGTTTGAATTAGGATTGAAAGGATTCAAAGGATTGATTTTTATAAAAATCAATCCTTTGAATCCTTTCAATCCTAACAATCCTAATTCAAACCACTACGCACTACACGCTAAACAATCCGGGTCATTCATATCACAAACTTCATTGGCGGCTTCTGCTAATTGCTTGGCATTCAATGTATTAAGATTTGGATTTTTCGCCGCTATCGCTGCTGCCAAATTTGATTTGGCAGGTTTTGGAACATGAATTTCGGTTTCGGTTCCAAATTTGCGTTGATGTTTTGCGGAAAGCGTGAATTTAATCGGATCCACCGCAGCCTTAGAACGCAAATAATACATCCCCGTTTTCAACCCTTTTTGCCATCCATAAAAGTGCATCGACGATAATTTGGAAAAATTCGGATTTTCCACAAACAAATTCAACGATTGCGATTGACAAATAAAGGCTCCTCTATCTGCTGCCATGTCAATAATGAAACGCATGGATAATTCCCAAGTCGTTTTATATAATTTTTTCAAATCATCTGGAATCCCATCAATATGTTGAATAGAACCATTCGCGGCAATTAAAATTTCGCGGGTTTCTTCATTCCACAAATTCATCCGAATCAAATCGTTTAACAAATGCTTATTAACCACAATATGTTCACCCGACAAAGTGCGGCGCGTGTAAATATTGGACGTATAAGGTTCAAAACATTCGTTATTCCCTAAGATTTGAGAAGTCGAAGCAGTCGGCATCGGCGCGACTAAAAGCGAGTTCCGCGCACCCGTTTTCATCACTTTTTGTCTCAAAGTTGCCCAATCCCAGCGTTCTGAAGGCTGAACGCCCCACAAATCAAATTGAAATTGACCTTCACTCAATGGAGAACCTTTAAACGTCTCATACGCGCCTTCTTTTTCCGCCAAAGCAACGGATTCCGTCATCGCGCCAAAATAAATCGCTTCAAAAATATCTTTATTCAAAGCACGCGCTTCGGGCGAATCGAACGGAAAACGCATCAAAATAAACGCATCTGCCAAGCCTTGAACCCCAATTCCAATCGGGCGATGCCGCATATTAGACTTTCGCGCTTCTGGAATCGGATAATAATTGGCATCAATGACTTTGTTCAAATTCCGCGTTACAATCCGCGTCACTTCATATAACTTATTGAAATCAAATTGATTACCTATTACGAATTTCGATAAATTGATACTCGCTAAATTACAAACGGCACATTCATCTGGCGAGGTATATTGAATTATTTCCGTGCAAAGATTGGAACAGCGAATCGTCCCTAAATTTTTCTGATTCGATTTTTTATTCGCAGCATCTTTATACAAAATGTATGGATTTCCAGTCTCAATTTGCGATTCTAAGATGGCAAACCATAATTCTTGCGCCTTGATGACTTTTCGAGCGCGTCCTTCTTTTTCGTACTTGTGGTAAAGGGCTTCAAACGTTCCGCCGTAACAATCGTACAATCCGGGTGCTTCATTCGGGCAGAATAAAGACCATTCGCCGCCTGCTTTGACCCTTTCCATGAACAAATCGGGTATCCATAACGCATAAAACAAATCTCTTGCCCGCGCTTCTTCCTTACCATGATTCTTTTTCAACTCCAAAAAATCGAAAATATCCGCATGCCAAGGTTCTAAATACATCGCAAATGCCCCTTTTCGCTTACCGCCGCCATTGTGCGCAACGCCTACGTGCGTCACGTAACTATGATTGGGCAACACTTCAAAATCCACTACGACTCCATCATAATCCGCACTTGACAAATGGTCAATTCTTGAATAATTACTATTTTGATGTGTAAAGTATTCAACAGATTCAATTTGTGGTAAATTAAACAAAGCTGCAATCTCGCCAACAATCGGAATTTTTAAAGAACAAACCTCGTTTTCAATACTGCCTGTCGTCAAAATACCAAAACGCATCAACATAAAACGCACACTTTCAACGACTTGTCGAGAAGTGGTATCAGAACTCAATCCAAAACAGTTTTCGGTTTCAATGATGCCTTTCACGAATTGAAATGTCTTTTCTTTCGGCAAATGTAAAAAACTGCTATGGATTGCTTTCGCGCCCCAAGCATCATACAGCATCATTCTATTGAATTTAAAACCAATGTGTGCAGCCCAATTAAAACAGATTTCGGCACCATTTTCTGATAATTGCTCCGTCCAACGAATGCCATTTTCATACAAATAGTTTTTAATAAAACTAATTTGATAACTATCCACCTCTTGTGTCAATTGCGCTTGCTTTCCATCTTTGGAAATGTTGCCTTTTGCAATCATCATCCCATAAAAACGGCAATCGGCTACCGAATACTGCAAAATATCATGGCTATAATCGGGAATCGGAAAAGCTAACAAATCATCCTCCGTCAAATCTTTTGCCTCTACCCATTCCGTTTCAACGTGTCCATTGATTAAACGAGTTGTAATCGTTTGATAATCAATGTTTTTGGGCTGATTGCGAATGACTAAAAAGGGATGTTCTTCTGTAACTGAAATGGGTTCAATGGATTGTTGAACCTTGATTTTTATCATTTTGCCCACATAATGTTGGCGTAATAAGCGGTCAACTTTATTAAAATTACCATCATGTGTTAACAATTCATCTTCCAAAACGATATCATCAATTCGCTTGATGCCCGTTTTCGTATATATAATCGTGTCAGGATGAAAACATTGGTCCACATAGCGCGCCGTTTCATTGAAAACCCGCAACATCGGCACTAATCCATTGGATTTTCCACCCGTTCCGCGTATGTACGAACCTTTTGCGCGAATCGAATGCACCGCCAAACCGATACCACCCGCCGATTGAGAAATCTTGGCACAACGCGCCAAGGTCTCATAAATCGCTGGAATCGAATCGCCATCTCCGCTGACCGACAGCAAAAAACAACTGGACATTTGCGGTCTTGGCGTACCTGCATTAAACAAAGTCGGGGTGGCATGGATGAACCATTTTTCCGACATCATTGAATACGTTTCAATTACAGATGCAAGATTTTCACCATGAATGCCAATAGCCGCCCGCATTAACAATTGTTGAGGACGTTCCACCACTTTGCCATTCATGCGCAACAGGTAAGAACGCTCCAACGTTTTGAATCCAAAATAGTCAAAATCATAATCCCTATCATATATGATAGCAGAATCTAATTTGTCTTTATATTTTTGAATCATTTTATGGGCTTCATCCGAAATCAAGCCCGCTTTTTCACCCGTTTTCGGGTCAATATAATTATACAACTCGCGCATCGTGCGGCTGAACGACTTATCGGTGTTTTTATGCAAATTGGAAACCGCTATCCGCGCCGCCAAAGTTGCGTATTCAGGGTGTTGCGCCGCCATTGTTGCCGCAGTTTCGGCAGCGAGATTGTCCAATTCGGTCGTCGTCACACCGTCATACAAGCCTTGAACCACTTTTCGACTGATTTCAAGCGGCTCAATATAGACGGGATTCAACCCGTAACAAAGTTTTTTAATGCGTGCTGTGATTTTATCAAAACTCACATCTTCTCGCTTACCAGAACGTTTTATAACTTTCATTGTTGGATAAAAATCAAGTTTGAAACTTGCGTTTCCGCAAGAAATGGGTTGTTTCTGTTTAAACAATTTTTCATTTGAATTAAAAAAGAAGGAATTTTTAAAGGATTAAGCATATTAAGGTCGGCGAGGTTGCAACCCTATCCACTACCCACAGAATAAAAAAAGGTGCATCGCACCGCAATATTGGTAGCAAATCGGAATTAAAAACCGCGTTTGAGGTGCGTCGCACCGTAACATCCAAACCGTTTTTACCAATGTTACGGTGCGTCGCACCTTCCAATCGGATTGTCCATCGTTTTTCTACAAATGTTGTGGTGCTACGCACCTTTTTTATTTTGTAGAATCCTTTGAATACCAACAATCATTTTGTGGGTATTGGATAGGGTTGCAACCTCGCCGACCTTTTGGAATAGGTTATTTCCTTGTTTCCTTTAAAAATCTTTCATTCTTAATTCTTGCCTTTAAAAATCTTCTTCCAATGTAAAAACTTGTTTATCTTTTTGAGTCATTACGCCTGCTTTTTGATAATCGCCAACGCGTTTTTCAAAAAAATTGGTTTTGCCTTGCAAGGAAATCATCTCCATCCAAGGAAATGGATTCGTTGCATGATAAAATTTATCATTGCCCAAAGACTGCAACAACCTATCCGCCACAAATTCAATATATTGAGTCATCATTTCGGCGTTCATACCAATCAAATTCACAGGTAACGCATCCGTTACAAATTCTTTTTCATATTCAACTGCTTCTGTAATAATGAGTTCCACCTCTTTTTCAGACAATTTGTTTTCCAACATAGAGTACAATAAACAGGCAAAATCACAATGTAATCCTTCATCGCGGCTAATTAATTCATTGCTGAAGGTCAAACCGGGCATCAAACCGCGCTTTTTCAACCAGTAAATACTGCAAAAACTACCCGAAAAAAAGATGCCTTCTACGGCTGCAAACGCTATCAAACGGTGCGCAAACGACGGCGCGTGTTCAATCCAGCGCATTGCCCACTGTCCTTTTTTGGAAACACATTCCAAATTTTCCAATGCGTTGAATAAATAATCTTTTTCTGCAGGGTCTTTGATATACGTATCGATTAATAACGAATACGTTTCCGCGTGAATGTTTTCAATCGCGACTTGAAACCCGTAAAAACAACGCGCTTCAGGAATTTGGACTTCCCGCATGAAGTTCAACACCAAATTTTCATTTACAATGCCATCGCTTGCCGCAAAAAACGCCAAAACGTGCTTAATAAAATGTCTTTCATTGTCGCTCAACCGTTCCCAATCGGAAAGGTCTGCCCCTAAATCAATTTCTTCAGCCGTCCAGAAAGACGCAACAGCCTGTTTGTACATTTTCCAAATTTGGTCGTACTGAATTGGAAATAGCACAAAACGGCTATTATTTTCACGCAAAATAGGTTCTGTCATGTTTTTAAAATTTTATATCTAAAAAAAAGGCTCATTTTAATTTATTTTTAAAACACATAGTTCACATAGGTTGCATAGGACACATAGAGGCAATCTTTTCTCTTTTCGTTTAGGGATGATGTAAACGATTGAAAAAATAGATTGAATTGAAAGAGTGTACATCTTTATGACAGCTTGCCCCTATGTGTCCTATGGAGCCTATGTGCGCTATGTGTTTCAGAAAAGTTGTTGAAAAAAATGATGGTTTTATATGGACTTAGGAGATGCTTCTCTCGCTGTACGTTATCAAATAAGTGAGCTTGACGCTTTTGCGACACTAAGGTATGATGATACAACCTTCTAAAAAAACAAAAGTTATCCACAAAATGTGGATAACTTTTTTAATCAATTGATTATCAATTATTTAGCAATTAATTTATAAGCCAGATTCGTCTCGTTTTTCCTGTACGTCCATGCCGCGTTTTCGTTGTGCGGCTTGCGTTGATTTATTTAAACTATACGTAAAACCAAGATATGCCATTCGAGATTCGCGTTTTAAACGCCCTTTAGTCTCATATTCGGGCGTAAAAGCGGTAAAATCAACTCGTTTTGTATCAAAAATATCGCTCAAACGAAAGGATAAGGTTGCTTTATGATTCCAAATTGGCTTGCGCAAACCAAAATCAGCATAATACACAGGTGCAAGGGTTCCTTGAATCAACACATTCGGTGAGTTATAAAAACCAACAATTTGTATATCCCAATCTTTACCAAGCGTGAAGCTACTATTGAAACGGGCGTTCATCACCGTCGTTTGATTGGTCAATTGTGCTTCCAAATTTTTACCATTCAATTTTGCCTCGAAAATGGAAACAGTGCTACTCATCTTCCATTTTTTGGTAATATTCAACGTTCCATTCAATTCTAAACCATAATTCACGCCGTTTTGTAGGTTCATCGGCATGCGATACGCAATGTTTTCACCTGTAATGGGGTCGGGCAAATATCGGACAACGCGCCCAATCGCATCATTCATTTGACGATAAAAAAGTGTCGGATTGAACGTAAAACGATTGTTAATCATCAAATAAGTGAGTTCAAAGGCGTGTACGAACTCAGGTTTCAAATCAGGATTGCCAATTCTTCGATTTAAACGGTCATTGATACCCGTAATCGGATGCAACATCGCATAATCAGGACGATTAATGCGTTTGCCATAACCCAATTTCAATTGTCCTTTATTTGCCAATTGTCGCGTCAACGAAAAAGACGGATAGGCTTGAAAATAATCCAAAGGCACTTGCCTACTGATGTGTTTCAAATCTGACGCTGCATTCACTTGTTCGACGCGCAAACCCATTGAATAATCCCATTTTTGTTTCAAATTGCCCGAAAACAGCCCATATCCTGCATAAACGCGCTCCGTAAAACCAAATAAAACCGTATAACGAGCATCATTTACATATTGATTATTTCGCAATACATCTGAAAACAATTGTTCATCAATTCTAAAATCAGCAATTCTGAAACCTATTTCAAAACGACCTTTTTTCAATGGTTCTGTAAAATCACCTTGCAAAATTAAATTTCGACTATTCGTATTAAAACGAATTTGTTGATTAAAATCATCGCGTAAATGACTTGTTTTATCAGGCGTAAAAAATTGTTCGATGCCTAAAACGTGTCCTTCATTGCGATTTGAAGTTCTATTGCCCGATAACGTGAAATCGCGTTTCTCTTTTTTAAACCATTTATTCCAAGTAAAATTATAATCTTGCGCCAATGCATTGCTTTTTTCGTCGTCAGAACGCAGTGAAAGGGCGGTTGGAATTAAGTTTTGATTTAAATAATCATATTGCAAATGAGCATTTTCACCCTTTTTGGAACGTACCACCGTTCCAGATACATTGAAATTATTAAATTTGTTAAAATTATATTCTACACCCAAACGAGCATTCAACATTTTGGCAGGATAGATATGCGATGTCGTTTGATTCGTATAAAAAACAGAATCTTTGGTAATCGTCTTTCTATCAATACCCATATTAGCAGTCGTGATGTTATTACGACCAGATAACATACCGAATACATTGATTTTGTTGACTTTATAATTGGCAGTGATGGAACCATCGAATTTATTGAAGGTATTGAGCGCGGGATTCGTACCGATATTGCCTGTGGTTTGCACATTGAAACCCACTTTTTGACTGTCTTTCAACACAATATTTAAAATGCCCGCACTGCCATCTGCATCTTGTTTGGCGGACGGATTCGTTAAAATTTCAATACTTTTAATCGCATTCGCAGGAATTTTAGTTAAATCCGCCTTGCCATTTGCGCCAATCAAGGCAGAAGGTTTGCCGTTAATCCAAATTTTAACATTTTCAGAACCGCGTAAAGCGACATTGCCTTCTGCATCCACCGTTACGCCCGATACATTTTTGATAGCATCTATCGCGCTGCCGCCCGCCGCCGTCAAACTGCTTTCGATATTAAAAACCTTTCTATCCGATTTGTACTCCGTTTCAGAGCGTTTTTCCTTGATTTCCAATACATTAAGTTGAGTAGAGGCAATTGTCAGGGTAATCATTCCTAATTTTTTAATCGGATTTTCGGCTGTAATATCAATCAAAAGGGTCTTTTCAGACATACCTATTGCAGAACATTTTAATTCATAATTACCTATTGGTAAACCTTTTAGCATAAAATTCCCACTGTCATCCGTTTGAACTCCTGTGATGAGTGCGCCCGTAGTACCATTGCTGTTTTTGAAAACGCGGGTTGCCGCAAAAGGAATTGGCGCACCTTTTTCGTCTGTAAGCGTGCCTGTTACAAGGCTTTCTAAAGGGTCAATTGTATTGAATTGAATGGTTTTAGCATAATTTTGAGCTAAAAGGATATTGAATGAACTGTTGTAGCAAAGGCTTACAACCATGAATAGGTGTGCAAGATTCATTGTAGTCTTTGTCTTAGTTTTTGTATTAATTTACATTTTGATTAAAATTCGATACAAAGTTACTTTTTATTATTTAAAAGTGTATCAATTTTCCATTTTTTTTGAAAAAAAGATACAATTGTAATATAGCTTTTTAAAACACATAGGACACATAGTTTGCATAGAACACATAGGGCAATACTTCTAACTTTCGGTTCGGCATATTGGTCATGCCATCATAGTAAAAATAATTTACATAGAACACATAGGGCAATCTTTCGTATTGAAGCTATGTGTCCTATGTAAACTATGTGTCCTATGTAAACTATGTGTCCTATGTAAACTATGTGTCCTATGTAAACTATGTGTCCTATGTAAACTATGTGTCCTATGTAAACTATGTGTCCTATGTAAACTATGTGTCCTATGTGTTTTAAAAATAAAACGGTTTCAATTTGCTTGCCACTATCGAATCAAAGTAGCAAAACCACTCATCTCATGCGGCTCTCCTCTCGGTCCCTTAAACTGCACCACACAAGCATATACGCCTTGCGGTTCTTCGCGCCCTGTATTAAATTTTTTACCATTCCAACCTTCCTGCGGATTCTTGGTTTCAAAAATCAATTCACCCCATCGATTCCAAATGCGCATCGTAAAATCGGTCATCCCTTCCAAATAGCCAATGCCTTTAAACGCATCATTCACCGCATCTTGATTGGGCGAAAACGCATTCGGCAAATGATAAACCACTTTGGGTTCAATATCAATGTATTTAATCATCGAATCAATGCAATTATTGAGGTTAGCAACCAACAATTTGATTTTTTGCGTTCCTGTATCTCGAAACACAAAAGTTGGGTTTTGCTGATTAGAATACCCTTTATTGCTAAAAAACCATTGCCACCGCGTCGAAAATTGCGATAAATCTCGGAATTGAACCGTATTTAAAAACGTATTCGGTTTCTCTGGCGTAAAATCAAAATCTGCAATCGCTCCTTGTTTTACTTTGATCCAATTCGGATAGGAAGCACTCGTTTTACAACCAATCGGCGAAGTCACATTCACCGAAACCGAATATGTACCGGGTTGTTTATAAACATGTTGCGGGCTAATACCTGTACCAGTCGTCCCATCCCCGAAATCCCAAATAATCTTATAGGTCGAATCAATTGGCACCGATAAATTCTTAAATTCCGTTTTAGTGGGCGTACAATCAATGTATTTACTCGGCTCAATAATCAATAACGGCGGCACAGGATACCATCGAATCGGTTGTGTCGTGTCCGCTTTACAACCTTTTTTATCCTCAATATTCAAAACAATCTTTTTAACACCAGGTGTTTGATACACATGTGCCGGATTGGGTAAAGAGCCTGTTGTACCATCTCCATATTGCCAATTCCAACTCGAAATTGCGCCCGCTTCCGACCGAGAACGGTCTCGCAAAAAGACAGGACCCGCAATACAAGTGTCATACGCATAGGTAAAATCAGCTATGGGTTTGTTATACACTTTAATCGTCACATAGGCTGTATCTGCACAAGTAGAACCCGGTTTTAAAAATAATTTCCCCTTATACGTTCCAGTATCAGGAAAAGTAATATTGGCATTCCATTCCGTAAAACGGCGTTCCGCACCTTGAATATTGAATGCCCAATAAAAATCACTGCCAATAAAACTTTGTTTAGAGCTAAGATTTTCAATGAAAACGGTACTTTTGCCACAGGCTTGGATGAAAAATTGTTTGCCTGCAATCGTTGTATCTGCCTTGATTTTAGCTAAAACCGTTGGATTACAATCGAATACATTAAATTGAAAGTCTCTACGTAAAATACTCAATAACTGCCCATTGCGATATTCTTTGACGCAAACGCCTACGACAAATTGTCCCACAGTCGCCGCAGGCGTACCTGTAATCATCCCCGTATTGGGGTCAATACGCACCACAGGATTGCCGCCTAAAGGCGCACCCGAAGTATAAACAGGCACTCGAAATTGTACAGGAGTCATCATCGAAAGACAAGCTGGAATCGGTACAACCCCTGCGCAACTATTCGGGTCTCCCGGAATATCAGACCCCGTTCTACCGCCGCCCAAAAGAGGCGAACAAAATTCATATACTAATTGGTCGCCATCTGAATCCACCGCCGCATGGTCAAAATTTAAAGGGAAACCACCACAAATCAAGGTCGGCGGGAACGACCGAAAAACAGGACTATTATTACGGGCAACTTGTGCCGCAGGAGAAAGTTCGATAAAATAGCTCGCGCCCGAACTTTCTGGATTCAAAATATTTGTAATCGTATTGTTACGACAACAACGTTGATAGACAACCGTGTAACTTTCATTCACAGGCGGTAACGTCAGCACCCAAGAATACGAACCTTCTTCCACACAAACATCAATATTGGTCTCTGTACAAGGCAGATTGGGTTTCGATAAATTCCGAGAACTATCTAATGGGGCTTGAATATTGCGTTGAAACGTCGTTCCGCGAAAAAGCGTAATCGAAGCAGGATTATCTAATTCCGCGCCCTGACCATTGCAATCGCGGTAGATTTTCATAAAAAATTGATATTGGTCATTGCCAATATATTTATACGTAATCTCGCCGCCGATGATGTGCTTGGCGCATAAAGGGCGGGCAAATGCCAGCAGTAGGAACGTCAATAAGGTATTTTTCAAGGTATTTTTATATTTTTAGAATCAAATAATTTTAATGCATCAACAAATAGAACCGATTTTTTGTTGAACGGGATAAAATTGCATTCATTTTAACAAATGGCGCAATATTAATGAACCATTATCAATAAAAACGGCTAAATAAACGTTTATTTTGCTTTTTTAAGCGTCACAAACAACAAAATTATCTTTTAACGATTGCGAAAGTACGATAGTATGATATTTGAAAACGAGAAATTTACAGAAATATTGAATGTTTTAAACGCGGGCGGCGTGATTTTATATCCAACGGATACGATTTGGGGCATCGGCTGCGATGCGACGAATGCGGCGGCAGTCGAAAAAGTTTATAAACTCAAAGACCGTCCTTCGGGCAAGGGTTTCGTGTTATTGGTGGATTCGATGGCGATGTTGCGGCAATATGTGTCGCATGTGCATCCACGCATTGATACCTTGCTGATGTATCACAGCCGTCCTTTGACGGTGGTGTATGATAAAGGAATCAATTTAGCGAAAAACGTGACCGCACCGAATGGCAGTGTGGCGATTCGGTTGGCAACCGATTCGTTTTGTAAAGCCTTGATTCGGCAATTGGGCAAACCAATTATAGCTACTTCTGCGAATGTCAGTGGTCAACCTTTTGCCAAACATTTTGGCGAAATCAGTTCCGATGTGTTAGAACGAGTGGATTTTGTCGTAAAATTTCGACAGGAACAGCGCGAAACGGGAGAACCTTCTGTTATCGTACGTTTGAATGAATCCGAAGAATTGGAATTTATTCGGGAATAGTTTTAAAAACAAAAATGCGTCGATTTTTAGGTAAAAATCGACGCATTTCACGGTGTTTTAAATCATTTCTTATTTTTTTATAATATGATTTGCATTGGCTTTGGCATGGTCATCCAAAAACTGTTGCAAGCCTAAATCTGTCAAAGGATGTTTCAATAAACCGAGGATTGCGGATAGCGGGCAAGTCACCACATCCGCGCCTGCTTGCGCTGCTTGCACAATGTGCAAAGGCGTGCGAATCGATGCTGCTAAAATCTGCGTATCCCAACCTTGAATCCCGTATATTTCAACAATTTGTTTAATTAAATCAATACCGTCCCAACTCATATCGTCAATCCGTCCGATAAACGGCGATAGAAAAGTCGCTCCAGCTTTCGCCGCCAAAATCGCTTGACCTGCCGAGAAAATCAACGTGCAATTCGTCGAAATTTCATTGGCATGAAACCAAGAAAGGGCTTTGACCCCATCTTTAATCATTGGTACTTTGACCACGATATTTTCTGCCAAGTCCGCTAAACGGCGACCTTCATCAATCATGCCCTTAAAATCGGTGGAAATCACTTCGGCACTGACGGGACCATCCACTAAATCGCAGATAGACTTATAATGTTTTAAAATATTATTGGTACCTGTGATGCCCTCTTTTGCCATGAGGGAAGGATTGGTGGTAACACCGTCTAAAATACCCAAATCTTTAGCTTCTTTGATTTGGTCTAAATTAGCTGTATCTATGAAAAATTTCATGAAGCGTTGGCTGTGACTTGTTTGTGGATGGAATCGTATGCAAGTTGCGGACAAAAAAAAATGCGCCCGACACGCCGCTCGACTATCTTACCCTTGCTGTGTTTCCACCCTGGGGGAGTTCAGAAGGAGCTGGCTGCCTGACGCGGTGCAAAGGTATATCTATTTTTGATTCCTGCAAATTTTTTTTACTTTTTTTTTACTTTTTTTTTCACCACACCGTTTGGAGGGTTTGAAACCCTCCAAACGGTAGGCTACGATTCTTTTCATTTTTTTTTCACCACACCGTTTGGAGGGTTTCAAACCCTCCAAACGGTCGGTTACGATTCTTTTCATTTTTTTTTCACCACACCGTTTGGAGGGTTTCAAACCCTCCAAACGGTAGGCTACGATTCTTTTATCAAAAAACCTTTAGTTTCTTTTTTTAATAACACTTCTTCTTCCGTTATTTTGAATATCAAGGCTTGTAATTTTAATAAAGTTGCTACTGCCAATTGTTTGCGGATGCTGATTTGAATGCGCCCTATCGTATCAAAATTTTGTTGTAAAACATTGATTTGCAACTTTTTAAGGGCATTCATTACCGCTGGCATCCACTCGTATTCAAATTGAATTTCAAAAATATCTTCTACTATTTTTTCAATAATTACGGATTGAGCAAGTGCATCTGCCGTGCTTTCCCGATACGCATTTATCAAACCCGATGTCCCTAACAATGTTCCTCCGAAATATCGAACCACAATAATTCCAATATGCGTTAAATGCAAACGGTCGATTTGTCCTAAAATGGGTTTGCCTGCCGTTCCAGAAGGTTCGCCATCATCGTTTGTGCGAAACAGGTTTTGGTCTAAACCCAATCGCCAAGCGTAACAATAATGCCGCGCTTTGGGATGCTCTTTGCGAATTGATTCTAAAAAAGCAGCGAAATCGGCTTCTGAATCTACTGGATTGGCGTAAGCAATAAACTTGGAACCCCTATCTTTAAATGCACCAATACTTGCTTTTTGAAGGGTTAAATAACTATCTTTTATCATTTTTTAGGTAGAAAGATTTCGGCTATCATACAGCGTGCAGAACCACCACCGTATTTCTCAATCGTCGGAATATCAACGACTAAAATTTGAGTATGTTTTTTAATGTGATTGATTTGCAACGCGTCTAAGGATTCATAAGCCGTTTTAGACATAATCAAAAAAGTTTCATTAAACGTGTTGCGCACTTGTAACATATTGCCTGCAAAAGCCTTCATTTGCGGCAAACTAATTTCAATAATTTCTTTTTGGGTTTGTTCCAACATTTTAATTACATTCAATCGTTCCTCCTTGTTTTCAATCGTATCTAAACAAATGACGACAAAGGTTTCGCCCAAAGCCATCATCACATTGGTATGATAAATGGCTTGTTTTTTATCATCTATTGCATTAAAAATCAATCGTTTATAATGAATGGTTTCACACAATTCATCTAATACACGCACGTCTGTACGCGGACTTAAACAAGCATAAACAATCTCATTTGCCCTATCCAAAATCATACTGCCTGTGCCTTCCAAAAACTGATTTACACCTTCATAATGTTCTAAATGGAATCTTTGCGTGATTTCAAATTCTTTTTCGATGGCTTTTAAAATCGGTTCACGCCGTTCTTTTCGGCGGGCATTTGCAAACATCGGATACGAAATCACCGCCCCATCTTCATGGAAACTAACCCAGTTATTGGGAAAAACGGCATCAGGCTTCACAGGCGTTTTGGTATCCTGCGCCACCACAACGTTGATAGCCCGACTGCGCAACAACAGTACCATTCGGTCAAATTCTTCAATCGCTTTTTGTTGAATTTGCTCATTGGAAAGGCTGGTATCGCGGGTTTGAAACGCATTGCTGGCTGCCGTTTGTTCATTAAAACCAAATTTGGCAGGGCGCACCATCAGAATATTGTGTGTAATGGTTTTCATATTAAGATTAATAATTATTTGAATAAAATTAAAATAAACAATCTGACTTAAAAACAGGTTATCTTTGCGCAATTTTTGTTTCCAAAGGAGCGTGAACGCTCGAATGTGCCAAAAAAGGTGCAAATTAAAGGATAAATCAAAAAATCACTCCTTAAAAAGTCTAAAAATGGCAGTAATATCCATCAATTTAAAAGATGGTTCCGTGAACCAACCTGAAACACCCAAAGAAATGATTGTCGGCATTGACTTAGGGACGACGCATTCGTTGGTTGCTTACATTCAAAATGGTCATCCGATTTGCGTCAAGGGGCAAGATGGCAAAAGTACTTTGGTGCCTTCTATCCTACATTTTGAAACAAATGGTGGTATTTTGGCGGGTGATGCTGCCAAATCCAAATTGTTGACCGACCCGCAAAATACGATTTATTCGGTCAAGCGGCTCATGGGCAAATCGTATAAAGATGTTAAAACCTATGAACAATATTTTGGTTATCAAATCATTGATGAAGATACAGAAAGTTTGGTAAAAGTCCGTGTTAAAAATGCTTTTTATACGCCTGTGGAACTTTCAGCGCATATTTTGAAAGCCTTAAAATCGCGGATTGAACAGGATTTAAAACAAACCGTATCGAAAGCAGTGATTACCGTGCCTGCGTATTTCAATGATGCACAACGACAAGCAACCCGAGATGCGGGGAAATTGGCAGGTTTGGACGTTTTGCGGATTGTCAATGAACCTACGGCGGCAGCTTTGGCGTATGGTTTGGACAAAAAAACGGAGGATGCTCATACAATTGCGGTGTATGATTTGGGCGGCGGCACGTTTGATGTATCAATTTTGCAATTGCAAGATGGGATTTTTGAAGTCTTGGCAACCAATGGCGATACGTTTTTAGGTGGTGATGATTTTGACCAAGCGATTGTCGAAGATTGGATGAAAACCCATGAAATAGACCAAAATCGCCTTCATTCGGATAAAATCATGGGTCAAACCTTGCGTTTGAACGCTGAACAGGCTAAAAAACAGTTGAGTTTCAACGATTCGTTTGAATGGCAATCTACCATTTTAGACACAAAAGGTAACGCAATGGTCTTTAAAATGACAAGGCAAAAATTGGATGCGTTGATTCACCCCTTGATTTTAAAAACCATTAAATATTGTGCATCCGCTTTGAAAGATGCTAATCTGGATATTACGGATATTCAAGCGGTGGTGATGGTTGGCGGCAGTACGCGTGTGCCTGCGGTTCAAAAAGCCGTAACGGATTTTTTTAAACAAAAAGTTTATAGTGATTTGAATCCAGATGAAGTCGTTGCCTTAGGTGCGGCGATTCAAGCGGATGTATTGGCTGGGAATCAGCGCGATGTTTTATTGATTGACGTTACACCGCTTTCGTTAGGGATTGAGACGGTGGGCGGTTTGATGGATGTGATTATTCCCCGAAATTCCAAAGTGCCGAATCAATCAGGTCGTCAATATACAACTTCGGTGGATGGACAGAAAAATTTAAAAGTGGCTGTTTTTCAAGGAGAGCGTGATTTAGTGGCGCATAATCGAAAATTAGGTGAATTTACGTTGAAAGGCATTCCGCCGATGCCTGCGGGTTTGCCTAAGATTGATATACAATTTGTGTTAGATGCGGATGGGATTTTGAAAGTCAAGGCGAAAGAATTGCGTTCTGGAACCGAAACTTCGGTTGAAATTCGGTCTCAATACGGGATTTCGGAGGAAGCGATGGCTGAAATGTTGATTGAAGGCATTCTGAATGCCGAAGAAGACATGGCTGCGAAAGCGTTGATTGATGCGCGAAATGAAGGGAATCACCTTTTGCAAGCCTCTGATAAGTTTTTAAAACAACATAAAAGCATTCTGACAGATTGGGAAAAGCGCAAAACGAAAAAATTGGCGGCGGTACTGACCGAAATGATTGCGCAAGCAGATAAAAATTTGATTCAAACAGCGATTGCGAATTTAAATAATTACACAACGCCTTTGGCACACCGCGCTATGGATGCGACGATTCAGAATGCCATGCGCGGCACCAAAATAGCATAATTTTTTTGATTCTGTTTGTTACAATTCATATATGAAAAATTTTTATAAAAACTATCAAGGTGCTTTGGGATTATACTCGGTTGCAAGCCGTCAGTATTTGCAAGGTCGGAAAGCATTTGATATGCATGCTGTTTTTAAGGGCTTATGTACGAAGGTCGTTCTATCTCTATCGAATGTAATGGATTTCAAAGTACCTTACAAAGCTATCAATCCAAGAGAATAGATACACTTGAAACACGGATGACACAGATTGGACAGATTCTCACGGATTCTTTTATTGCTATCTATATTTTTATTTTTATTTTTATTTTTATACATTTTTCAGAATATAATTTCGCATAAACATAAAAAAATCCGTGAAAATCCGCCTAATCTGCGTCCTCCGCGTTCCAATTTATCCTAAATAAAAAAATCCGTGAAAATCCGCCTAATCTGCGTCCTCCGCGTTCCAATTTATCCTAAATAAAAAAATCCGTGAAAATCCGCCTAATCTGCGTCCTCCGCGTTCCAATTTATCCTAAATAAAAAAATCCGTGAAAATCCGCCTAATCTGCGTCCTCCGCGTTCCAATTTATCCTAAATGGCTACCAATTCAAGAATCAAATCATCTTGTGCCACCAATGTTTTTTCAGCAAGGTATATTTTTTTCACCTTTCCTGCTTGGGGCGCGGCAATGGTACTTTCCATTTTCATCGCTTCAATGATAAAAAGGGGCGTATTGATTTGTACTAAATCGCCTTCTTTCACCAGCAACCGCGATAAACTGCCTTGCAACGGCGCACCAATATCGGATGGACTCGAAATTTTCCGATTTGCCGCCACTTTTGGAATAATCGTCTTGTCCTTCACTACAATCGCTCGCGTTTGACCATTCAAACGGAAGAAAACGGTGCGCTCTCCTGCCAGATTCGGTTCGGTTTTATTGAGGTATTGCACCAAAATATTTTTGCCTTCCGAGATTTCAACCATGATTTCTTCATTAAAATCCAACCCATAGAAAAAAGCTGGCGTTGGAATATTGCGCATCGCACCAAATGCTTCAAAATGTTTGTTAAAATCCTCAAATACTTTTGGATACATCTGGTACGATAAAAAGTCGTTTTCATGGACGTAATCCCCAAATTTCGATTTAAATGCAATCATATCTTTGTCAAAATCAATGGGTTGCAAAAAAGCATTCGGATTGGTATCATATGGTTTTTCACCATTCAAAATCAAATTTTGGATTTCCGCAGGAAAACCACCCGGCACTTGCCCCAAATCACCACGCATCATCTCCTTCACCGACGCAGGAAAAGCTAACGTATGCCCTTTTTCAAACACGTCTTCAATCGTCAAATTATTGGAAGTCATAAACAACGCCATATCGCCCACCACTTTGGAAGACGGCGTAACTTTCACAATATCGCCAAACAATTGATTGACCAATTTATAATTCTCTTTCATGGTCTCAAACTTCGCTTCCAAACCCAAAGCGCGGGCTTGAGGACGCAAATTGCTATATTGTCCGCCCGGAATTTCATGTTCATAGACCTGCGCGGTACTCGCTTTCAAATCCGCTTCAAAAGGATAATAATAATCCCGAACATCTTCCCAATATGCCGAAAAACGATTCAATGAAGGCAAATGAATTGGATTTTCCCGTTTATGTCCTTGCATCATGGCAACTGTGGAGTTAAAATTGGGTTGCGAAGTCAAACCTGACATACTCGCTAATGCCAAATCAATGACATCCACCCCAGCTTCAATCGCTTTCAAATAGGTCGCTGCTTGAATGCCTGCCGTATCGTGCGTATGCAAATGAATCGGAATTGAAATATTTTGTTTCAATTCGTGAATCAATAATTCCGCAGCATAGGGTTTCAACAAACCTGCCATATCCTTCACACCCAAAATATGCGCACCCAAATCTTCCAATCGTTTTGCCATATCAATATAATATTGCAAATTATATTTCGGTCGCTCAGGGTTCAAAATGTCGCCTGTGTAACAAATACAGGCTTCTGCAAGCCCACCTGTATGGTTTTTAACCGTACGAATCGACGTTTTCATGCTTTCAATGGAGTTGAACGAATCAAAAATCCGAAAAACATCCATCCCCGTTTCCCAACTTTTCACAATGAATTTTTCAATCAAATTGTCAGGATAGGCTTTGTAACCGACCGCATTACTGCCGCGCAACAACATTTGAAACAAAACATTGGGCATCGATTCGCGCAAGATTTCCAATCGTTTCCAAGGACATTCTTTCAAAAAACGCAACGCCACATCAAACGTCGCACCGCCCCACATTTCCATGCTAAACAATTGATGTCCATGATGTTGCGCATAACTCGCTGCCACTTGTTTCATGTCATAAAGGCGCACTCGCGTTGCCAAAAGCGATTGATGGGCATCTCGAAACGTCGTATCGGTGTAATGAATCTGCTTTTCGGCTTTCAACCATTTCGCAAAACCATCCGCGCCTAATTCCAATAATTTATCTCGCGTCCCTTTTTGAACGGGCAAAGTCGGTTCAAAAGCGGGAACGACTGGTTTTCTAAACAATTTATTTTTGTTTTTATCAACAAAAGGTACATCAGGATTCCCATTGACCGCCACTTCTGCCAACCAGCGCAATATTTTCGTTCCCCTATCTTGACGGCGCGGCATGATTAACAGTTGAGGATTTTCACTCATAAAGTTAACCGTACAAGCTCCGTTGCGAAACGTGTCATTATGCAACATATTTTCTAAAAAACCAATATTGGTTTTCACGCCCCGAATCCTAAATTCGGACAAAGCCCGTATCAAACGGTCAGTTGCACCCTCAAAAGTGCGCCCCCAAGCCGTCACTTTGACCAACATTGAGTCGAAAAAAGGTGAAATCACCGCACCTGCATACGCACTTCCCGCATCCAAGCGAATCCCAAAACCGCCCGGACTCCGATACGCCACCAACGTTCCATAATCTGGTTTAAAATGATCCGTTGGGTCTTCGGTCGTGATGCGGCACTGAATCGCATAGCCTTGAATCACCACATCCGCTTGGGAATTAATCAAAATCGTTGGGTGAGACAGCGCATAACCCATCGCAATCAAAATCTGCGACCGAACCAAATCAATCCCCGTAATCTCCTCCGTAATCGTATGTTCCACCTGAATACGCGGATTCACCTCAATAAAATAGATATTTTCTTGACTATCCACCAAAAATTCGACCGTTCCCGCATGAGAATAATTGACATATTTGGCAATTTTCAAGGCGTATTTATACAATTTATTTTTAACTTCGGTCGTCAAGGTCAAACTCGGTGCAATCTCCACCACTTTTTGAAAACGCCTTTGAACCGAACAATCGCGCTCGTACAAATGGACAATATTGCCATATTTATCGCCCAGTATTTGAATTTCAATATGTTTGGGATTTTCAATAAACTTTTCTAAGAAAATCGTATCATCCCCAAAAGCGGTTTTGGCTTCTCCTTTTGCCGATTGATAATTTTTCAAAAAATCACTTTCCTGCCGCACGACCCGCATACCGCGTCCACCGCCGCCCGCCGCCGCTTTCACCATGACTGGAAAACCAATGCGTTTCGCCTCCGACAACGCAAATTCATCCGATTCCAATTTGCCTTTGCTGTCAGGAATCATCGGCACTTTGACTTTACCCGCAATGACTTTGGCAGCCACTTTATCGCCCAATTGATCCATGACTTCTGGTTCTGGACCAATAAAAGCAATATTTTCCTCCCGACACCGCCGCGCAAATCGCACATTTTCGGATAAAAAACCATATCCGGGATGAATCGCATCCACTCCATTCATTTTGGCAATCCGCAAAATCTCCTCCACATCCAAATACGGTTTCAAAGGGTCATCATTTTTGCCGATTTGATACGACTCATCTGACTTGTACCGATGCAATGAATATCGGTCTTCATAGGTATAGACGGAAACCGTGCGCAACTTCAATTCAGAAGCCGCCCGCAAAACCCGAATCGCAATTTCGCCCCGATTGGCAACCATCAATTTTTTAAAACGACGATGTGTTTCTTGCATGTTTGACAATATAATATTTTGTTTGATAATGATTCCTATCCAAGATAGGATTTGGCGGGGCAAATTTGAGCTTTTTTAGGATTTTTTCAAAAGTTATTTTACTTTTTAAAATAATTAGGAAGTACGCCCTCTATTTTGCATTTTTTTCATAAAATGACAAAATAAGTAAAACAAAAATGCTTTTTTTACGCTTAGTTTCTAAAATATTCATCACAATCGTGTTAGACAAACAAAAAAATTATTTTAATCCATGTTGAAAATTAATGGCTTTGCCTTATTGTTTGCAATTGCTTTGGCAACTGCACCTTTAAAAACATATATAAAAAATATTGATTCTGTAAATAACACTGTTACAGATAATAAAACCGATATTACAGGTTATTGGGAAGGCACCATTACGCAAGATTATCCGGGTGGTAAACGAGTTGATTACGCGATGGAAGTTGATTTTGTTCAAAAAGGAAAAACCATTACAGGGATTGCAACCGTACATCATTTGCAATACGGGGCAAAAATGAGCGTAGAAGGCAAAGGAAAAGGCAATTATTTCCGCTTTGAAGAGGGTAAAATTATAAAATACGACCAATTGCCGCAAGCAGAATGGTGTTTTAAAAAATATGAATTAATCTATCGGCGCACTGGTTCAGAAGAAACATTGGAGGGTTTGTGGGAAGGCAAATCAACCTTTGGAGATTGTGACCCTGGACGCATTTTATTGAAAAAGAGACCGCCGAGAGTATAGAGTGTGTAATATTATTCCATTTAAATAACCAACAACAACGTTTGGAGGGTTTCAAACCCTCCAAACGTTCTATTACAAAAAAGTGTCACATTTTTTATAATTAAAATATTGGTAATCAATTTTTTAATTATAATTTATAATTTTTTAATATGTCACAAATAATTATAAATTTTTCATTTGTTGCAACTAAAAATGAATCATTTTTGATACAATAAATAAACAGCTTAAAAGAATCATCCAAAATGAATCGTACTATTCTTTTTTCCATTATAATCATGCTTTGCGCAATGACTTCTTGTTCTAAAAAAGAGGCAAATATCACTCCTGAACCACAATTGTTTGGCAAGTGGCAAGCGGTTGAGCAATATAATAGCTATTTGAATGGTGGTGATTTTCAATGGCATACGATTCAAGCAGGTGCATTATTGGAGTTTAAAAGGAATGGCGATTATATAAAAATGGAGTTGAGTAACGCGCCTTGTACGGGCAAATTCGCTTGGCAACAGTTGGATAAAAGTATTGAATTAAACATTAGCTGTCAAGTCAATAAAATGATCCAAAAATATTCAGAATTAAATGATAATACGTTAATACTTGATTATCAAGGTAGAGAAGGTATTATTCGATACAAATATAAAAGAATTTAGTGGTTTTAAATCTGTTGAAAAAGCGGCAATGAACACCATTGCCGCTTTTTTTTGTAGGTAAATTTTCAATTATAATGTTCTCGCAATAAGCTATCAAACAATTCATTCGATAAGCCAATATGCAATCTGCCGCGATTGGCAAAAGCGATTTTACCTGTTTCTTCCGAAACAATAATCGCAGTCACATTTACACTTTCTGTAATACCAACTGCTGCTCGATGTCGCAATCCCATATCTTGCGGGATTTCAGGATTATCCGAAACGGGCAAAATACAACTCGCTGCATGAATTTTATTGTCCGTAATAATCACCGCGCCATCATGTAACGGGCTTTCTTTATTGAAAATGCTTAAAAGTAGGGCTTTTGTCAAAACGGCATCCAAAACAACGCCCGAATTGCTAAATTGCGTCAAGGAAAGATTATTTGCCAACACAATCAAGGCACCTGTGCGCTGTGAACTCAATGTTAGAATCGCAGCTTTCAAGGATTCCAATTCGGAATCCACCGCAACCGTTTGTAATTCAGAGGTTTTTGTAAATCGATGCAAAAAATTTAAACGACTTTTCAACGTGCTATTCCCTAACACTAATAAAAATCTTCTAATCTCTGGTTGAAATACAATCGCCACCACAATCACCCCGACACTGACAAATTGACCCAATATCAGCGACAATAATTCCATTTTCAACGCCCGAACTAACCACGAAAACGCATACAGCAAAATCACCCCAACAAAGATGTTGAACGCGACGGAACCTTTCAATAATTTATAAATTTGAAACATCAAATAGCCAACAATTAAAATATCAGCAATGTCCCAAAATCGAATACTCAAAAAAGCGGTATCAAATAACATTGTCTATCATTTTAACACATAGTGAACATAGATTGCATCGAACACATAGGTTATTCTATACATTTCTTAAATGATTTATAAATAAATTCGAGCATAACGTGCGTCAAGTTTGAAACTTGACGCACGTTATGGCACAAATGGCTTAGGAGATGTATATTCATTGCAACGAATTTATTGAATCAATGCCTCTATGTGTTCTATGCAACCTATGTGTACTATGTGTTGCATTATTTGCCCATATTGAAAAACATAAATGCCAACATATCCGCCGCTTCTTCAATGAGTTTAGAAGTTGGTTTGCCCGCACCATGTCCTGCTGCTGTTTCAATGCGAATCAACGTTGGATTATTGCCTTGTTGATGCGCTTGCAATGCCGCCGCATACTTAAACGAGTGCGCAGGCACTACCCTATCGTCATGATCCGCCGTCATCACAAGCGTTGCGGGATAAGCTGTTTTTTTCAAATTATGTAAAGGAGAATATTTCATAAGGTATTGAAAATCAACCTTTTCCTCACTCAAACCGTAATCCGTTGCCCAAGCACGCCCTATCGTAAACCGATGATAACGCAACATATCCAACACGCCCACTCGCGGAAAACAAACTCGAAATAAATCGGGTCGCTGCGTCATGCACGCGCCAACCAACAAACCTCCATTAGAACCGCCTTCAATTGCCAAATAATCTTTGGAAGTGTATTTATTTTTAATCAAATATGCTGCGGCTGCAATGAAATCATCAAAAACATTTTGCTTCCGTTCTTTCGTACCTGCCTTATGCCATTTTTCTCCAAACTCGCCTCCACCGCGCAAATTCGGCACCGCCAAAATCCCTCCTTTTTCCAATAAAACCGTCCGCGTTACGGCAAATTGAGGCAAGAGACTGATATTAAAACCGCCATAACCATACAATAACGTCGGATTCGTCCCATCCAATTTAGTTCCTTTTTTGTAAGTCAAAAACATTGAAACCTTCGTACCATCTTTGCTATCGTACCAAACTTGTTTGGTTTCATACGCGTCTGCATCAAAATCCAATTTTGGAGCTTTAAAAACCTTTGATTTTAAGGTATTCATGTCCAATTCATAAATTGTATTGGGTCGTGTGTAGGCTGAAAAAGTATAAAAGGCTTGACTTTCATCGCGTTTTCCACTAAAACTGCCTACCGTTCCAATCCCCGGTAATGTCAATTCGCCCAACCATTTGCCTTGTAAATCAAAAATTTTCACTTTGCTACACGCATTGTGCATATAAGTTGCAACCAACTTTTTGTTTAAAATAATGACCGATTGCAAAACATCCTCGCTTTCTGGAATGACATTTTTCCAATTCGCTTCTTGTGGATTTTTGGCATCCACTGCAATTAGGCGATAATTAGAAGCATTTTTATTCGTGCGAATCAAAATTCTATCGCCATCATTGTCCAAAACCGCAAAATCATGTTCAAAAGTGGTCACAATGGGAGTCCAATCTTTCGATTTGCCCTCATTTTTGCGAAAATAAATGGCTTCCCCACTCGTTGATTCGCTGACATTTAAAAAACTAAATGTTTTATCTTCCGAAACGCCTACGCCGTGCATGCGATTTGGATTGGTTGCATCATTATAAACCAATGCATCTTTTTCCTGCGGCGTACCCAATTCGTGAAAATAAACGCTGTGAAAATCTACTTTCGCACTCAATTCTTTGCCTTTTGCAGGTTCTGGATAACGGCTGTAAAAAAAACCATTGCCCAACCAAGCAATTCCAGAAAATTTAACACGCTCTATCTTATCAGGCAAATCCGTTTTCGTTTGCAAATCTCGTATATAAATAGTTTGCCAATCCGAACCCGCTTTGGCAATTTGATACGCCATCAAAGTCCCTTCTTGATTAAATTCCAAACCGCCCAAAGCTGCCGTTCCCTCTTTGGAAAGCGTATTCGGGTCGAGCAAAACACTTGGCGGCGCAGTCAGATTATCTTGTTGATACAAAACCGATTGATTTTGCAAACCATTGTTTTTGAAAAAATAATATTTGCCTCCTTCTTTGAAAGGTGCGCCATATTTTTCATAATTCCAGATTTTTTCCAAGCGATTTTTCAACTCATTGCGCAAAGGCAATTGTTTCAAATACGCAAAAGTCACTTCATTTTGCGCTTTCACCCAATTTTTGGTTTCCGTCGAATTATCATCTTCCAACCAACGATACGGGTCAGCGACTTTCGTACCGTGATAATCATCCACGATTGACGCATCTTGACGAGTTGTAGGATGCGAAAAAGGCGGTTGTTGCACTTTTAGAGCCGATTGAGGCGGCATTTCAGATTTCATTTCCACAGGCGGAGCCGTTTTTTTTTGCGTATTGCAACTATTCAATACCATC
The DNA here is from genome assembly GCA_013298955.1 of Chitinophagales bacterium. Taxonomy (GTDB): domain Bacteria; phylum Bacteroidota; class Bacteroidia; order Chitinophagales; family Saprospiraceae; genus JAAFJT01. Next base: position 52,628 of record JAAFJT010000003.1, read on the forward strand.
GAAGTTGCCAAAATACAGGTACAAAAATACTTCATGCTTTTTTTTTAATTATTTTTGAAAACAAACACAATTGGTTAAGGATTAGCGCAAATTTAAACCTATTTTTGGAAATTTATTCCCAATCTTGTAAAATTGGAACACGGATGACACGGATTAGGCAGATTTTCGCGGATTTTTCATTTGTTATACGAAATTTTATTTTGATTTTTGTAAATTATTAAAATAAAAAAATAAAATCCGTGAATATCCGCCCAATCTGCGTCATCCGCGTTCCAATTTACCACACATAAAAATAATCATGCAACGAAATACCACCTTATCTGCCAATATCGTCGAAATCGCTCGTTTTTTTAGAACGGAAGGCAATTTTCGCATCGCGCCCCAAGAAGAAGCGGATGCTTTAAACGCCTTAGCCATCACGCACGCGCTTGAATCTGAATCGGATTTTAAAGCGGTTTTAAAAGCCATTTTTGCCAAAAATCCAATGGAACAATCCCGTTTTGAGGAGATTTTCAATCAATATATGGAAAATCGACGCGCTATGATTGACGGTAAAGAGCAAAAAGTCGCTTCCGAAAACCCCAAAAAGCCGAAACCCAAACCCGAAGATAAATTTAATCAACTCAAAGATTGGCTTTTTGGCAATCAGCCTTCCGATAAAAAACCGAATTTGCAAGCCGTTTATAGTACTCAAACGGCACTTACGCAAAAAGATTTTGCCGAAATTACAGATGCTGAATTGCGCGATTTGGAAGAAGTGTTGCGCCAAATCGCAGAACGATTGGCACGCCGATACAACCGCCGTTTCCTACCTGATAAACGCGGAGCCTTAGATTTGCGGCGTTCTTTGCGGCGAAATGTGTTAAATGGAGGCGATTTGCTGCATTTATGCCGAAAAGGAAAGCAAAAACGACGGTCTGAATTGGTTTTACTCTGCGATGTGAGTCAATCAATGGACCTGTATAGTCGATTTTTGATACAATTTGCGTACTCCTTTCGACAAGTTTTTCGGCGCGTCGAAGTGTTTTCCTTTGGGACGACTTTGCAATACATCACCCCCCAATTTTCAGCTTATGATTTTGATAAAATGCTGCTAAAATTATCCGAAACGGTTACAGATTGGTCAGGCGGCACTAAAATTGGAGCTTGTTTAAGCGATTTTGTCGAAAATTATAGTGAAAAACATTTAAAATCTCAAACGATTGTTTGGATTATGAGTGACGGCTGGGATACAGGCGCACCCGAATTGTTGGAAAAAGCCATGCAAAAAATCCATCAACGCGCTGATAAAGTGATTTGGCTGTGTCCGACCGCAGGTTATGACCAATTCACGCCAACCGTTTCAGCGTTGAAAGCCGCGCAACCTTATACCTATCGGATTGTTTCGGCACACAATGCGGATAGTTTGCGCAAATTGGGCAATTTGCTGTAATAAGTAGCTGGATAAAAATAAACCAGTTTATCAAGCGGCATTTTCCACTGAATTTTAAATTCAGTACCAATAGGGATATAGGTAAAGTATGCCAAGTATTCGCAACAAAATATTTTAATAGAATGATTGTCATACCAATTGAGTTTTTTACTTTTGCACCCTAACTAAAAAAATCGCTTGTGAAAAAATATTTATCGCTTATTAAATTCAGTCATACGATTTTTGCCTTGCCATTCGCGCTCGTAGGCTACTTTTTAGCAGTAGAAACGACAGGTAAAAATCTTAATTTCAAAATATTATTTTGCATTTTGGGCTGTATGGTCTTTGCACGCAGTGCGGCAATGGCTTTCAATCGCTATTTAGACCGCGATATTGACGCTCAAAATCCAAGAACCGCCATACGGGAAATCCCCGCAGGCAGTATTTCACCCGAATCCGCACTGGAATTTGTGATTTTAAACAGCCTTTTATTTGTAGCAACCACTTATTTTATCAATCCGTTGTGTTTTTACTTATCACCAGTTGCTTTGGCAGTTGTTTTGGGATATAGTTATACCAAACGCTTTACTTGGTTTTGCCATTTTGTATTGGGTTTGGGTTTATCATTGGCTCCATTGGGTGCTTATTTAGCAATTACAGGCGTATTCGACGCATTGCCAATTGGTTACGCATGTGTTGTTTTATTATGGGTATCAGGATTTGACATTATTTACGCCTTGCAAGATGAAGATTTTGACCGCACGATGCACCTCAATAGCGTTCCTGTTTTCATGGGAAAAGCAAAGGCGTTTCAATTATCAAGGGCTTTACATTTGCATTGCGCCTTGATTTTAATAAAAGTGGCGTATCATGTCAATACGCATCATCCCACTTTTGGCATCCTGCATTGGATAGGCGTGACGCTTTTCATAGGTTTATTAATTTACCAACATACTTTGGTTAAAATCAATGATTTAAGTAAAATTAATATGGCTTTTTTCACCACCAATGGAATCGCATCCGTCCTTTATGGCAGTTTTTTTATCTTAGATTACTTTATATAAAATTTTAATTTGATTAAAATCACCCATGTCTAAACAAGCAAAAATAGAACAATTCGACCCGAATGGAGTCGGTTTAAAAAATGGTCATTTCATCGGCTTGCCTTTCGAGGAAGCGGAAGCGGATATTGTATTATTGCCCGTTCCTTGGGACGTGACGGTTTCTTATGCGGACGGAACGGCAACAGCAGGCGCGAATATTTTGGAGGCTTCTGCCCAATTAGATTTACACGATTCGGATGTGCCTGATGCATGGAAATACGGTATTTTTTACCGTCCGATGGATGAAAATTGGTTGAAAAAAAGTCAGAAATGGCGCAAAAAAGCTAAAAAATACATTGCTTTTTTAGAAAATGGCGGCAATCTCTCGGATAATTTACCCATGCACAAAAAATTGGATGAGCTTAATGCCGCATGTGAAGCCTTGAAAAATTGGGTTTATACACAAACAAGCGAATTACTGAATCAAAACAAATTGGTTGGTTTAGTCGGTGGAGAACATAGTATTCCATTAGGTTATTTGGAAGCATTGAGTGAACGATATGCGAGTTTCGGTATTTTGCAAATTGATGCCCATTTCGATTTGCGGGCAGCGTATGAAGGTTTTACGTATTCTCATGCGAGCATTTTTTACAATGCTTTGAAAATCAAAAACTTACAACGCATTACGCATGTAGGCATTCGAGATTATTGTGGGGCAGAAGCGGATTTAGTGCGTCAATCAGCAGGCAGAAATATCGCTTTTTACGACCAAGATTTGCGCGAAATGCTTTTTGACGGGCGTACATGGAAGCAGATTTGCCATGAAATCGTCGGCACATTGCCACAAAATGTTTATATTAGTTTTGACATAGACGGGCTTGAACCAACGCTTTGTCCGAATACAGGAACGCCTGTTGCAGGCGGTTTGCAATATTGGGAAGCGGTATATTTGTTAAAAACAGTGGTTTCGAGTGGACGCAAAATCATTGGTTTCGATTTATCAGAAGTAGGCGGCATGGGACACGAATGGGATGGGAATGTGGGCGCACGTATTTTATACAAATTAGCCAATTTGATGGCATTGAGCCAAAAATAACTTTTGCCATATTGGTTTTTTTGTCGCAATTTTGCAGCATTATTCTATATCGTATGTCTAAACATACATTTTCGAGCAAACGTAAAACCCAATTTTAGCAGCATATGCCTTTTATCAAGACAGCCTTTTCAGGTTTGATTATCTTTGAACCCAAAATTTGGGGCGATAGTCGCGGTTATTTTTTTGAAAGTTATAATCAAAATGTTTTTAAAGCAGCAGGGATTCATGCCCATTTTGTGCAGGACAACCAAGCGCGTTCCAGTTTTGGGGTGTTGCGCGGTTTGCACTATCAATTGGGCGAGTCGGCACAATCCAAATTAGTGCGCTGCATTGAGGGGGAAGTCTTGGATGTCGTTGTCGATATTCGAGAAGGTTCTCCGACTTATGGCAAATCGTTTACGATTCGGTTAAGTGCGGAGAATAAAAAACAACTTTTTGTACCACGCGGTTTCGCGCACGGCTACGTCGTGTTGAGCGAAATGGCAGAATTTGCGTATAAATGTGATAATTTCTACGATAAAAACAGGGAAGGCGGACTCGCTTTTGATGACCCTGCTTTGAAAATTGATTGGGAAATCGATTTATCCAAAGCCTTACTTTCTGAAAAAGATTTGGTGAATCCCAAATTTGGGGCGCATAAACCCTTTCACATCAACCCATCTAAACACACAACAAATTGATTACCAATTGATTTAAATCAATGAAAAAAATACATATTTTAATCACAGGAGCTGATGGACAATTAGGACAGGAATTTAATTTTTGGGCAACTCAGTATCCCGATTGTGTCTTTGTGAGGACGGATAAAAGTCAGTTAGATATTACCAAATTAAAATCGGTAACGGCTTTTTTTACAACACATCCTATTGATTATGTGGTCAATTGCGCCGCTTATACAGCAGTGGACCGCGCCGAAACCGAACAATCTTTGGCTACGAACATCAATGTACAAGGTCCGAAAAACTTGGCGCAGGTGTGTCAAATCACAGGTGCAACGATGATTCAACTTTCGACGGATTATGTTTATCATTCAAAACAAAACATTCCGTTTAAAGAAACAGACCCTGTAAGTCCCAAAGGTGTGTATGCGCGTACCAAATTGCGGGGTGATATGGCGGTTTTAAAAAATTGTGATAGAGCCTTAGTGATTCGGACTTCTTGGGTGTATGGCGTTTTTGGACATAATTTTGTCAAAACGATGTTGCGTTTGGGCAAGGAACGCAGTGAAATCTCGGTTGTTTTTGACCAAATTGGTACGCCGACGGCGGCGCGCGATTTGTCAAAAGCTATTTTGGACATTATTTTAAACATTGAAACACATCAAATTGACTCGTTTTTGTTCAAAGGTATTTGGCATTACAGCAATGAAGGTGTGACGAGTTGGTACGATTTTGCCAAAGCGATTTTTGATTTGCGTCAAATGCCGATTCGCGTTAAGCCGATTGAAACGACGTTGTTTCCAACGCCCGCGAAACGCCCACCGTTTAGTGTTTTGAACAAAGATAAAATCAAAAAAGTATTTGGTATTGAAATTCCGCATTGGCGCGATAGCTTGGTTGCTTGTTTGAAAGAATTGTCCTAAATTCTAAATTTTCTCCATGAATGCTTCCACCAATAAGGCGGTGGAAGCATTCATTCAAAAAAAATAAAAAAAAATACATTTTTTTTGAAAAAAACTTGCACAGTTCAAAAACTCGTTGTATCTTTGCACTGTCAAAAGAAAAACCGCAAGGTGGAGCAGTTGGCAGCTCGTTGGGCTCAAAATTTTTGCTCAATTAATAGGACTGAAAAGTTAAGTTTTCAAATTCATTATTTGTAAACTTAAAAACAGAAATGTTTAAATATTAATTGAAAAGGGCTGTTCCGAAAGTAATTTCGGAATGAATTTCGTCAAATTCGGGGAAGCCTGTCATGTGGTAATCCCGAGCCAAGCTCTCCAAGAAATTGGAAAGAAGGTGTAGAGACTTTATGGCGAACACCCTACCTTCTGTCAAAAGAAGCGGGTGAAGAGAAAGTCCAGACTACAAATTCCATTTCGGTGGAAGCGGTGAAAACCGTAGTGAGTAAGCATAACCCAAAGGTCACAGGTTCGAGTCCTGTCCTTGCTACTAAATTATGTCGTAACTAATTGATTATCAATGAGTTACGACATTTTTATTTTATAAGGGAATGCTTTTTTTGAAAAGATTATTGCGCAATAAGCATATTTTTTAGTAAAATTTGGGTTCAATTCCTATTTTTCAAAAAAAAGCGATGTCAGACTTTGTTGTACTAAAAAAGGCTTGACATGATAACTGTCAAGCCTTTTTTTATTAGCATGTTTTTCTCGATGTGCCAATCAATTGGCAACCGACCGAGACCTCAATGCCGCAATCAATTTAAGAAATCAGGCGGCGAGTTACACATTAGATACTTTTTGGTGCAACTTTAATGAAACTGCAAGGAGACTATTTTATCTCATCTTTTAAATGCCTACTCACTTACCCAGAATTGTTATCATTTTACGCATGAATTAATTTTTTAAGTCTTGCATTGTCACCAATTTAAAATACGCACCTTTTTGTTTCAACAATTCTTCATGCGTACCGCGCTCAACAATTGCACCTTGATTCAACACAATAATTTGATTCGCGTATTGCACTGTACTCAACCGATGCGCAATCACTAACGCCGTTCTATCGCGCATCAATTCGTTCAATGCCGCTTGAACTGCCTTTTCTGCTTCCGAATCTAAGGCAGAAGTGGCTTCATCCAAAATCAAAATCGCAGGATTTTTCAATAAAGCGCGTGCAATCGTCAATCGTTGACGCTGCCCGCCGCTTAATTTCACCCCTCTATCGCCAATATTGGTTTGAAAACCTTGTTCGGTTGCCATGATAAAATCATAAGCATTGGCGGATTTGGCAGCTTGCATCACGTCATTAGCATTTACATTTTGTAAACCAAAAACGATATTGTTATAAATCGTATCATTGAAAAGAACGGCATCTTGCGTCACAATACCCATGAAACTCCTTAAATCTGAAACTTTTATATCTTTGATATTTTTATTATCTATTAAAATTTCACCTGCGGTACAATCGTAAAAACGCGGCAATAAATCGGCAATCGTACTTTTGCCCGCGCCAGACGCGCCCACAAGTGCCACCATATGACCTTTGGGGATTTCAAACGAAATGTTTTTTAAAATCTCTTTTTCACCTGTTTTGTAATGAAAACCAATATTTTGATATTCAATTTTATGTTCAAATGAATTTAGAATTAAAGGATTTGCAGGGTCGGTAATCGTTTCTTTTGCCATTAAGATTTTATCTACTCGGTCAACAGCTGCCAACCCTTTTTGAATGTAATAATATGCTTCCGCAATTGCCTTAGAAGGTTCTATCACAGTGAAAAACGCATATAAAAAAGCGATAAAGCCTGCACCATCCAAATCACCTAATTGCACGCGTTTGAAACCGTACCAAACCAATACACAAACGACCGAAACGCCCAAAAATTCGGTCAAAGGCGATGATAAATCGCGCCGCCGCAAAATTCGGGTCAATAAATTCCGAAAATCATTGTTAACTGTTCCAAACTTTTTGTATTGATAAGACTCGGCATTGAAACCTTTAATAACGCGCAAACCACCTAATGCTTCTTCCAAAACGGCGATTAACTCTCCTAATTTACCATGCAATTCAGTAGAATCTTTCTTCAAAGTGCGTCCAATCCCACCAATTACAACGCCTGTAACCAAAATTAAAAGCAACACAAAACTGGTCAAAGGCGTACTGAGTTGTAACATGACAAAAATAGAACCTATAATCGTCAATGGTTCTCGAATAAATTTTTCTAAAACATTTAAAATACTCCATTCCACTTCTTGGACATCCGTTGCGATACGCGAAAGTAAATCTCCTTTGCGTTCATCACTGAAATAGCTCAATGGCAGTCGTAATGTTTTTTCAAACAATTCTTGTCGAATATCCCGAACAATACCATTCCGCAAAGGGGTGATAAAGTATAATGAAAGGTATTTAAACAGATTTTTGAAGAAAAAAACGATAGAAATGCCTGCACATACGTAAATTAAAGCCCGTTCTTTCCCAAAATGAACAATAATTTGCCCTAATTCATAATAAAATGTTTTAACTAATCCATTAATATTCCATGAAAAAGTTGGTTTTATCGTCGGTGGCACTTCGATTCCCAATAAAATTTGTAAAAAGGGTATCAGCATCGGAATGCTGATGATGGAAAATAAAACCGTTAAAATATTACAAAGGATATTGAAAACGATATTCAACTGGTATGGGCGCAGGTAATGCGCGAGTCTTAACATATTTTGTTTCATGTGAGGTGCATATTGAATTGCAAAGGTCGGAAAATTTCTTAATTTAGTGCCCTTTTTTCTATCAAAATCATTCAAAATTATCATTTATCACAAACAACCTGCTAAAAGTATTCATTGAAAATGATACTTATGAACTGTCTTGTAGTCTTAATGTTAGACAATATTGAAGCATAAAAATTTTTTTTTATTTATTGAAAGTTTTGATATTTATTAAACTTCCTATATCTTTGACAATGAATACGTAAAAATTCAATTCTTTGACCCTTAAGCATTCGGGAGCATGGCAAAAAACGGACTGTCGCTACTTTTTTCGTTAGCGATAACAACACTATTCGCACAAAATAATGATAAGTCATTCCAAAAATGGATTGCGGATGGCATCGCCTTACATGATAAAGGCAAATTTGTGGAAGCCCTCCGCAAATTCCAAATCGTACTTAAAACAAACTCAAATCATCCAACAGCTAATTATGAAGCGGCAAATAGTTGTGCCGCGCTGCATCGCTACGATGATGCGATTGCGTATGCCGATAAAGTCATCCAAAATTCAGACGCGGATGTGCCAGATGCCTTTGTTTTAAAAGGAAATGTTTTGGATATGACGGGCAAGGTGGCGCAAGCGATTGAAACATATGAATTGGGGATTCATCAATATCCGTATAATCATTTGCTGCATTTCAATCTTGCGGTGGCACAATGGGGCGAAAAAGCCTATCAAATTGCTGAAAATGAATTGATTACGGCTATTAAAATTCGTCCAAATCATGCAGGAAGTCATTTGGTTTTAGGACTTTTGAATCGGGATAAGGGCAATCGGATTAAATCCATTTTGTCTTTATACAACTTTTTGTTGCTCGAACCAGAGGGCAAACGGGCTGAAAGTGCTTTTAAAACTTTAGAATTATTGACGACTTATGATGATAGTGAAGTACAATTTACAAACCATGATAAATTATCCATTTCAATGCCCTTTTTGCCTGATGAATCGGATGATTTTCGGAGTGTAGAATTGGCTTGGGTGGTGTCAAGAGCGATTGATAAAAAAGAATCGCATCAAGATAGTTTGAATGCAAAATTAATTGATAATCAATTGATTACAGATGCTGAAATCGCTCCTAACAGACCCCATCGTTATTATGGCGGCGATGAATTGACGCGTTTTGCAACTGAAAATGAAAAATTATTTCAATTATTAAGCGATTTGAAAATCGGTAAAAAAGGATTTTATTGGGAATTTTATGTTGATTTTTTCGATGATTTGTATCGAAAACGCCATACCGAAACATTAAGTTATTTTGTTAGTTTGAACAAAAAAGAAAATAAAATTACGGATTGGTTGCGTTCCAACCAACAAAAAGTGGAAGCATTGAGTGATTGGTATGCTGGTTTTGAGTGGAAATATCAGTAAGATTTTTGGACAAAAAGCTACCATACCAATTGAACTTTTTGGGCTCAATTGGTATGGTATTTATGCTTGACTCCTCAATTTAATACGCTCTCATATTTTTATTTTCCATATAATTGATAAACGCTTTATTCACGACTGCATTCCCACCCGCAGTTGGGTAATTGCCTGAAAAATACCAATCGCCTGAATGATTTGGACAAGCTATATGTAAATTTTCAATCGTTTGATAAATCACTTCAATCGTTGGTGCAATATCTGGTGGCGTAACAATTTGAGTAATTTTCCGACTTACTTCTTCATATTTAAATAAACTATAAAGTCTAACTAATTCATTTACAATCTTTTCTTTGGGCAATGATTCTTGCGCTTTGCATTTTTCATAAGTTGCCCAAAGCTCGTGTTCCATATTATTTTCTTTCAATAATTCGACTAAAGCATTGAAAGCCACGAAATCACCTAATTTCGACATATCAATTCCATAACAATCGGGATAGCGAATTTGCGGCGCAGACGAAATCAAAAGAATTTTTTTCGGACGCAATCTGGACACGATTTTAATAATGCTATTGCGCAAAGTCGTCCCGCGCACAATCGAATCGTCCAGTAAAACCAGTGTATCCACTTCATTTTGCACAATCCCATAGGTCACATCATACACATAGGAAACCATTTCGCCCCGAGATGCATCATTTGTAATAAAAGTGCGCAATTTTTCATCTTTGACCACAATCTTTTCAATACGCGGTATTGTTGCAAGGATTTTATCCAACTTTTCGGGCGTTACCTCCTTGCCCAAAGCCAAGATTTGCTCCTTTTTTTGTTGGCTCAATGCTTTTTGCAAACCTTCTGCTAAACCAAAAAAAGCGGTTTCAGCAGTATTGGGAATGGAGCTAAAAACCGTGTTTTCAAAATCATAATCAATTGATTTTAAAACCGTTGGCACTAATAATTCACCTAATTTTTTGCGTTCATTATAAATATCTCTATCCGTTCCCCGCGAAAAATAGATGCGCTCAAAAGAGCAAGCTGTTCTTGGCGCAACGATTGGCTGCATATCTTGATTGAGTAGCAAAGGCACTTCTGAAATCCGACCATCTTTTTTGACAATCAAGGCATGACCGGGAGCTAATTCTTCAATTTTAGAAAAATGCACATTGAATGCCGTCTGAATCGCAGGGCGTTCGGACGCAATCACCACCACTTCATCATCGATATATTTGAAGGCAGGTCGAATCCCATTCGGGTCGCGCACTACAAACGCATCGCCATGACCAATCAAACCTGCCAAAACGTATCCACCATCCAATTTGCGAGTTGCCCGCCGCAAAATCCGTTGCACATCTAAATTATGGGTAATCAAATCCGTCAATTTTTGATGGGAATAGCGTTCCGTTTTGTAATAATTGAACAATCGTTGAACTTCATCGTCCAAAAAATGCCCAATTCTTTCCATTAAAGTGACGGTATCCGATTTTTCTTTGGGATGTTGCCCTAATTCAACAACCAAATGACGAAACAATTCATCGGTATTCGTCATATTAAAATTGCCTGCTAAAACCAAATTACGACTAATCCAATTGTTCTGACGCAAAAAAGGATGCACTTGTTCAATCGTATTTCCACCATGCGTCCCATAACGCAAATGCCCCATCAACAACTCGCCCATATAGGGATGATTGTCTTTAAGTTGTTGACAATCAGCCAATTGTGAAGGTGTCATATCCTTAAAATTGCTGAAAACTTGCTCAAAAACGTCTTTGATGGATTGTACCGCATTGCTCCGTTTGCGGCTGATATAGCGTGAGCCGGGCAGTGGGTCGAGTTTAATAGTCACGATACCTGCGCCATCTTGTCCGCGATTGCGCTGTTTTTGCATCAAGAGGTGCAGTTTGTTCAAACCGTAGAAAGTAGAGCCGTATTTTTCTTGGTAATACTCCAATGGCTTTAACAGGCGAATGAGTGCAATACCGCACTCGTGTTTGATTGAGTCACTCATGACAGTTGGGTTGCGTAGTTAAGGCACAAAGGTAGTAGATTTTTTCAAAAAAATCACTTTTTTTAATTTTCAGTTGTCTGCCAAATCATATTCTGTGAAAGAATTGGAGGCTGCCATATCCAACAATAGGATGATAATCCTCTTTTCAAAAAAGTTTATTTTCAAAAAGAGGATTTAGTGAACCTTAAAAAACAAAGTTTAAAAAAAAACGTTCTTTTTTAAGATTCAAATTAAGAGCGCGTCACCACCGCAGTTGTCAAACGGCTTACACAAATTAATTTATTTTTTTCATCCCGAATTTCAATATTCCACACTTGCACCGTACGACCGACCCGAAAAGCGCGCACTGTACCAAAAACAAACGTTCCTTCTCGCGCCGAACTAAGGTGATTGGCATTGATTTCGATGCCTACGATTTGTTGTTTTTCCCAATCGGCAAGACACATTGCGCCCGCAACACTGCCAAGCGTCTCCGCTAACGCCGCAGACGCGCCACCATGTAAAAGGCGAAACGGTTGTACCGTGCGTTTATCCACAGGCATGCGAGCGATGAGAAAATCGCTTCCGATTTCCGTAAATTCGATGCCTAATGCCTCATTTAAGGTATTGGCAATCATTTTTTTATTCAAAAAATCAAGCGACACTTCTTGTTTCCAAATCATAATGAACTAATTTGTATCTAAAAAAATTAAAAATCATGCGTTCTTTATTCACTATTTTTTCAATATATTGTACCACTTTGAGTTTCGCGCTCACACCTTTTGAAGCGATTCGCAACAGTCGAGTGGCGGTCAATATCAATCCGATTCGATTTTATACGGATTCGTCCTTTACGAAACCGAGTGAAATGAATTTTCCAGAAGGCGAATTGTTTGAAATTATAAGTGAATCGCGCCGTTTGCACGACGATAATAGTCAAAATCAACAGTTTAAATGGTATCGGCTACAAGCCTTGAATGGCAAAAAAGGTTGGGTTTTTGGCGATAATGTGGCGATTATCCTGCCCGAAACGCAGATTGCAGCTCCATTTAAACCGTATCATCAACAAACAACGCATTTTGATAATGGTTTTGAAAAAGGTATTATGTGGGCGGCGAGTGTGGAAGGTTTTGACAATTTGTATAAAAATAGACCGCTTTTGAACCCGCCTTACAAGGAATTTTATTGGATGGTGACGAGTGAACGCGGCAAATCGGTCTCCATTCACTGCGGCGGCATCAATGATCAGGGCAAAAAAGAAACATTGAGCGTTCAATTTTGTAATTTGAATGACAGTCCTTCTGACGAATTAGTGCTTGAATTGAATAGCCAACAAACGGGTAGTTCGCTTGAACAACGAGACCTTGAAATTTATGCCTTTCAAGGTGGGAGTTTGCAAAAAATTTTTGAGGAACGATTGACGCTTTTTTTTGACCAAACAGGGGGCAATGAGCCGGCTCCAAGTGCTTACAAATGTGTTGAAATGGAAAGTAGTCCTCAAAATATGATTCGGATTGCTTATGTAGATTATGTTGATTGTAAGAAATTTACGTTGAAAATGAACGTTGATGTGCAAATCGAAGAAGGCGCGTATCGGGAACGCTGTATGGAATATGTGACGAGTAGTTACGTCTGGGATACGAAGATTCAAGCATTTAAAACTTTTTACAAAGAAACGCGAACAGCATTGAATGCCTCCATTCGATTGCCGAATAGTGTTTTAAAAATCGCTCCAAGTGAGGAGAGTAAAACGATTCGCAATCTGCCCAATAACGATAAGTTATTGATAATCAAGCATTGTGAAGACATTGCTTTATTAAACGGAGAAAAGATATGGAATCATTTTTTATATGTAAAACACGCCTCTGGGGATTATGGATATGTTCGAGCGCGAGATATTGGATTTAAAAATTTGGAACAAGGCGATTTATTGCAACAATATTATCGCACACCACCGCCCTCTAAATCAGAATGGAAACCGACAAATGTACATTTTGTAAAAGTAAAAAAAATAGAGCGTACTTTTAAAAATGCAGCGAATTAAAAGATAAATATACTTTGTGAAAAAATTTTGAAGTATGATGCCTATGATTTCAAGGAGTGGAAGGAGTTTTGGCGTTTTCATTTGCATTATTTAAACACAGACATCCTTCCAATCTTTGAAATCATAAGCATCCTAATTTCTAACGATTCGTTAAAAAGCAATATTTTATTTTAAAAATACTATTTTGCAGGAGCTGGCGCTTCTGCTGCTTTCGCTGCGGCTCTTCTTGCTTTTTTCTTTGCTTTTTTATTCATTTTATGGGTTGCTTTGGGCGCGTCCGCAGGAGCCGCCTGTGCATTCGCAGGAGCCGTTTGTGCCTCCGCAGGAGCTGCTTTTTCCATTTTAGCTTCTTTTTTAGCATTTGCTGGAGCTTGAGCATTTGCTGCGAAAGAGAAAAGCGCGAAAGCGCACATAGTTAATACTTGCTTCATTGATGTGGAATTTTTTTAATTAAAATAAATTTAAGATAAAACATACGACAAACTAAACTCCTTCCTCTTAACTTTATTTCATTTACATTGTTAATAGCATGTTAAAGTTAAATTTTGTTTGTAAATCGATTGTTTATCAAAATAATATTTTGGCTAATGAAAAATGTCTTTTGAAAACAAGTTGTCGCTTTTTCCTGTTTTTGCGTCAATATGCGCAAATAATCGTACTTTTGCGGCGTTTTAAAAACAACGTTTTATTGTTCATCAATTAATTTTTTTTGAAATATGGCAATCATGATTACGGACGAGTGCATCAATTGCGGTGCATGTGAACCTGAGTGTCCGAATAATGCCATTTACGAAGGCGGCGTACAATGGCGCGTTTCGGATGGCAATACAGTCAAGGGCGGTTACACCTTATCCGATGGTACGGTGGTGGCAGCAGATGCGGCAAATGCTCCCGTTTCGGACGATTTTTATTATATTGTGCCTGATAAATGTACGGAATGTGTGGGTTTTCACGAAGAACCACAATGTGCAGCCGTTTGTCCTGTGGATTGTTGCGTCGCAGACCCTGACCGTAGAGAATCGGAACAGGTGTTATTGGGGCGAAAAGCATCCTTGCACTTATAATGTAGTGGGTTTTCACGAAGAACCACAATGTGCAGCCGTTTGTCCTGTGGATTGTTGCGTCGCAGACCCTGACCGTAGAGAATCGGAACAGGTGTTATTGGGGCGAAAAGCATCCTTGCACTTATAATGTACTCATATTACGCAGTGTTAGGTTTCGGAAACCTTGAAGGTTTCCGAAACCTATTCTCGCTCGAATTTTGAGTGTGAAAATTGAAAAAAAGAGCGTTTATCTGCCCAATTTGCGTTTTTATTCACAACGGAAAATGGTTTTGGGATACTTTTGTCTGAATGTGGATTGGGTGGATTTTTATTAAAAAAATCCACCCAATCTACATTCAGACAAAAGTATCCCAAAACCATTTTCTGTTGAGTATATTTGAATTAGAAATCGGATTCCTAATTCAAATAAATGACTTAACAAGAGAATCCTTTTGCTGCAAAGTGAACTTTTTTTTCAGTTTTTTTCTTATAATTTTTTTTTAAATAAATGATTTTACTATTTTTACAATAAATTTCGTACCCAATATAAATTACACCATATTTATAAGAAAAATTGTTAAAAATAGCAAACAAACTTGCGTTTCCTATAAACAGGAACGTAAGTTACAGAACTCATTCAAAAAAAAATTAAAAAATGATATGTCTATGAAATTTAACAGACATTTACTCCTATTTTTCGTTACAACCTTGCTTTCGCGTACCGAATCGGCGTTGGCGCAGGATGTCCATTTTACCCAATTCAATATGGTGGCTCCGAACACCAATCCTGCACAAACAGGTAGTTTTGATGGCACTTATCGGTTGAGCGCACTCTATCGCAGTCAATGGAATCAGATTACGAATGGTTTTCAAACACCGATGGCGGGCGTAGATTTCAATATGAATGGCTTTCGCAAAGGTGATTGGATTGGCATTGGGGCGCAAGCCTATCAAGACCGTGCTGGAATTGGTATGTTGACGAATACGTTGGCAGGACTTACAGGCGCGTATCACATGGCTTTTGACAAAAAAAGAGCTACAGTCCTTTCTTTTGGGGCGCGGGTGGGTTTTGTACAACGCAGAATTGATGAAACGCGCTTGATTTCGGAAGAATATATTCGCAATAATGGTCGTTCCAACATTGATGTTCTGAGTATCAATGAAGGGGGCAAATCTTATACAGACATTAGTGGCGGGGTTTCCTTAACGAATACCTCTAAAAGTGGCATTTTGAATGCAGGAGTGAGCATTGACCATTTAAATGCAGCAGCTTATAATTTGGTTTCGACCATTTCTAAATTGCCGCGTCGCGTCAATATACATGCACAATATGATGCAAATGTCGGAAAAAAATTAATCGTTTCACCTGGTTTATTGTTCCGCACCATTGCAGGCGTGAATGAAACAACGGTGCAAGGAACATTAGGTTATAAATTCGACCCCAAACGAAATATTATATTGCGCGGCGGGGCAGGTGCGCGATTGGGCGATGCGATTCAGTTTTTAGCAGGTGCCGATTGGGGACCCTTTAGAATCGGCGGAGCGTTTGATTTGACCACTTCGGGCGTGCGCAATGGTGGTGTTTATGATGCGTTTGAAGTCGGGTTAAGTTATATAGGCAAGATTTACAAAAAACCGACGGTAAAACCGGTCATTTTGTGTCCAAGATTTTAAGAATCATAACGTAGAATACGGTTTGGAGGATTTTAAATCCTCCAAACCGTGTATGCGTAATTGTTTAGCACCTAATTTCTTACAACATCTATTTTTTATGACAATGAGACTCCAATCTTCTTTTAAATATATTTTCGCAACGACTTTATTCCTTCAAGGAATCGGCGTGCTGGCGCAACCTGTGGGCAGCAGTGATGAAATCATGCTCAAAGTTGCCGAAGAACGCATGGAACAAAAAGATTATTACAATGCCTTAGATTGGTATGAAAAATATTACGATAAGACCAAAGATAAAAGTGTCGCGTACCAAATTGGGATGATGCATTACAATTTGCGCGATTATGTCAAGGCTGAAACGTGGTTGAATCGGGTACTGACGGCGGGCAAGCGCAAAGGTGGCAATCCGAATGAATATCCTGATGCCGGTTTTCATTATGGTCGCGTTTTGAAAATGAATGAAAAATATGATGATGCTATTGTTGCATTGGAAGATTTTTTGGCAAAATCAAAAGAAGCGGATAAAATCATTTTAGCCAAAAATGAAATTATTGGGGCAAAAATGGCAGCAGGTTTGCGTGAAAACGCGAAATTGTTGGTCGAAAACATGCCTAACAAGATAAATACGCCCAATGCAGAATATTCACCAACGTATGATGTAGCAAATAGCGCGTTGTATTTTACGGCTTATCGCAAAACCGAAATCGCGGCTTTTGATGGCAAAGACGATGCATTTGCGAAAGTGTATCGGGCGTTTAAATCGCCAAGAGGTTGGGCAGAAGCAGAAGTGTTGAGTGATGCGGTCAATCGTCCTTCGACGAATCAAGGGAATGTACACCTTTCCCCAGATGGTAAAATTTTATTTTTTACACGTACTGCATTGGAAGGCAATACTTTAAGTGATAGTAAAATTTATTATTGCCTCAATAGTGGCGGTAATTGGAGTCCTGCTAATGAAGTGCAAGGTATCAATGGCAATTATATTGCAAAACAACCTTGTGTCGGTGAATTGTTTGGAAAAGAAGTTTTGTATTTTTCATCTAATATGCCCGGAACCAAAGGTGGTTTTGATATTTTCTATGCCACTAAAAAATCAGACGGTGTATATGATACGCCTGTGAATTTAGGCGCGGTGATTAATACGGTAGGCAATGAAGAAACGCCTTTTTATACGGCGAGCAAATTGCATTTTAGTTCCAATGGACATCCCGGGATTGGTGGTTATGACGTATTTTCAGCTGATTGGAATGGTGCGCAATGGGATGCGCCCAAAAATATGGGCAAAGGTTATAATTCACCTGCGGATGATTTGTATTACACGATGAACAAAGGTGGGCAAGGTTTTGTAGTGTCTAATCGAGTTGGAACCAAATCTTTGAAAAGCAAAACCTGTTGTGACGATATTTTCTCTTTGCAAATCGAACAAGCAAGGGCTGATTTGAAAGCCTACGCATTTTCGGGCAGCAAGCGGTTGGACGGGATTACGTTCCAATTGGCGGAAGTGGAAGGCAATGGATTGGGCAAAGTGGATTGGTTTAAAGCACCTGATAACGAATTTTTATCAGGTTTGGCTTTGAACAAATCCTATCGCGTCGTTGCTTCCAAAGATGGGTTTGCTTCCGATACGATTTATTTCAATACAGTCGGTTTGCGGGAGAATATGACCTATGAAAAACGATTGAATTTGGAACAATTAGTTGCCGCAGCACCGCCTGCACCTGTGAAATTAACGTTGAAAGCATTGGCACAATTGAAAGAAAAGCCTTTGAAAAATGTCACTTATCGTTTAACAGAGAAAGGTGGAAAAACAGAATCTCGTACAGGCGATGAACTTTTTACGCAGTTAGTTGTTAATAAAACATACGTACTGATTGGCGAAAGAGCCAAATGTATTGCAGATACCATCGAATTTTCAACAAATGGTTTTGATAAATCGATTACAATTGAAAAAATGTTGAAATTGCGTCCAATGTTAAAAACTTTAACTAAAACGGACAAAATTAATTTACCCAACATATACTATAAGTTAAGTAAATTTGCAGCAAATGATATGGATATGGATAATTTCTATTTGGCGCAACAATCTTTGGACTATTTGTACGGTATCATGGCAAAATTTCCAGAAATGCGCATTGAATTATCTTCTCATACAGACGCGCAAGGAAGTGACGCATCGAACCTAATCTTGTCTCAAAAAAGAGCAGATGGTGCTAAACAATATTTGATTAATAAAGGCGTTGTTTCAGAACGGATTGTGGCAAAGGGATATGGCGAAACGCAAATTATCAATCATTGTAAAAATGGCGTTAAATGTGCCGATGACGAGCATAAACAAAATCGTCGTACTGAATTTCGCATTATTTCGGGACCAACAGAGATTGCGGTCGAAGAACAAGTGGAAGATTTTTAGTTTTATTAATGTGTAAATGATTTAAAACACCATATATCATTGGCTATGAGCAACATCTGCGGGTGTTGTTCATTTTTTTTTGCAAAAAAAGACCCAATGATTTTAATGGCTATTTTTTACGGGATTCTTTTCTGCCTTTTTGCTAAAAAAAAAATAGATTTGCGCTTTCTTAACTAAAACCAATTATTTAAAATTATGACAACCGATATTCTGGTTATTGGCGGTGGCATTGCAGGGTTATCCTTCGCCATCAAAACAGCTCGCAAAAGACCTGATTTAAACATCATCGTTTTGACGAAAACCGTTGAAAATGAAAGCAATACGCGATATGCACAAGGCGGTGTGGCGGCAGTTTGGGATTTTGAAAAGGATAATTTTAAAAAACATATTGCAGATACCTTAGATGCGGGCGCAGGACTTTGCGGTAAAAAAGCCGTTGAAATAGTCGTCAAAGAGGGACCCGAGCGTGTCCGCGAAATCATCGAATGGGGAACGCGGTTTGACAAACAGGGCGCGGCATATGATTTAGGTCGAGAAGGCGGTCATACCGAAAATAGGATTTTACATTTTAAAGATTTAACAGGTTGGGAAATACAGCGTGCCTTGATTGCGGAAGCTAAAAAGTTTGAAAATATTAAAATTGAAGAACATTATTTCGCAGTTGATATTATTACGCAACATCATTTGGGTTATCATATCAATCGAGTTACGCCTGATATTGAATGTTATGGTTGTTATGCTTTGAATAAAAAAAATAATCATATCGAAACGTTCTTAGCCAAATTGACAATCATGGCAACGGGCGGCACTGGTCAAGTTTATAAAAACACCACCAATCCAAGAATTGCTACTGGGGACGGGATTGCCATGTTTTATCGCGCCAAGGGACGGGTTGAAAACATGGAATTTGTCCAATTTCACCCCACTGCTTTGTACAATCCTGCTGGGGAGAATCCCGATTTCTTAGTTTCGGAAGCCGTGCGCGGTTTTGGTGGCATTTTGAAGACGAAAGAAGGCGAAGAATTTATGCAGCGATATGATGAACGCGGTTCTCTTGCGCCGCGTGATATTGTGGCGCGGGCGATTGACAACGAGATGAAAGTGCGCGGTACGGAATGTATGTATTTGGATTGCAGGCATTTAGATAAGCAAAAATTTTATGAACATTTTCCAACCATCTATGACAAATGCAAAAGTATTGGCATTGACCCGATGGAACAAATGATTCCGGTGGTTCCAGCCTGTCATTATATGTGCGGCGGGATTCAAACGGATGCTTATGGGCGGACTTCAATTAAAAATATTTATGCTTGTGGTGAGTGCAGTTGTACAGGGCTGCATGGAGCGAATCGATTGGCTTCCAATTCTTTATTAGAAGCATTGGTTTATGCGCATCGGATTTCGGAGGATGTTTTGAAACGCGCGGATAAGGTTAAAATCAAGGAAGGCATTCCCAATTGGAATGCGGAAGGAACGACAGACCCCTTAGAATTGGTGTTGATGACGCAGAGTACGAAGGAATTAAAAGAAATTATGTCTGGTTATGTTGGCATTGTGCGGTCGAATGTGCGTTTGAAACGGGCATTAGATAGATTATTTATCTTATATCAAGAGACGGAAGATTTGTATCATGCCACTAAATTGTCTCCACAATTATGCGAATTGCGCAATTTGATAACGATTGCGTATTTGATAACGCGGTCTGCTGCCTTACGGCGAGAAAGTCGCGGATTGCATTATACAACGGATTATCCAAAAGAATTGCCTTTTTTGGATACGACGATTTTGTAAATCATGGATACTCTTGGGTGTAAGTGGTTGATGTTAAACAATCAATAACAACGTTTGGAGGGTTTGAAACCCTCCAAACGTTATACTATTTTTTTAGCCTATATTTTTTAAAATCGTGCTGTTATCCCGCCATAAATATTCAATCCATAAGTTGGATAATTGAACCACCGTTCTCTTTTAACATTCAAAAGATTGTTGGCATCTACAAAAGCACCGATATTTTTGGCAAACCAATATTCCGCGCCCACACTCAAATCGAATAAAGCACCCAATCTATCGGCTTGACCTGCTGCATTTTTGTAATTTACCCCGTTTTGAACAAACAAATTGGCTTTTACAAAGGCTTTTTCAGGCAACAGCATGTATTTTGCAGCAATATTCCAATCCAATGAAGGCAAACCCCAAGCCCGTTCTTCCTTATTCGGCGAATACGCATTCTGACTTAATGTACCTGTAATTTCCAAATCTTTTATCGGACGCGCCGTAATCGTTGCCCGAACATTGAAAATGCCCACCGTATCATAAATCGTTTTAAAGCGTTTGAACTTATCCGTGCTATCCGCAAGAAATAATGCTAAATTGCGATACGTACTCCAACCCGTCTGAATTTGGTAATCCAAAAACGAAAAAGCTCCTTTCACACCCCCAAAATATTCCAATTGTTGCCCTACATTAATCTTGCTGCGCGGGATGACATAAGGATTGTATGTCGCCAAATTGCGATACGTATAACGGATAAAATCACCTTTCCAACCTGCATACGCCGAAATGCTCCCCAAATTCACAGACGCTTCCAAATCAGGCATTGGATAAAAATCATCTTTGTAATAACCTAAATTTGCCCCGACTTTAAATTTGAATAGGTCTGCATGATAGATGAAAAAAGGTTGCAAGCGTAAGGTATTCAAATCCTGCGTTTTACCATTACTCACCGTATCATTGCTTAAAAATTCGCCTTTCAAGGCAATGCCAATAGGATGTTTTTCTTGAATCCATTTAGTCGCTTTCAAATCCAGTGCAAATTCATTTTCATGGATTCCTTGAAAATCAGACAAATTATAAAATTTCACATCCGCCCGATAATCAATATCCGCAGCCGTTTTCGCCGCATTATAAACACTCGCACCGATATTAAACAAGTTGAAATGTTGCCGCGATGCATCACTATTAAACGTATCTTTGGCGTGATTGTAACCATAATACCATTGTGCATCTTGTTTAAAACCCACTTGCCCATCGACTGCTAAACCATTTTTAGGCGCGAAGAAAGAACCCGAAATATCACCACCTGTTGTTGCAAAACGTTGATTCGCAATGGTTTTGAAATCAGCCGCGTGATGTTTTAATTTAAGATTTAAATTATATTTTTTAGGCTCGGTCAAGCGATACGCCGCATCGAAATAGGGCGAATTGGGCATCCCATAACCTGCTTTCACATAACCATCATATTGCGGCGGTAATGCCTCGACTTTCATCGCAACAGGGCGCAACTTCGGCGGCAAATAATCCAGATTGACGCTGCGATTCGGTACACTATACGTCTGCGCACGAACACTCGTATCCACCGCAGGCAGGTAAGGCGTAGTCCTCACTTTTTCCGTTTCAATCAACCGCGCATCGAAATTTTTAATCACTTCTTGGCTTTGGTCTTGAACGCTACCACCTGTCTTCTGACCTTGTGCTGTGATAGCACAAAGACAAATATATAAAATTGAGAAATTTTTGTTCATTTTAATTAAATTTATCTTAATGATTATCAACCCTTTTCACCAACCCTTTGGAGGGTTTTAAACCCTCCAAAGGGTGTTGTCGTTCCTTTTTTAGCTTATTTTCCATTATCTAACTCGATGATACCATTATTTTTATTCGGGTCAATCCGCGATTTTTTCTTTTCTTTTTCTTCTAATAATTTTAATTTAGCCCGCGCTTCCGAAACAACACTTTTCATGTGTGCATCGGAATCATCTTTAAAATTATCAATCACGGCTTCCAATGCCGCCCGTGCATTAAACAAATCGTTTTTATCAGCATATATATCTGATTGTAAAACAACGCATTTTGCAGACCAGTATTGAGAAGTACTGTTTTGACTCGCTCTATCGCATCTATCCAAAGCGGCATCGAAATTGCGTTGTGCATAATCAATCGACGCAACTAAAAATTCTGCTTCTGCCGTTTGTTCGTCAGGTTTCAACGTTGCAATCGCTTTCAATAAGGCTGTTTTGGAATTAGCATAATCTTTTCTATCAAATGCAATTTTGCCCAAATACAAACTCGCAATCGCTGCTTGTTCTTTCGTTGCACGCGGATTATTAGCGACTTTTGTTGCCATATCATACACCGCATCCGTCCGATTGATGCGGTAAGCGGAACGCATTGCACCCAATTGAGCTTCAAATTTTTGTTCTTCGGTCGTAGCCGCTTTTTCTAAACGGTCATATAATTCGTAGGCTTTTGCAAAATTTTTACCACCATTGTAAGCAATCAAAGCCGCTTTGCCCAATGCTTTTAAATAATATTTGCTCCCTGTACCGCGATTTGCCACCGTTTCGTAGTCGGTAAACGCCGCATCATATTGTTTTAAAATGGCATAAGATTCGCCCCTATCGTAATAGGCTTGTAACGCATTGACACCACTCGGAAAACGCGTCAAATAGGTGGTAAAACTCGACACAGCGCGGTCATAATTGCCTTGTTCATACTGCGTTTCGGCAGATTTAAATAACAAATTATCTTGCTGCATTCCATCCACCGTCATACCCGGAACCGTTTTCAAAAAGGTAAAATAATCATCAGGACGATTCAAATCGTGTACATAAATGTCTTCCAAACGCTCCAAAGCCGCTTTTGCATCCACCGCATTCGGCTGATGTTGAAAAACTTGTTTGTAATAACTTGCCGCTTGTTCTTGATTGCCCTGATTGCTCGCAATCAAACCCAAACGCATCAACGCAGGCACTGCCAAATCGGTTTTGCCCTTATAATCATTCAATAATCGGTTCAATGCCCGTGTCGCATTATCCAATTGATTCATTTCTTGATACGTCGCGCCCGCTTCTAACAACGCCGCAGGTGCAAACTCCGAATTAGGATATTGGTCTGCAATTTTATCCAAAGCGAGCAATTTCTCCACTTTATTATTCCGCAAACCTTGAATAATCCCTTTTTGATACAACGCGTAAATATAACCTGCGTATTGATTCGTCACGGCTTCATCATAATATTTCAACGCTTCATCATATTTATTGCGTTTAAACATACAGTCGCCTGCCCGCAAAATGGCATCTCCTAAAACATTTTGTTTAATATCATCGCCATAAATCGTTGCTTTATCGCGTTTGATACCCGAAACGGCTTCTTTGAAATAATCCAAAGCCGATTGATAATTTTTTTGTTTCAAATAATTATAACCTTGAATATAATTACCCAAATTCATCGAAGCATCTTCTGGCAACGTGCGCAATCCTTTCCCCAAAGTCAAAAATTGACTCATGTAACGTTGGCTTGTCGCATAATCTTTTTGAGTATTCGCAATATCGCCCAACCAAAAATTGGCAATCGCTTTAGCTTCCGTACTCATGGATTCGGACAAAGAGCGTTCAAAATAACTTTTCGCATCCGCAGGTTTGTTATCCTGCATCAACTGAATCCCGCGATACAACAAGGCTTTTTGATAGGCTTCCCGAATTTTAGCAGTTTTATTTTGAATCCCGTTAATGGTTTTAATCGCGCCTTCATAATCCCGCGTTTGCAACAATAAATCGCCCAATAAATTTTGCGCATCCGTATAATAACGACTGCCCGCAGGAATCCCTTCCAAACCATTCACCGCATCTTGAATATATTTTAATTCATAACTCAATTTGGCATAATTGAACAAGGCATCTTCCTGAACCGCCGCATCAAAATTCATCCGAGAGGCAGTCGCAAACGCATTCCGCGCCGCGCCCCTATCGCCCGTCCGCAAATAGCAATCGCCCAACATGACCAAAGCATTTTGCCCCATTTTATTGGCAGTTCGGTTGAGATTTTCCAAATTTTTACCTGCCTCGACGTATTTTCCAACCCGATATTGGGCAAAACCCAATTGATAAAAATCTTCTTCCCGCATTTTATTATTGCCTTCTCCACCGACTTCCAAATATTTCACAGCATTTGGATAATCTTTTTTCTCAAAATACGCTTGCCCAATCAATTGATTCAATTCCCGACCCGTGCGCAATTTAGGGTCTTGCGCGGCGCGAGTGCCATACGTGATGACTTTATCGTAATCATGTTGTGCAAAATAAATCTGCGTCAGATAGTAAGGAATGTATTGCGCATAGGTTTTGCTTTTTTCGACGCGTTGGAAACTCTTGATGGCTTCATCAAATTTATTTTCAAAAAAAGCCGTCATCCCGTAATAATAATTGGCAGGATAGAAATATTCCCCATCTTTCTCCTTCACCTGCTCAAAACAAGCCTTTGCTTTTGGGAATTGTTTGCGTACAAAATACGCATATCCTTTTTTGAAATAGGCTTCTGTACGCAAATCGCCCGATATTTCAGAATCATTCAGCATTTCAAAAAAACGCAACGCTTTATCAAATTCTTGAGCATTGTAATAATAATTGCCCATTTCGACAATCGCCTGTTTTGCTAATGGGTCAGGCGAATAATTGCGAATATAATCCGCAATCAATTGTTCGGCATTGGGTTGACCTGTTCGGACGGCTGATTTTGCCAAATATAATTCGGCGCGACCGCGTAATAACTTACTTTCTGGCTCTACAGCAGGGCGTAATTGGTCTAAGGAAACTTGAAACTCGCGCTGTGCGGCTCCGTAAATCCCTTTTTCAAAAAAATCTAATCCGCGTTTATACGCCAGATTTGCCTCTGTAAAAACGGTCGTTTGCTGTGCGCCGACCGAACCGCCGTATAACAGCAGGCAAAGACTCGTGGAACGAATGAATTTCAATTGCATCATTTTTGAAATGAGTTAGCTATGGATGGTTTTGCGATTGTACAATTAAGACCGTTGTTTAGAACGCTGTTTGTTGAAAAAAACGTTCAATTTTGCTCTTTTTGACAATTTCTTAACAAAAAAAAATTGCATTTGAAGTCAAAAGCAGTGCAAATCTATTCTATTATTTGTAAAAAATACAAAAATGCTCGTTTTCTAATGGACTTTTCTGTTTTTAAACTACCTTTGTTTCAAAATCAGGCGCAATCAAAGTTGACCTTTAAACGAAGAATGAAAGAAATATTTCCATTATTAAAACAAAAAGTCATTGATAATCAATGCTTTGCATTAGCCACCGTAACGGCAACTTGGGGTGCTTCGCCCCGTCCTGCGGGTTCGGTGATGGCGATTTTTGCGGATAAGACGATAGCAGGTTCGGTTTCGGGCGGCTGCATCGAAGGCGAAGTGATGCGATTGGGTTTAGAAGTCCTCCAAACAGGGCAACCCATTCAAAAAACATTTGGGATTTCGGATGATGATGCTTGGACGGTTGGGCTGAGTTGTGGCGGAAAAGTGTCGATTTGGATTGAAAAATTTATAGCTTTTGAAGATAAAAATCATTGGAATCAACTTTCAGATGCCCTTGAAAACGATAAAAGTGTGGTTTTGATAACGCATTTGGTAACGGGAAAGCATCAAATTTGGTTTCCAGACGCGGAAAATCGGGTTTTGCAAGCAAGCGATAAGCAATTAGAGCAAGTTCTAACGCAAAAATATCATTCTAATCAAACAGGTATTGCAACTGCAAGTAGCGGCGAAACCGTTTTTATACGCGTTTTTCCAAAGAAACCGCGTTTATTTATCGTCGGTGCGGCGCATATTACAGTGGATTTAGTGCGTTTTGCGAAAGATTTTGATTTTAAAACAATTGTCATAGATCCGCGCGGTATTTTCACCAAGCGAACTCGTTTTGAAATCGCACCTGACGAATTATTAGAAGCCTGGCCTGCAGAAGTTTTGGCAGATATGGTGTTGGACAGGCATGATTACGCGGTCATTCTCTCGCATGACCCCAAAATTGATGACCAAGCTCTTGAACTTTTTTTAAATAGTGATATTAAATATATTGGTGCATTGGGCAGCAGCAAAACGCACCAAAAACGAGTCGCAAGGCTTACTGAAATGGGTTTTGATGCAACTCAAATTGCGCGAATCCATTCACCGATTGGTTTATCGATTTCGGCGCGGACAGCACAAGAGATTGCACTCAGTATCATTGCGCAATTGATTCAAATTAAAAATGTACTCTAAAATATAATTGTAACACAGATGACGCGGATTTTGCAGATTTTCGCGGATTTTTTTAATCCATGAAAAAAATCCGCGAAAATCTGCAAAATCCGCGTCATCCGCGTTCCAATGGTACCACAAGCGGATTTTTTTAATCCATGAAAAAAATCCGCGAAAATCTGCAAAATCCGCGTCATCCGCGTTCCAATGGTACCACAATTTGACAAATCATAAATTTTAAAATAATATGTTACTCGTAACGCAAATTAATATTTATCCTGTAAAATCGTTCGATGGTTATAGCACCACTTCCGCAGTGGTTGAACAGCGCGGACTTCAATACGATAGGCGTTGGATGTTAGTGAATGCAGACGGCGTATTTTTGACGCAGCGCAACCATCCACAAATGGCACTTTTTCGAGCTCTTATCATTGATAATCAATTAGTTATCGAAGATAAAATTTCTAATCAAACTTTATTAAAAGTAGGCATTGATGAAAAAACAGGCGAGCGCAAAATGGTGGAGATTTGGGATGACCATTGTGAAGCCGCGCTTGTTTCCAAAAAGGCAGACCAAATTTTGAGTACTGCATTAGGCATTGATTGTCAATTAGTTACAATGCCCGATGAGACAGAACGGCGTGTAGAAGCATCGTTTAATACGGGAAATGATATGGTCAGTTTTGCAGATGCTTATCCGATTTTAATTGTTGGGGAAGCATCTTTGGATGATTTAAAAAATAGATATAATGATGATAATCAATCCAAAATCAGCATGCGCCGTTTTCGAGGCAATATCATTTTTTCGGGCGGACAACCACATGAAGAAGATAATTGGTCAAATTTTCGGATTAATGAACTCCATTTTATGGGTGTCAAACCTTGTGCGCGTTGTATTATGACGACAATTGACCCTGATACGGGTGTTGTTGCGGCAGACAAAGAGCCATTAGCCATGCTATCGACGTATAGAAAGCGGAATCGCAAAATTTATTTTGGTCAAAACGTTATTTGGAATTATAAACGTTGGCTTTGGGCGATGGAAGCGACGATTCAAGTCGGTGATGTGCTTGTGGATGATTCCAAAAGGAACAACCCATCTTTTTAGATTTTTATTTTACCTTTGCATCCTATTTGGATTTAAAACCGTCTTTGAATGAACTATTTTTGGAAATGAACAGCTCTATTTTAACAATATCGTAAAACAAGCAAAAATCTATTTTAAACCAACTTAAATAGAATATATGACAATTTATACTTTATTATTGACTTTTGGCGCAATTGCCGCCGCTTTAACCTGGATAACGGTTCGTGCAGGCGCACACCGCAGCGTATTCATGAGTTTTTTGCAATATTTTGTAGGTGTGTGGTTCGTCTTTTCGGGCGTAGTGAAAGCGATTGACCCGATAGGAACGGCTTTCAAAATGAAAGATTATTTTGGAGCTTTCGAGGAAACGGCAAAAGGTTGTGCCTTGAAACCGATAGCAGGTTTATTTCCAATGATGTCGGAATATGCATTATTTTTCTCTATATTAATGATTGTGGCTGAAATTGTTATCGGCATTATGCTTATTCTGGGGTCGAAACCCAAAACGGCTGCTTGGTTATTTTTCCTCATTATTATCTTTTTCACGGCATTGACAGGATTCACGTATTTGACCGGTTTTGTGCCAAGAGATGCCAACTTTTTTGATGGGAAAATGTGGGGCAATTTCAAAGAAACCAATATGCGCGTCACTGATTGCGGTTGTTTTGGTGATTTTTTGAAATTACATCCTAAAATTTCGTTTTTCAAAGATTTGGGTTTAATGATTCCTGCTTTGTTGTTCTTATTTTTTATCAACAAATCAGCTCATAATTTGTTTCCAGTTCGCTTTCGCAACATTTTAGTTGGCACGAGTTTGTTGGTTTCGACGATTTTTTGCATTCAAAATGCGTTTTGGGATGAACCTTGTGTTGATTTTCGCCCTTTTACGATTGGCACAGACTTGAAAGCCAAAAAAGCAGCTGAAACCAAAGCGCAAAATGAGGTCAAAATCCTGAGTGCGAATTTGTACAATGTGGTTACGAAAGAGCATAAAAATGTGCCTTATCAGCAATATATGGATGGTTTTACGGCGGGCATCTATCCTGCGGACACGTTTAAAGTGGAAGATTGGGTGAAAACCGAAGCGTCGATTCCGCGCACGAAAGTAAGCGATTTCAACATTTATGATAACAAAGGCGATAATGAGTTGACAGAGGATATTTTAAATGAAAAAAATTACTTATTTTTGGTGGTTGCCTATCATTTGGAGAGCAAATCGGTGAAAAAAACGATTACCGTGCCTGATACGACTTGGAAAGTGGATTCTATCCGAGTTGGAGACAAGATTGAATTGAAAAAAACGATGTTAAAAGCAGGTCAAAAAGAAGAAACGTTTTACGCATACTCGTTTCCTAAAAAACAACGCGATTTATTCACTGCCAAGTTAAATCCATTATTGGAAGCGGCTGAAAAATCGGGTTACAAAACAGGTGCCTTAGTGCATGCGGGCGACCGCGAAATTGAAGATTTCAGGCATGATGTACAAGCAGGTTATCCGTTTTACACGGGCGATGAGAAATTATTAGAAACCATGATTCGTTCTAATCCGGGCGTTTTTTTGTTGAAAGAAGGACGAATTGTTCAAAAATGGCATATCAATCAATTGCCGACTTTCGAGGAAATGAAAGCGAGTGGGCTTTTTAAATAAGGGCGTTAAGGTACACAATCGGGTACAATTGGAACGCGGATAACGCGGATAGGGCGAATTTTCGCGGATTTTTTATTTTTTATACAAAATAATAGTCCATTTTTTTATTTTTTATACAAAATAATAGTCCATTTAAATTATATAAAATAAAAAATCCGTGCAAATTCGCCCTATCCGCGTCATCCGCGCTCCAATTGTATCCGATTTTAAAAACATTACAAATGATACAACTTGTTGAATGTCCGCGAGATGCTATGCAAGGTTTGAAAACGTTTATTCCAACAGAAACCAAAATAAATTATATTAATCTTTTATTAAAAGTCGGATTTCATACCCTTGATTTTGGCAGTTTTGTGTCTCCAAAAGCGATTCCTCAAATGCGAGACACCGTAGAAGTATTGGAAAAATTAGATTTAAGCAAAACAAAAACCCGTTTATTAGCCATTGTAGCCAATGAACGCGGGGCAGCCGAAGCCGCAACCCATGCCCAAATTCAATATTTGGGTTATCCTTTTTCCATCTCCGAAACGTTTCAAATTAGAAATACCAATGCTACGATTGTTGAATCTTTAGAACGGGTTAAGGCAATTCAAGAACTTTGCGTTAAAAACAACAAACAATTGGTTTTATATATTTCGATGGGTTTTGGCAATCCGTATGGAGATATTTGGAATGCAGAAGTGGTTTTAAAATGGGTACATGAATTATCGAAAGAAGGCATTACGATTTTTTCGCTTTCAGATACAATTGGCGTTTCTAATCCGACGACAATTGCGTATTTATTCCGTCATTTGATAAAAGCGTATCCAAATTTGGAGTTTGGGGCGCATTTACACACCGAACCCCATAATTGGCGTGAGAAAATGGAAGCGGCGTATTTAAATGGTTGCAACCGATTTGATGCTGCGATGCGGGGTTTTGGCGGTTGCCCGATGGCGAAAGATGACCTCACAGGCAATATGGCAACGGAAAATGTTGTTCATTTTTTTAAAGAAATGGAAGCCTTAGAAGGCAAATCTTTATTAAAATTAAATCAAAAAGCGTTTTTGAAAAGTTGGGAATCGTCCCATTTCGTTTTTCAACAGCATTAAAATCTGGAATCATGCAAATTATCCCAATAGAATATGGCACGCCCGAATATGATGAAGCGGTGCGCCTTCGATATGATGTATTGCGCCGTCCGTTAGGCTTGGAATTTTCGGTCGAATTTTTGGCAACAGAATATGCTGACTTTCATCTCGGCTGTTATGATAACCGTGCTTATTTAATCGGTGTTTTGATTTTGACCCCTGATGTAAATGGTATATATATGAAAATGCGGCAGGTGGCGGTCGATAGCCATGTGCAGCGACAAGGTGTTGGAAAACAATTAGTTGCGTATAGTGAAGTATTTGCCAAATCAAAAGGTTTTGAAAAAATAGTGCTGCACGCCCGCGAGACAGCAGTGCCATTTTATGAAAAATTGAATTATACGATATTCGGAGCACCTTTTGAAGAAGTGGGGATTCCACATCGGAGTATGGAGAAAATGATTATTTGAATCAGGAATTAGAAAAAATAAGAATTAAGGACACATTTGCTGGATTTTTTGCAAAAGTTATGCAAATATTTTAATATTCTTTGCAAAAAGAAGATTTTATACATAACATATCATGGTTTCAAAAAAAAAAGACGTTGTTGCCAACGTCTTTTTTTTTTGCTTTTTATATACTATTTTACATCATTTTTTGTTTGACCTCAATGATTTCATACGCTTCTATCACATCTCCGATTTGAATATCGTTGTAATTATCAATCATCAAACCGCACTCAAAACCGAATTTGACTTCTTTCATATCATCTTTGTACCGCTTGAGCGATGCCAATTGACCTATTGCACCCTCTTTCATCGGGAATACAACAATGCCTTGACGAATCACGCGAATCAATGAATTACGCATAATCTTGCCTTCGGTTACATAAGCACCTGCAATGGTTCCGACTTTACTGATTTTGAAAATCTCACGGACTTCAACTTGTCCCATCATTTTCTCCTCTTTGGTCGGCTCTAACATACCTTCAATCGCCGAACGGATTTCATCAATCGCTTCGTAGATGATAGAGTACATTTTGATTTCCACGCCATCGCGCTCTGCCAATTTCCGCGCCATCGGGGAAGGACGGACTTGGAAACCAACGATAATCGCATCCGATGCAGACGCTAACAAAACATCCGATTCGGTAATCGGACCCACTGCTTTGTGAATCACTTTTACTTGAACGGTTGTCTGCGATTGTTTCAACAACGAATCCGATAACGCTTCCACCGAACCATCAAAGTCACCTTTGACAATCAAATTCAACTCTTTGAAATTGCCGAGTGCCAAACGACGACCAATTTCGTCCAAACTGATGCGTTTTGCAGACCGTGTGGATTGTTCGCGAATGATTTGCGCTCGTTTCGTAGCAATTTCACGGGCATCCGACTCACTTGGTAAGATTTTAAATTTCTCACCCGCTTGTGGCGCACCGCTTAATCCTAAAACCAAAACAGGTGTTGATGGCCCTGCTGTTTTTAAACGCTTGCCGCGTTCATTGAACATCGCTTTCACTTTGCCCGAATGTTCACCTGCAACCATTGCATCCCCAATCTTCAACGTACCCCTTTGAACCAACATTTTGGTTACATAACCGCGTCCTTTATCCAAAGACGCTTCAATGACAGTTCCAATCGCTGCTCGATTTGGGTTCGCTTTCAAATCCAAAATCTCCGCTTCTAATAAAATTTTCTCTAACAACGAATCTACATTCGTACCTTTCTTAGCCGAAATATCTTGTGATTGGAATTTACCACCCCAATCTTCCACCAAAATATTCATTTCAGACAATCGGCGTTTGATATTTTCAGGATTTGCGCCCGGTTTATCAATCTTGTTGATGGCAAAAACCATCGGAACACCCGCCGCTTGTGCGTGACTAATCGCTTCTTTCGTTTGAGGCATAATATCATCATCCGCAGAAATGATAATTACCGCCACATCCGTCACTTTCGCACCACGCGCCCGCATCGCTGTAAACGCTTCGTGACCGGGTGTATCTAAGAAGGTAATTTTTTTATCATCTTTCGTCACCACTTCATAAGCCCCAATGTGTTGCGTGATACCACCCGCTTCGCCTTGAGCCACTTTTGCACTTCTGATGTAATCTAACAACGATGTTTTACCATGATCCACATGTCCCATCACCGTTACAACAGGTGCGCGGTCTTCCAAATCTGCCGGGTCATCGACTTCTTCCACCAATGCATCCGTGATTTGCTCCTCAGCAGACACAAATTCGACTTCATGTCCAAATTCAGCCGCCACAATCTCAATCACATCCGCTTCCAAACGCTGATTGATGGAAACCATGATGCCCAAGCCCATACAAGTCGTAATGACCTGCGGCGCGGAAACATTCATCAAACTTGCCAAATCCGCAACCGAGATGAACTCCGCTACTTGCAATTTTTCGATTTCCTTATCATCACGGCGTTGTTGTTCTCTCTCCCGACGGATTTCGCGTTTATCACGGCGAATCTTTTGACCTTTATTCTTGGAAACAACAGACAAACGTGCCATCGTCTCTTTGATTTTATCGTCAATATGCTTTTGCGTGATTTCTTTTGGAGCATCATCGCGACGTGGAGGGAAATTAGCACCACCAGTACCGCCTCTGTTATTATTGTTATTAGTACCTGAATTATGATTCGTGCCAGTACCTGTATTATTCGACGGACGATTTTGGTAACCACCACCACCTTGTGCATTGCGATTTTGATAACCGCCCCCACCTTGTTGATTATTGCCACCTTGTCCGCCGCCTTGTGTGCGATTTTGGCTCGAATTATTATTCGTATTATTCGTACCTTGACCTTGATTGCGATTATCACCACCACCGCCTTGACGATTTTGATAATTGCCGCCACCTTGACCGCGATTTTGCGAATTATTATTATTCGTACCTTGTCCGCCTATACCGCGATTTTGCGAATTATTATTATTCGTACCTTGACCTTGGTTGCGATTATCGCCGCCTTGACCTTGATTGCGATTTTCACCGCTACCTTGATTGCGATTTTCACCACTACCTTGATTGCGGTTTTCACCGCCGCCTTGATTGCGGTTTTCACCACCACCTTGTATATTGCGATTATCGCCGCCTTGACCTTGATTGCGGTTTTCGCCACCTTGACCTTGAATATTCACCCCATCCGCCGAAACTTTACGACGCTTGCGTCTGCGCTTCCGCGCTTCTTCACTCGGCTGCCCCGTTTGTTGCGCCGTCGTCATTTGTGGGATGATAATGACTTTATCCTTATCCGCGTCTGTACCTGTTTGAGGTTGATTTGGCGGACGGTTATCATTGTTGCGATTGCGGTCTCTATTTCTATCTCTATCACGGCGGTCACCGCCTTGATTACGGTCACCACCAACTTGATTGCGGTCACCACCAACTTGATTGCGGTCACCACCAACTTGATTACGGTCACCACCAACTTGATTGCGATTTTCGCCATTAACAGATGGGTTATTTTGACCACCTGTTGTATTTTGTCCTTGATTCGTACCAGTTCCTTGATTCGTACCCTGTCCAATCCCTTGATTCATACCTTGTCCTTGTCCACCCCGTCTGTCACGGTCGCGTCTATCTCGTCTGCGACCATTTCTTTCACGGTTTTCAGAAGGCGAAATTTGCGTCAAATCAATCTTGCCTTTGATTTGCAAACCCTTCAATTGTGGGATGTCCGCACGCACCAATTCTGGCTCAATGCGTTCTTCAACGACTTTTTCTGGCACAACAGGCTCTACTTTAACAGGCGGCAGCGCGACAGGCGGAGTCTCCGCCTTGACTTCAGGTCGATTGCGGTTATCCCCATTACGGTTATCGCGGTCTCGATTCCGATTTCTATCGCGGTCTCTATCATTTCGGTCGTTTCTATCGCCCCTGTTATAGTTATCATTCCGACGGTCGTTATTACGGTCTCCGTTTTCATTAGAACGGTCATTCGGACGGTCTTGACGGTCATTCGGACGGTCGTTTGGACGGTCATTTCTATCATTCCGTTCATTGCGCTCCTCTTTTTTAGGGGCGGGTGGCGGCGGTGGCGGCACCTCCTTTTTGCGCGGTGTAAGGTCAATCTTACCGATGACACGCAAACCAGGGAGTTGTCTCAAATCTGGTATTTTTCTATCTTTTTCCTTGTCCGACCCATTCGGAACGACAGGTGGAATCGCGACTTTTTTCTCCTCGACGCTCACAGGCGGCGTAGGCAAGGCAATGGGCGCGACAGGCGGTGCAACGACCGAACCATTCTGATTGGTTGGGTTGGCTTCCGCATTTTTGGTAGGCATTTGAGTAACTAGCAAAGATTCTTTTTTTGGTGGCAAGTGCGACAAATCCTTTTTAGGCAAATGTTGCCCATTATTTTGGTGGTGATGGCGATGCCTATCACGCTCTCCGATGGAGATTTGCTCTGCTTTTTTCTTTTCAGAAAGCGAATCTTGGAATTTTTTCGTCAATTCCACATACATCGGGTCTGTGACCTTTGCAATCGGGCGATTATCGATTTGATACCCTTTGCTGGTCAAAAAATCAGCGATGCTGTCCTTGCTGACGTTAAATTCTTTTGCTACCTCAATTAATTTTTTTTCCATTCAATGGTTTTAAAACAGTGCCTGATAGATTCGGGCGGCAAGCTCCAAAATCTACCAGCAGTTTTCTTGCGGCAGGCAAAAGACAACGCGGATACAGCAATAGTCCTGATTATGTTACCATGATTGCGTTGCTTTTTTAAAAGGATTAAACAATATTCTGTGCATCTTTTGCCTGTTTTGTTAAAATTTTTTAATAAAAAACCAGATTTGATAAGCCGTCCTGCCATTTTGAATGGTTGGGTTTTAACGCCACATCATTCAGAACCACAAAACCTCTGATTTTCGAGTCTGTTTAAGTATTGAAATTTTTTATATGTTTAAAAAAATCTAAACACCATAAAAAGGGTTATTCACTACGTCTTAGACTGAAAATTTCCGCAAAGTTACGTCTAATTATTTTAGGATGGATGTATTATTTTCAATAAAAGGATTATTATGCCAACTTTTTTTATAAAAAGAAGATTTTGTAAGATATTTGCCTACTTTTATCCAATTTTTTAAAGCAACATGATTTTTAATACCAACATGAAATCCACTTTTTCCTTAGAAAAATTATTATATGCGTTATTTGCTGCATACCTAATTGCCATTCCTTCCAATGCGTTTTTAAATTTGCCTCATTTAGGAGACAAATTGCAATTGCCTGAAATTTTATTTTTGTTTATCAGCATCGTTTTTGGGGCGTATTTTGGCTTTTCCAAAACCATTCATGAACTCAAAAATTGGCATTTCACCGCTATTGATAAAGGCATCCTTGCTTTTTGCGCGGCAGTGTGTTGTTCGTGTTTGGTGCATTGCACGCGTGCATCCATCCTTGAAATGATTGGTTTAGGCTATTTGATGACCTTTTACCTAATGATGAGGCTGTTTTTTCAAAATACACCTTATAATATCCTTGATTTTACGACGCGCTTTTTTGTTATTTCGGGGTTTATCACGGCGGTTATTGGATTAGGGGGTTGGTTTATGGCAACTTTTATGCATATTGAAACGCTTACGGCGCGACTTTACATCAATTATCCTTATTTGGGAGACGTGTATAGAGTGTTTGCTTTTACGAGTCATCCTGTGATGTTAGCGAGTTTTATGGGCGTTTGTCTCCTTGTTTTGGGCATTAAAAGTCGGATGAATCCTAAAAATCTTTCCCATTTTGAATGGATTGCGTTTAGCTGCATGAGTATGGTAGAAATATTGACGTTTACCAAATCCATTGTTGCGTTAAGCGCGTGTTTTTTGTGGTTAATTGATTCATTTTTTTATAAAAATCATCGATGGATTCCCAAAATTATAACCGTTAGTGTGGCGATGATTTTAATTTTTTTTGTGTTTATGACGCATTTTATTGTCATGGATACAACAAAATACGATGCTTTGCCCTTAGAAAAAAGGCATTTTTATCATCGTTCCGAAGCAATACCTTATGTCAAAATAGGCAATATTTATCTCATTCGCACGACTTATACGCTTTTAAAACAAAATGCTTTTAAAGCCTTTTTACAACATCCTATCACAGGACTTGGTGGTGGTAATTTTGAATCTTTTTGTGGTGAGCAAAAAGCTAAAGGCTTGTATCCCAATTATTTAGAAACATTTGACCCACATTCCAGTTATATGGGTGCGTTATCCGAATTGGGATTATTGGGTTTTACGGCATTGATGTATTTGGTGTTTGGCATTTTTACGACCTTTCGACAAGTTAAGAAAAATAGTTTGCTATCTGAACAATGGTTTATACTTGGTTTGGGCAGTGTTTTAATTTTTATGGCGAGCGAAGCAATGGTTACAGATATTATGAATTTTAGGCATTATTGGGTCTTTTTTGCTGTTTTATCAATCATGGATACAAAATGCAAGTTTACTAAGCCGCTTTAGCTTTGAAAAGCCCATACAATTGGAACGCGGATGACACGGATTGGGCGGATTTGCACGGATTTTTTTTCGATTAAATTAAAATAAAATTTTGTATAAAATAAAAAATCTGTGCAAATCCGCCCAATCCGCGTTATCTGTGTTCCAATAGTATCGGCATTTTTCAAAGCACAAATTGCTGAAAGTTACAATTCAAAAACATAAATAATTGATAATCAATGAAATATTATTTAATTGCAGGGGAAGCCTCTGGGGATATGCATGGTTCAAATCTCATCAAAGCGTTGCATCAGTTGGATGCGCAGGCGGAAATGCGTTGTTGGGGCGGTGAGTTAATGGAAGCAGCAGGCGCGGATTTGGTCAAACATTATAAAGATTTGGCATTCATGGGTTTTGTGGAAGTGGTCAAAAATTGGAGAACGATTTTTAAAAATATTCAATTTTGTAAACAAAATATTGCCAATTTCAAACCTGACGCGCTGATTTTAATTGACTATCCCGGTTTTAATTTGCGAATTGCGGCTTGGGCAAAAACGCAAAACATTCCTGTATTTTACTATATTTCTCCACAGATTTGGGCTTGGCATACGTCAAGGGTTCATAAAATCAAACAAATCGTGGATAAAATGTTGGTCATTTTACCTTTTGAAAAAGATTTTTATCAAAAATATGATTATCAAGTCGATTTTGTGGGACATCCGTTGTTGGATATGATTGCGCAAACCTCAAAAACACCCGATTGGTCAACAAAAAAAGGTTTAAATGATAAACAAATTGTAGCTTTGCTCCCCGGTAGCCGAAAACAAGAAATTTTGGCTGTTTTGCCGCAAATGTTGAGTGTCGTAAATGATTTTCCCAACTATCAATTTGTCATCGCGGGCGCGCCTTCGCAACCTATCTCTTTGTATCACAATGTTTTAACCCAAAATGGGATTGATTTGGGGGTTGTTAAAATCATTCCGAATGAAACCTATCGATTATTGCAACACGCCGCCGCCGCACTCGTTACATCAGGTACAGCCACTTTGGAAACAGCGTTGTTCGATGTGCCACAAGTGGTTTGCTATAAAGGCGGAGCAATTTCGTTTGCGATTGCCAAGCGATTGGTTAAACTAAAATATATTTCTTTGGTTAACCTCATTATGGATAAAGAAATTGTTAAAGAATTGATTCAAAAGGATTTAAATTATCAACATTTGCGTCATGCGTTAACGACTATTTTACAAAACCCTCAACTTATTCGACAAGAATATGTTACGCTTAGGCAACGGCTCGGTAATGCAGGCGCATCAGAACGGGCAGCAAAATTAATCGTTGATTGGTTCAAAAAACCGTAAAATCGCTGTAAAAATGCAGTGACTTTTGCACCTTATTAAGGTCTATAAACCGAGAAGATTTTACAAAAATCTAATTTTTGGCACAATCTTTTAGCGATTTCAATTGAAATTTATTTGAAACAAATTTATAATATATTTATTTTAAATTTTGATTTATAAATAAATAACCTTTTTTTATTTTTTATATAACTCGTTTTAATTAACAAAATTTTTCATAAGCAATGTACTGGACGCTTGAATTGGCTTCTTATTTGGAAGACGCTCCATGGCCCGCTACCCGAGACGAATTAATAGATTTTGCAATTCGTTCTGGGTCTCCATTGGAAGTTATTGAGAATTTGCAAATGTTAGATGACGAAACAGAAATGTTTGAAGGCATTGAAGACATCTGGCCTGACTATCCGAGAAAAGATGATTTCTTTTTCAACGAAGATGAGTATTAAAAATTTTCAATGACAGATTATGATGAATGAAAATTCCATTTGAAATAATTATTTTTTAAATACCTAAGTGGTTAACTATCAATTCTCAACTCATAATTCTGGTTCACAAAACGTCATCCAACAATCAAGTCAACGAGTCGCTTCGCATTCATTTTCGGAGCGACTCCTTTTTTTTTCTGATTTTTATGTTTTACTTTGCCCCAACATTATCCATTCATTTTTTATGAAAATACATTTAATTGCAACGGGTGGAAGTGCCATGCACAATTTGGCATTGGCATTACACTTAAACGGGCATCAGGTAACAGGGTCTGATGATGAAATTTATAATCCTGCCGCAGAGCGATTGGCGAAATATGGCTTATTACCTGCTGCTTTTGGGTGGTTTCCAGCCAAAATTACTGCCGATTTGGACATGGTGATTCTCGGGATGCACGCCCGAAAAGATAATCCCGAACTCGCTCGCGCTCAGGAGTTGGGTTTGAAAATCCACTCCTACCCTTCTTTCATGTACGAACATGCAAAAGCTAAAAAAAGGGTCGTCATTGCAGGCAGTCATGGCAAAACGACGACGACGAGTATGATTTTGCACGTATTAAAACATTGCAAACTGGATTTTGACTACCTCGTAGGAGCGATGTTAGAAGGTTTTGAAACGATGGTGCGCCTCTCAGACGCGCCGATTATCGTCATTGAAGGCGATGAATATTTGTCTTCGCCCATTGATTTACAACCCAAAATTGCCCATTATAAACCGCATATTGCCATCATTACGGGCATTGCTTGGGATCATATCAACGTGTTTCCAACCTTAGATAGTTACACCAATGCGTTCCGAAATTTCATTCAAACCATTGATAATCAAGGACATTTATATTATTATGGCGATGATAAAGCGTTGGTTGATTTAGTAAAATCAATGCCTGTACCTGCACATACGGCTCCATACAAAGCCTTTGATTCCATCATCAAAAAAGGAAAAACGTATATAAAAAATCATTCAGACTTAGTGCCGCTTGAAGTATTTGGTGGTCATAATTTGTCCAATCTGAATGCGGCGTATCACGTTTGTAAAGCGTTGGAAATTTCGGATATTGATTTTTTCACCGCGATTCAAGATTTCAAAGGAGCTGCAAAACGATTACAAACGTTGGCAACCACTTCGTCATCCCATGCTTTTTTAGATTTTGCACACGCGCCTTCCAAAGTTGCAGCCACTGTTGCAGCTATGAAAGCGCAGTATAAACGACGTAAATTATTGGCTTGTTTAGAGTTACATACGTTTAGTTCTTTGAATAAAGCCTTTTTGCCCATGTATGCAGAAGCGATGAATCCCGCCGATGAAGCCATCGTTTTTTTCAATGAACATACGTTTAAAATGAAAAAAATGCCACCTTTGAGTGCGGAGGAAGTAAAAGCCTTTTTCAAACATCCTAATTTGCAGGTTTTCACGGATAATCAAGCATTCGTAGCTTATTTGGAAAAACAATCTTTTAAAAGCAGGAATCTTCTATTAATGACTTCTGGCACTTTTAATGGATTGAATTTGAAAGATTTAGCCCTTAAATTGCTAAAATGATAGTAGTTTGCGCTTTGGAAAATTTTTGAAATAGGATACGCATGATTTCAAAGATTGGAAGGATGCTTTCGGTTGAAGAATGCAATGAGCACTCCCAAAATCCTTGTAATCCTAAACATCTTATTTCAAAAATTTCCAAACGAAAATTGCTGATTGAATCACTCCATTTTGTCAAAAAAAAGTCATTTTTAACTTGTTTTTTTGGTAAAATACAACATATGTGTTACATTTACACTTGTATTTTTTAATTTTTTAATATTATATTTTGACATGAAGAAAATTTACTTCTTATTATTGGCTTTGTTTGCTGGGAAAGCAATATCGGCACAAACTGTCGCCACCTTGAAAATAGACGCACCCGCAAGTATCGCAGGTTTTATGGAAAGCACGAATGCTTTTGCGAACAATTGGTCTGGATCCATTGGGCTTGGACGCTGCGTCACAGGGCGTTTAGTCTTGGTTACAGATGGTCAAATGCCTGATTCAATTGGCAATCGGGGTTGCAATCCGT
Source organism: Chitinophagales bacterium (assembly GCA_013298955.1). GTDB lineage: Bacteria > Bacteroidota > Bacteroidia > Chitinophagales > Saprospiraceae > JAAFJT01. The sequence goes on from JAAFJT010000003.1 coordinate 93,240, forward strand.
TGACAAATGCGGCGGCGGTGAATGGTAATATTGCTTTGATACGACGCGGCGATTGTTTTTTTAGCCAAAAAGCGTTACTTGCACAACGGGCAGGCGCGAAAGCCGTTGTGATTTTCAATAGAAATGCAGGGGAAGGCGTTATTAATATGGGTGCAGGCGACTCTTCTGCGTTTGTAACCATTCCTGTTTTTTTCATTAGTTTTGAAAACGGCATGCGCATTACGAGTGCCATGGCACAAGGGGCGGTGAATGTTTCGATGTGTAATCCTGCCTTTTTTGATGCAACAGGTGCTTATGCCTATGCCACACCTCAAAAAGAGGCAAAAGGATTGGATTCTATCTCCGTTTTGCTTGGCAATGGCGGTAATACAACCTCTGGCAAAGTTCGATTGAATGTGACAATTGAAAATCCATTGGGTGCTATAACGGTTTTGCGCGATTCGATTGACAGCATTCCCTCAGGCAGAACTTATGGGTTTCGTTTCGACCGTTATAATTTTGCAAATCCTGCACCGCTTGGTAAATACAAAATGGTATTTACCAATACGTTGACAACCGATACGATACGCAGAGAGTTTTCGGTGAGCGACTATATGTTTGCTATTGATAATGGCAACAAACCTATTGATGGCACAGCAATTGATTCTCAACGTTTTATAGATGGTAGTTTGCGTTTTGATATTGGTTCTGTGTATTACACAGGGACGAATACAGACAAATGTACGCATGCGGCTTTTGCCTTGCACAATCGGAATCGCTTTTCGCCCTTAGATACTTTTTCGTTGCAATTATTTAAATTAGATGCAACCAGTTTGGCTAAATTGCAAGCACAGACATTGACGTATGACGATATTGTGCCTATTGCTAAAAAAGGTTATCGGATTAAGGGCAATGAACCGAATGATTCTCTTTTAGTGGCAGCTTGGAATACGCCTGTGACTTTGGATGATAATTCGATGTATCTGTTTATGGTTCGGTATGATGGACTTGCATCAACGCAACCGACTGGAAATGTGCCAAGTTACAGCTATTCGGGTACAACAAATTATAACAATTCATATGTAAATAACTTATCTACGATTGTCTATTCATTTAGTGGCGCAAATCATGTGTTTTTCTCTGGTGGCTGGGCAGGCAACAATAATAATGTAGCACGTTTATACATGCAAGGTTCGCGGGTAGGCGTTGACCGCAGCACGCCGTCTTTGAGTTATGAGCAAGTTAAATTGTTCCCCAATCCGACATCACAAGATGTGGTTCAAGTGGAGTTGAATTTAAAAAATACAGCCGATGTATTGAATTTGACCATTACTGATTTGTTAGGCAATGTTTTACGTAGAGAACAATTCAATAATGTTCAAAATGGAACGTTCCCAATCAATGTATCTGGTTTGGCAAATGGAACGTATTTTTTGACCGTTGTTGGAAAAGAAGGTTTTAGAACGGTACATTTTGAAGTATTAAAATAATAAATCGTTGATTATCAACCGTTATCAACCGTTATCAACCGTTTGGAGGGTTTGAAACCCTCCAAACGGTGTACAGTTTTAAACCCTCCAAACGGTGTAAAAAATAGGAATAAAAATGTAACGTTTTTATTCCTATTTTTTAAAAAATAAATTGAATAATTATGAAACATTTTATTTTATTATCAATTGTATTTGTTTGTAAACAAATTAGTTTTGCACAAATGCCTACCAGAAGAATTGACGCTGCTCAAATACCTGTCAAAATAGTTGCGCCCAACCACACATTAAGCAAATGCAAGGTAAAAGTTTGGGAAGGGCGAAAAGCCGAATATAAAGCGGAAAAAATAGCGTTAGCGTCCTTCACCCAAAAAGAGTTTAACAGTCCTGATGTTGAATTATATGAACGTATTATAAAGGAACACGAGGAATGGGCAATGCGATATGATGGTGTTTGGTGTAAAACAGGTAAAATGCTAAAAGATACGATTCATGTTTATAGTGTCAAGGATACGATTGCCTATCGAAAATTTCAGGTGATATACCATGCTTCGCAAGAAAAAATACTTGAAAAAGGCAAAGAAAAAACGGTTAAAGGCATTTGTGAAGACAAAATCACAGACCAACTGATTGCAGGTTTAAATCAAAAATTATTAGAAGAGAAAATATTAACTGAATTGCCTGACCTCAATATTCCAAATTGGCCTTACGTGTATTATGTTGCGATTAAGCAATATCAAGTAAAATATGGACTTGCTGTCGGCTTATTGACTCAAGAAACAGTGAAACATATGAAATTGAGCTACTAACTCATGTTGCGCAGCCCTATTTTAAAAGGCAAATCTAATTTCGTTTTTGGAGCGATTATGTTTCGGATACCTTGAAAGTCTTGGAAACATACCCTTTTTACAAAACAATATTTTGTCCTCAAAAAGCACTGCTTAACAGGAGTTACTCATTGATTTGTGTAATATTACAGGAATATCTCCTTAGATAAAAAAGGTGCAACTTGAAAAATTGCGCCTTTTTTATCTAAAATTTATTCAAAAATAAATTTCAAAAATAAACTATTTTGCCAATTCAAACACGGTAACGGCTATTTTTTAACATACAAAATTTGTTTTATGCCAATTCATACCTTTAAAAGAAGCATATTTTTATTTTCAAATCTGTTTTTTTCAAGATAAAAAAATGCTTTTAAACTTTTTTAATTGAGGTGCATTGACTACCTTTGCCCGCGAATTTAGAAAACATATAAAAAGCTATATATGATAAAGCAATGGTTCGTTTATATTTCCATCTATTTAGGGATGTCATTCGGTGTTTTGAAGGCTCAAAACGCTCACGGTAACGCGCCTGAAAATCACGGCAATCAACCAACTCATCAAGCTCAGGGAGAACACGCTACCGAAAATCATGGCGCATCTGCCAAGAAATTCGACCTTAATGAATTGATTCTCAACCATATCGGTAATACTAATGAATTTCATTTGTGGGGCGATTTGTCGATTCCACTCCCTTGTATTTTGTACTCGAAAGAAGATGGATTGAATACTTTTTTGTCATCTGAATGGCATCATGGACATAAAGCGTACAATCGTTATGTGTCAGACCATGGCGCAGTTCGGCGGATTAAAGATGCGTCTTTCCCATCAGGCAGTGTTGCATTGGAAGGTCATGGTGAACATTTTATCGAACATCAGCAAGCAAATGGCGAAGAAGTGGGTTCGATTACGCATCAAGGTAAAAAGTATGAATTGGAAAAACCATCAGGTTTGTTAGCGGGTACATCTTTTTATGATTTTTCGATTACGAAGAATGTGTTTACGATGTTATTGGCGGCATTATTATTGTTTTTCATATTTCGTTATGTCGCAGGTCGTTACAAAACGCATCCCAATCAAGCACCTACGGGTATTCAAAATTTGATGGAAGTATTGGTGATGTTCATTGTCAATGAAGTTGCAAAACCAATGTTAGGTGATAGATATTTGAAATTTTTACCTTATTTATTGACGATATTCTTTTTTATCTTAACTTGTAATGTATTGGGTTTGATTCCTGTATTTCCCGGTGGGGCGAATGTCACTGGCAATATTGCAACCACAGCAGCTTTGGCATTGATAGCGTTTATCGTAGTGAATGTCAATGGAAAAGCAGATTATTGGAAACACATTTTCTGGATGCCGGGTGTACCCGTTTTAATGAAAATCTTCCTTGCACCGATTGAATTAATCGGCGTTTTCACAAAACCATTCTCTTTGATGATACGGCTTTTCGCCAATATTACGGCGGGTCACATCATCATTTTGGCATTGGTCGGATTGATTTTCGTCTTCGGACAAGCAGGACAAAGTATCGGAGGTTCGATTGGGGGCGCGGCGATTAGTGTTCCGTTTACGTTGTTTTTGAGTATTATTGAATTATTAGTAGCGTTTTTGCAAGCGTTCATTTTCACGATTTTGACCGCATCTTATATAGGCGCTGCAACAGAAGAGCATCATCATTAAAAAACTTAGATTCTTTGGATTGATTGGATTATAATCCAATCAATCCAAAGAATCTAAGTTAATATTTTTTCATTTTATAAATTAAAAACGTCATGTATTCAGCTATTGGAGCAGGTTTGGCAGCGATTGGAGCTGGTATTGGAGTAGGATTCATCGGTGGTAAAGGTTTGGAAGCGATTGCGCGTCAACCTGAAGCAGCGAATGATTTGCGCACAAACATGTTGATTACTGCCGCTTTGGTAGAAGCGGTAGCCTTGTTTGCCTGCGTTATTGCATTCTTGGGTCAAAAATAATTGTTGACTCAGTTGCACAACACGGTATTGCCCGAATTGCTGACGGTTGGTCAGCATTCGGGTAACAAATTGAAAAGTAAAAAATAGTCTAAAATATTGATTATCAAACTTTTGGAGGGTTTCAAACCCTCCAAAAGTTACGAATCGTTTCTTTTTTAAAATATAAAAATCGCACCATAATTTATGATTTTTTTAGCAGAATTTTCCGTTATTAAACCTGATTTTGGTTTATTTTTCTGGACTTTATTGATATTCTTGTTATTATTGTCCTTGTTAGCGAAATTTGCGTTCCGTCCAATCGTCGAAGCGTTGACCGAACGCGAAAAAACAATTGCCGATTCCTTGGCGCAAGCAGACAATGCGCGTTCCGAAATGGCGAATTTGAAAGCGCAAAATGAGGCATTATTGGCGCAAGCGAGAGAAGAACGCACTCAAATTTTGAAAGAAGCGAAAGAAATGGGTGATGGAATCGTGGCGGATGCGAAAGTACGCGCACAAGATGAAGCGCGTAAAATCACGCAAGCAGCTATGGCTGAGATTGAAAACCAAAAAAGAGCTGCCGCAACAACTTTGAAAAATCAATCCGGTGCTTTGGCATTGGACATCGCGGGTAAAATTTTGCGTAGAGAATTGGCAGGCAATCCCGAACAACAACGGTATGTCAATTCGATTACCAAAGAAATTAATTTGAATTAAAAAACGAAGTTTCCTACAATCGCAACCGTTTGGAGGGTTTTAAACCCTCCAAACGGTGTGTATCCGAAACTGATAACCATATATTACCATGTCGGTCAGCAGAATCGCGGCGCGTTACGCCAAATCATTAATCGACCTTGCCATCGAGCGCGGACAATTGGGCATGGTCATCCGAGACATAAAATCACTCAGTAGTGCAGTTAAAAATCGGGATTTGTACTTGATGTTCAAAAGCCCGATTATCCTGCCTGATAAGAAAAAGCAAATCACGGATACGTTGTTTGGCGACCGTTTTAGCACGCTAACCATGGCTTTTTTGCGCATTTGTATCACGAAAGGACGCGAAAGTTTGTTGCCTGAAATCGCGGAAGAAGCGATGGCAATGCACAAACAAATGCAAAGTTTGACGACGATTAAAATCACGACTGCCACTCCACTTACGGAACAAGGAATTGAGGATATTCGCCGCAAATTTGAATTGAGTGGTTCAACAGGCAAAACGGTGGACGTGCAAACAGCAGTCAATCCCGATTTAATTGGTGGTTTTGTTGTAGAATTTGGTGACAAATTGTATGATGCAAGTGTTGCGCACCAATTGGACAATTTGAGAAAGACGTTCATGGACGGTTCTTATGATAAAAAACTCTAATTCAACGATTCGCATGAAAATCACTTTTCGAGACTTTTTATATCAGATTACGGTCAAACCGATTGAGTTATCAGCAGGCAGCTACCGCTATTTAATCGTTTTAGAAAGTTTTGAATCCAAATACGAAATATTATGTCGTTTTTTGGAAAGTTTCATTGCAGAAACGGATATTCAGGATACGGTTTTAAATATTCAATTATTTTTGCGCCATCTTTCCAATTATCAAAAAGGCGATGGCACACAATCGGATTTAGATAGGTTATTATTGTACGAATTGGGCGGTTTACAAGAAGGTTTTTTGGGTGAAATTTCAGACCGAAATGGCGATACACCCGTGAAAATCTATTACGATATGCAGTACAAACGCACCTTTTTAGCGTTTACGGACAATACAGATGTGCGTTTCAAGATAGATTTGAATAATTTATTACAATTATTGGAAGATTGGCGTATGATTTTAAAGCGGTTAAATTTTTTAACCTAATAACGTTTTGAATTAGGATTTGTAGGATTTTAAAGATTATGAAAGATTGTAAAGATTCATACCAATAATCCTTACAATCCGATACATCCTAATTCAAAAATGAACTATCAATAATATTTTTTTCATATTCATAATATAATAATTATCAAATGGTTGATGTCAAACCAGACGAAATATCAGCGATACTGAAACAACAACTGAGCGGATTCAGCACCGCCGCCGAGTTGGAGCAAGTTGGAACGGTATTGCAAGTGGGCGACGGAATCGCTCGTATATATGGCTTGAATTCGGTTCAAGCGGGAGAATTGGTCGAGTTTGAAACTGGCACCCAAGCAATTGCTTTGAACTTGGAAGAAGACAACGTAGGTGTGGTGTTACTCGGCACGTCGGAAGGTATCCGCGAAGGTGCGAAAGCGCGTCGTACTGGTCGCATTGCCTCTATCCAAGTGGGCGAAGGGATGATTGGGCGCGTCGTGAATCCGCTTGGAGAACCGATTGACGGCAAAGGTCCGATTGGTGGCGTGAAATATGAGATGCCTTTGGAGCGCAAAGCACCGGGTGTATTGTTCCGTCAACCCGTGAACGAACCGTTACAAACGGGTATCAAGGCGATTGATGCGATGATTCCGATTGGACGTGGACAACGCGAGTTGATTATCGGCGACCGTCAAACGGGTAAAACGGCGATTGCATTGGATACGATTATCAATCAAAAGGAGTTTTATCAACGCGGTGAGCCTGTTTTTTGTATTTACGTAGCGTCTGGTCAAAAGGCTTCGACGGTTGCGCAAGTGGCAAAAGTATTGGAAGAAAATGGAGCGATGGATTATACGGTGATTGTTGCGTCGTCTGCGGCGGAACCTGCACCCATGCAGTTTTATGCACCGTTTGCGGGTGCGGCGATTGGCGAGTTTTTCCGCGATACAGGTCGTCCTGCGTTGATTGTTTATGATGATTTGAGTAAACAAGCGGTTGCTTATCGGGAAGTTTCGTTGTTGTTGCGTCGTCCGCCAGGTCGTGAGGCGTATCCGGGAGACGTATTTTATTTGCACTCTCGTTTGTTAGAACGTGCGGCGAAAGTTATCAATAATGATGCTTTGGCGCAAAATATGAATGATTTACCAGAATCCTTGAAGCGTTCTGGCAAAGTAAAAGGGGGTGGTTCTTTGACGGCATTGCCGATTATTGAAACCCAAGCGGGGGACGTTTCGGCGTATATCCCGACCAATGTGATTTCGATTACGGATGGACAAATCTTTTTGGAATCGAATTTGTTCAATGCGGGGGTACGCCCAGCGATTAACGTTGGTATTTCGGTCAGCCGTGTGGGTGGTAACGCTCAAATCAAGTCGATGAAAAAAGTGGCTGGTACGTTGAAACTCGACCAAGCACAATTCCGTGAGTTGGAAGCGTTTGCAAAATTTGGTTCTGATTTGGATGCGGCGACAAAATCTGTTTTAGACAAAGGCGCGAGAAACGTAGAATTGTTGAAACAACCTCAATTCGCTCCTGTTGCCGTTGAAAAACAAGTGGCAGGTATGTTTTTGGGAACAAACAATTTGTTGCGTAATGTGCCTGTTAACCAAGTGGGTGCATTTGAACAAGCCTTTTACTTACAATTGGAACGCAAACACAAATCAGTCTTGGAAAATTTCCGCAAAGGGAAATTGGAAGAAGCGGATTTGAAAATCGTAAGAGCATTGGCGGCAGAATTGTCTGCTCAATTCAAAAAATAACAAATATTTTATAATTGGAACGCGAATGACCCGAATTTTGCTTTGTCATTCCGTAGGAATCTTGTTTCCTACGGAATGACAAAGCAAAATTCGGGTCATCCGTGTTCCAATCTCTATAAAGTTTTAATATGGCAAATCTTAAAGAAGTACGGGATAGGATTGCATCGGTCATCAGTACGCAGCAGATTACCAAAGCGATGAAAGTGGTTTCGGCGGCAAAACTCCGCAAGGCACAACAGGCAATCGTGCAAATGCGTCCTTATGCCGACAAGTTAAATGCCATGTCTGTCAACATTTTGTCGAATCTCGATGGAGATGGAGACACGGCTTTTGGCGTACAACGTCCGATTGAAAATGCTTGCATGGTGGTAGTAACTTCCAATCGGGGACTTTGCGGTGGTTTCAATACGAATATTATCAAGGCTGCGGTCAATACCATTCAAACGGAATATGCAGCTGCGCGGGCGGCGGGCAAATTGACGATTGTGTGTATTGGCAAAAAAGGCAATGATTTTTTCCGTAAAAACTATACAGATTGTAAATTGGTCAGTGATTATGTAGAAATTTTCAATAATTTGACTTTTGACAATGTATCGGTGGTAGCGAAAACGTTGACCGAAGATTTTAGTGCGAAAAAATATGATCATATCAGTGTTGCATACAGCCGTTTTAAAAATGCTGCGGTGCAATTTGCAGAAAGTGAGCAATTTTTACCCGTTAAAAAATTGGAAAAACAAACAGGCGCACCCAAAACAAAAGCTGATTATGGTTTTGAACCCGACCAAGCCTCTTTGTTACAAACGTTGATTCCGACGATTTTGCAAACGCAATTTTACAAATTTTTGTTGGATACACACGCGTCTGAACATGGCGCAAGGATGACGGCAATGGACAAAGCGACTGAAAATGCCAATGAATTGTTGAAAAATTTGAAAATCAATTACAATAAAGCACGCCAAGAAGCAATTACGAAAGAACTTTCGGAAATTGTGGGCGGTGTGGCTGCATTAGGCGGATAGAAAAAAGTCGCAGATTTATGTTAAATCTGCGACTTTTTACGATTACTTTGGTAACTTTGTACCAAAACGAATCAAAATAATGGTAGAAAAAATTAAACTTTTTATTCAAAAAAGACGTGATTTATTTTGGTCTGTCAGCGACAGCAAAATAATGGATATTTCACCTGCGCTTTTAGTTGAAACGATACTCAACTATGGGAATGCTCATGACGTGCGCACCTTGTTTAGTGTGTTAGGCTTGGAACAAACCGCTCGAATCTTCTATGAACATACTGAAAATAAGTTGCGCACGAATTATTTGCCTGTTGTGAAAAATTATTTTACCCTCTATTTCAATCGGCATGTACGACAATATTCTATTACCTAATCAAAAAAAATTGCTTCCTTTTATTGAAAGTTTTCACCGAGAATACTACTTGGTGGGCGGCACAGCAATTGCTTTACAAATTGGACATCGAGAATCTATTGATTTTGACATGTTTAAAAAAAACAATGTCAATATCTCCAAAATAGCTTTAAGAATAAAGAGTTATAATTTAGATTATAAGCTCATCTATAAAGATGCTAACAGTTTCCACTTGATTATTGATGGCGTAAAGATTACTTTTTTTCAATATCCTTTTGATATTCCAACAAAGGTTCGTTTTGGTAAATTACAAATGCCCAATTTATTACATCTGGCGGCTATGAAAGCCTATGCGATAGGAAGGAGAGCAAAATGGAAAGATTATGTTGACTTATATTTTATTTTGAATCAACATTTTTCTATTGAGGAGATTTGCGATGCATCTGAAGCCATTTTTGGAAGTTTATTTTCTACCAAATTGTTTAAGCAACAACTTTGCTATTTTGATGATATTGATTATCAAGAGGAGGTTGCTTATTGTCAAACGCCCATCGCAGACGATGTTATTAAAAACTATTTGATTAATATAGCAACTCAATCTATGTGAGGTGAGAATCGTCCTCTTAAATCATCTTGCAAAACCGTTTTGATAGAAACAAGGTTGAATCGTAAATTCAAGAATACACTTGTTTCAGAACAAAAAAAATTTACTTTTGCACCAACAAAAGCATTCTATCACATCATGTTAAGAAAAAATAATTTATATATCGGATTGGGATTAGGCATTTTATTACCACTTATCAGTTATGCAGTCTTGCTGACCGTTTTTGAACAATTGGATGCCTTGCATTGGACAAGTCAACAAGGACTATCCTTCAAATTCCGTACACGAACCTTGAGTATGATTGCCATTTGTTGCAATTTGATACCTGTTCAAATTTATCAACGCTTGCGGGCAAACGAAATCGTGCGCGGATTGGCAATCATTACCGTCGTGTTGGCGATGATTTGGTTATTTACGTTTGGAAAAGATATAATCTAATTATAAATTATAAACCCTTGATTCAAAACAAATTAGTTACAATCCATGAATGAATTATTGAACATTCCCGATTATTATGACCAAGTTCGCTACGAAGATGTGCCTTTCGTCCGCGAAGCGCATCGACAATCGTTAGATGTTTTTTTGGAAGAAGGTTGGATGTTATATGGCAATTATTACTATCTGCGCAGTATCCGCGATTGGACGAAACCGAGATGTGGATTGATTCCGTTACGCATTCGGTTGGAAGGTTTTACGTTTTCTAAAAGTCAAAAAAAATGTTTTAAAAAACATGTCGATTTAAAAACAGTGGTTCAACCGATTCAAGTCAGTACGATTAAATCTCAATTGTTTGATGCCCATAAAGCCAAATTTGCGGAAGGTAGTAATGACACCGATATTCATTATTTTTTAAATGCGTTAGCGCATAAAATACCTTCGGAAGGATTGGAAATCAATGTTTTCGATGCAGAAAAATTGATTGCTTGTGGTTTTTTTCATCTCGGCGAGGTGGCAGTGAATGCGACTTATGGCATTCATGATACGACTTATACCGATAGGAGTTTGGGCGCGTACACGTTGTTGTGTGAGATTGATTATGCGCTAAAACAACATAAAAAGTTTTATTATTTGGGTTGGATGTTGAGTATTCCATCCGTTTTTGATTATAAAAAGCGGTTTAATAATTTGGAATATTATGATTGGGAACAATTAAAATGGTGTGAACTCTCTCGCCTAACAACCGATACACGGATTAAAAATAGTTGAAAGCGGATAAATTGGAACGCGGATGACGCTGATTGGGCGGATTTACACGGATTTTTTATGAAAAAATCCGTGTAAATCCGCCTAATCAGCGTCATCCGCGTTCCAATTTAGTATCATTTTTAGTTTGAAACAGATAAAGTAGTCGGTGTTTCCACTTTTTTATTTAAAAAATTCATTAAAATAATCGAAATAACACCTACAATTATATTATAAAATATTTGTATTGAAAAAAATACGATGTTTGCAAAGGAGAATCCATCATTCCCACTCACACCGTGTAACATTAAAGCAGAAGTTGCCAATACATGATAGGTTCCCATGCCGCCGGGAGATGGTATTACAATGCCAAATGTACCAAACACAAAAACGGTTAATGCCGCGATTGCGGGCAAATGTGCCGTAGGCGCGAATGAATAGAAACATAAGTAAGTCATCATGTAATACATAAACCAAATCAATAAACTGTGGAAAATAAACCAACCTAATCGTTCTACTTTGCGCACGGTTTTCAAGCCTTCTCCGAATTTTTCAACCAAATGCCATATCTTTTGCACCCAACGAATGGCTAATATATTCGCCCAAAATTTCCAAACGATTCCTGCTAATAATCCACAAAACGCCATGAATCCCCAAAACAAAGGATGTCCAAATAGGCGAAATTTGCCATTTCCAGACCCTAAATGTTTATCTAACCAGCCCCATAAAAGGTCATATTCTATTAAAAAAGCAAAACATACGATAAATAGTAAGGTTATCATGTCTAATAATCGGTCGATGACAACCGTTCCCATGACTTTGGTGGTGGACATTTTTTCAACCCGCGCCAAAGAACCTGCCCGCACCACTTCGCCCGCCCGAGACATCCATAAATTAGTTAAATAACTAATATTTACTGCAAAAAAAGCATTATACCATTTGGGTTCGTGTCCCAAAGGGCGCATTAACATATTCCATCGAATCGCACGACTCAAATTACTAATTGTAAATGCCAAAAGTGCCATGCCTACCCAAAATAAATTAACCGTTTTGAAGTCTGCAATCAATTTTTGGATGAGTGGATAAGCCGATTTGCCTTCCAAACGCAATTGTTCTTGAAAAGCGCGGTCTTGCGTATTGTAAAAATACAGCAAAATGCAACCGCCAATGCTTAGAAATAATAAAAATTGTAGTACCGTTTTGATATTACTTTTCATGCGAAGTTTTTATTTTGTTTTGATATAGATTGATTGGATTCGTTGGATTTAGTGGATTTTTTTGAAAAAATCTACTAAATCCAACGAATCCAATTAATTCACATTCAAACATTTAATATTTTAAAATCCAAAACTTAGGGAATTTGTCGATACGATTCACCTGTTTCCGCAGAAACATCTTGTTCCATAATTTGTTTTAAAATCAAATTATCAATCAATCGAACCCCGCCAACCCAAACAGCCGTTACCGCGACTGCAAAATCCGTTTCGCCCAACAACCGAAGCGGCATCAAAGTATGTCCATCCACAATTTCAAAATATTCAACATCGAAACCCTTGATTTCTTTCAATTTCTGCATCGTCCGCCGTTGAATCTCGTTTGGCGAATATTCTTCAGTCATATCAAGTGCTTCCGTCAAAATTTGGTGGATTTTCGGAGCCGCCGCCCGCGCTGCTGCATCCAAACGGACATTTCGACTACTCATTGCCAACCCATCTTTCTCGCGTTTCGTCTCGCACATCACCAATTCCGTCCCAGAACGCATCTGCGATAACAAACTCCGCACAATCGTCAATTGTTGAAAATCTTTTTGACCCATATATAAACGATTGGGATTCACGATTTCCAAGAGCCGATAGACCACTTGCGCCATCCCGTTGAAATGTCCCGGTCGAAAAACGCCTTCCAATACTTTATCCAATCGCCCAAATTGAATCGGCAAATTTTGCTGCATCCCTTTCGGATAAATTTCGGCAACAGAAGGCAAAAACAAGATTTCACAACCCGCTTCGACCAACCTTTCAATATCATGTTCGACCGTTCTCGGATACTTTTCGAGGTCTGAAGGGTCATTAAACTGAGTCGGATTGACAAAAATACTGCAAACCGTCACTTGATTTTCGGTTTTGGAACGCGTAATCAAAACCGTATGCCCCGAATGCAAGGCTCCCATCGTCGGTGCAAAACCAATCTCTACGCCTTTCTGACGCAATACATTCAAGTATTGCTGAATATCTTGGACTCGTTTGAATAATAACATTTTTAGATTTGACACACCCTAAATTTACAAAATCTTTCCCAAGATGTAAATCTGGCTTGTTTTTAATTGATTTTGAAACGCTGATTTATTTAATAGAAATGCACAAAGATATTCGTTTTTCAGAAAACTTCATTTTTTGATACGACTATTGCGTTAAAATTATACAGATTTCGCAAAAAAGTTGTAACTTTGCAGCAAGTCCATGACAAAAATGTTTGTCAAAAGACGCGACACAGGTTTTCATACTAACGATGTATGACAGAATGAAAAGCGTTGTCAGGAGTTTCAAAAACCTCCCCAAGCGCGTATCTAAACTTCATACGAAGGAACAGTTTTTAAATAGCTAAAAATATCATCATTTATAAAATAATGATATTCAAAATTTTAAACTGAACCAGAACCTTTTTAAAAACAAGAGATTCATGGCAAAAAAGAAAGTGCTGTTAATAGCGCAGGAAATCGATCCATACACAGCGTTATCGGAAATCGCCGAAACCGCTAATAAACTTCCGTTGTATCTCAATGAGCATGGCTGTGAGATTCGCATCTTAATGCCGCGCTTCGGAACGGTGAATGAGCGTCGTCATAGATTGCACGAAGTGGTGCGCCTGTCGGGGATGAATATTATTGTGAATGATGACGATTATCCGTTGATTATCAAGGTGGCTTCTTTGCCGGGTTCACGGATTCAAGTCTATTTTTTGGACAATGACGAGTTTTTTAGACGCAAATCAGTTTTTGAAGACTCCGAAGGACAACCTTTTGATGACAACCTTGATAGAGCCGTCTTTTTCTGCAAAGGTGCCATTGAAACGGTGAAAAAATTTGGTTGGTCACCAGATATTGTGCATTGTCATGGGTGGATGACGGGTTTAATTCCGTTGTATTTGCGCACCGCGTATAAAAATGACCCCCTTTTCCAGCCATCAAAGATTATTTATTCGTTATATGATACGTTGAATCAAGTGTTTCCTGTGCAAGAATTTACAGAAAAGGCTTCTATCAACAATTTGACGGCGGAAGATATGATTGCTTTTTTACATGAAGGGGAAGTTTCGATTCATAAAGGGGCGGCTGTTTTTTCAGATGGACTTATCAAAGGCAGCGAATTGATTTCAGAATCCGTTTTAAAGACGATTGAAAATACGGGCAAACCTGTTTTAGAATATTTCAACCATGCTGAAATGGGTAAATCTTATATCGATTTTTATAATGCGATTGAAACAGAAAGTTTAGTGGGTCATTAGGGCATGAAACCGTAAATAATTAGGGAAAAAGACCTTCCAAATGAAACAGAAAGGTTAAAAAAAACATTTTTTTAACCTTTCTGTTTCATCTAAGTAGTCGTAACGAAATAAGCTATCATAATGTAAATAGTTGATAATCAATATATTAACGTCGGCGAGGTTGCAACCTCGCCGACGTTGGCGATGTTCTTTTTGATAGCTTATTACAGCGCGACTACTTATTCCATTCTGGCGGCGGAAATTTTCTCTACTTATACGAGTATCGTTAAAAACATGCACTTGCGTCATGTCTTAACTGGATACAAGTTCTTTTTTGTGGTGTCTCAATCGAACAAATGAATTATATTAAAAAATAAAATCAATGAAATGACATTTATCCAAAACAATGTCATTTACATCTATTTTTTAATATTTTATGAATTGATTATCAAACCGTTGAAACCTAACTTGGGAAGGTTTCTAACCCGAAAAGTTATTTATTTCTTCACAAATTTGTAATGAAAAACAACCTTATTACTGCGGTCGTTGTGGGCTTGCTGACGACGCTCGGCACTTACTCCTGCATCAAATCTACGCCTGTTGGCTCAGAACTTTTTGACAACGATAAATTAAATGTGCAGTTTACAGACACCGTAACGATTCGCTGCCTCACGGAGAAAACGGATTCTATTGCAGCGTATATCCCGAATGCTGCCTCTTCGACGCTTTTTTGTGGCAACACCATCGACCCGACTTTTGGCAAACAGGAATTGATGATGTTTACGCAGGTTGTAAATGCGGTTACGCCTGGGAGCATGGTTGGCGCATTATATGATTCGGCAGTATTAGTTTTGCCATATGACCTTAGTTTGATGCGGATTGACTCCTCTGAAACCATTCAATTAGATGTGCATCAATTGACACAAAAAATGGATTCAGCGCAAGTTATATATTCTAATAAAAAATATACCTATAATGCTGTTCCGATTGGTACGCAATCGTTTCGCCCCCGTTTGTCTGATTCGTTGACCAATCGGGCAGACACTTTGAAATCGGCTTATGTAGCGATTCGATTGAATGACCAATTTGCGCGACAATTAGTGGATACAACTCAGTATCCATTGTCACCAACTAACCTTTTTAAAGATATTTTCAAAGGGTTATGTATTAAAGCAAATGGCACTACGAAATCGGTTTTAGCTTTTAATACGGCTTCACCTTATGCGCGATTGCATGTTTATTATCGTCGTGATACCAGTAAATTGCGCTTGGATTTTATGTTAAATGAGGCTTCTTCCCCTTCTGGTACCAAAATTACGCGTTATACGTATATCAATCAAGATTATACCAATGCACCGATTGCGCCTTTTGTTAAAAATCAGCAAAAAAGTGATAGTTTAGTGTTTTTACAAGGTTTAGCGGGTTCAAATGTGCAGATTGAAATCCCATATGCGCGTAATTTAGGTAAGATTGCAGTCAATAAAGCAGAATTGGAATTTACCATTAATGATAAAGATGGGTATAAATATCCTGCATTAGAGCAATTAGCTTTATATCAAATCAAAGCTGGTGCAGCGTTGGATTTCATTACGGATTTCAATACCGCCAGTACAAATACAACGATACAAGGTTATTTTCCTTATTTTGGCGGTACACCACAAGTGCTTAGTGGCTCTTATGTTTATAGGATGAACGTCACCGATTATTTGCAACAAATTATTGCGGGTAAGCAAGGTTCGATTATGACTATGACGGCTTATAACAAAACGGCTCGGCTGAATCGAGCTATTTTGTATGGCGCGGGCATCGCCGGAGCGCGGCGAGCAAAATTGCGCTTGACTTACACCGTTTTATAAGTAGTTGAAATCAATTAAAAGCGAATGAACGTGCGTCAAGTTTCAAACTTGACGCACGTTCATTCGCTGATTTTCAATGATTTACATTTTGATAGTTTATTTTAGTTGAACTACTTAAATAGGGAAAACACTTTCCAAAGGAAGTAATTTTTAAAAAAATCATTATTTTAAACAATTACGCCATTTATCCTAACTCTGGCGGTATAACTTTTCCCTTCTAAATAAGTCAAAATAAACGCTTTCACTATGGCGCAACAAATATATTTTTTATCCCGTTAATCATTTGTTATAAAATAAAAATTCTGAAAAACTATGTGTGGAATTGTTGCTTATATTGGGAAAAGACAAGCCTATCCTATCCTTATCAAAGGATTACAGCGATTGGAGTATCGCGGTTATGATAGTGCGGGGGTTGCATTGTTGAATGGCGCGATGCACGTTTATAAAAAAAAGGGTAAAGTGCAAGAGTTAATCAATTTTGCCAAAACACAAGATTGTGAAGGAACGCTTGGCATGGGACATACGCGGTGGGCAACACACGGAAAGCCTGATGATATTAATGCGCATCCGCATACGTCTGGCGATGGCAGATTGACCTTGATTCACAATGGTATTATTGAAAATTATGCTACGTTAAAAACGGCATTAATGCGTTTGGGGCATACTTTTACGAGTCAAACCGATACTGAAGTTTTAGTCCATTTGATTGAAGAGTTGCAACGCCGCGAACATTTGCCGATTGAAGAGGCGGTTCGAGTTGCTTTGACGAAAGTGGTTGGAGCTTATGCGATTGTGGTTATGGATAAAACCGAACCCAATAAATTGGTAGCAGCACGGAAAGCGAGTCCATTGGTTTTGGGGATTGGACAAGATGAGTTCTTTTTCGCATCTGATGCATCTCCAATCGTCGAATATACAAAAAAAGTGGTCTATTTGGAAGATGAGCAAATTGCGGTAGCACATCGAAATGGCGCGTATGAGCTTCGCAATATTTTTAAAAACCAAATTGAAGAACCATTTGTTCAACAATTGAATTTAACGATTGAAGCCTTAGAGAAAGGTGGTTATGACTCTTTCATGTTGAAAGAAATCCATGAACAGCCCAAAACCATTGGTGATTGCATGCGCGGTCGCTTGAATGCGGAGGAAGGTTGGATTAAATTGGGCGGTTTGGAAGAGTATGAGCAACGGATTGGCAATGCACAACGATTTATCATTGCGGCGTGTGGCACTTCTTGGCATGCGGGTTTGGTTGCTGAATATTTGTTTGAGGAGTTGGCGCGGATTCCTGTGGAGGTCGAATATGCTTCTGAATTGCGTTATCGCAACCCAATTATCACCGATAAAGATGTTGTCATTGCCATTTCGCAGTCAGGCGAGACGGCGGACACATTAGCGGCACTCGAATTGGCGAAAAGTCAGGGTGCATTGATATATGGTATCGTGAATGTAGTCGGTTCTTCGATTGCGCGGTTGACGCATGCGGGTTCATACATACATGCGGGTCCCGAAATTGGCGTTGCTTCCACGAAAGCCTTTACTGGTCAAGTGACTTTATTGACGATGATGGCATTGAGTCTCGGTTATAAACGCGGCAAAATTTCTAAAACGCAGTATCATAAATTATTGACCGAAATGGAAAATTTGCCGTCTAAGATGGAGCAAGTTTTGAAAGTCAATGAACAAGTCAAATATATTGCTTCTGAAATCAAAGATGCACCCAATGCTTTATATTTGGGACGCGGCTATAATTTCCCTGTGGCGTTGGAAGGCGCGTTAAAGTTGAAAGAAATCTCCTATATCCATGCAGAAGGCTATCCTGCTGCGGAGATGAAGCACGGTCCGATTGCGTTAATTGACGAAAATATGCCTGTTGTTGTGATTTGTAACAACAAAAGTGCTTATGAAAAGATTGTCAGCAATATCCAAGAAGTCAAAGCTCGGAAAGGAATCGTGATTGCAGTAGTGACAGAAGGCGATACGATTATTAAGGAATTAGCGGATTATATTATCGAAATTCCTGATACAGAGGAGCCTTTCGCGCCCTTATTGTCTGTGATTCCATTGCAATTATTGTCTTATCATATTGCGGTAATGCGCAATTGCAACGTTGACCAACCGCGCAATTTGGCAAAATCGGTTACTGTAGAATAGATTGGAACACGGATGACGCAGATTGGGCGGATTTTCACGGATTTTTTATTTTGAATAAAATGATAAATTCCTATAAAATATAAAACAAAAAATCCGTGAAAATCCGCCCAATCAGCGTCATCCGCGTTCCAATTGTATCGCAATTTTCCAAAATGAAAACTGCTTTGTAAATCGTATTTGATTTTAATGAAATCATAAATAATTTATAATCAATTATTTATAATTTTATTAAAATATTACAATTAAAAAAATTGAAAATTTGAAACCCGTTAATGGTCTTTTTGACCTCCAATATAATACAGGATTGGAGGAATTAATTATGCCCGAATATGGGCGCAATGTGCAGCAATTAGTTCGTCATGCGCAAACGATTAAGGATCATCAATATCGACAAGCTTTTTGTGAACATATTGTGGATTTAATCCAACAATTATATCCTCAAAGTAAGAATATTGACGATTATAGAGAAAAATTATGGAAACATTTGTTCCATATCGCCAAATATAATTTGGAAGCCTACACGCCGAGTGGTGAAGTGCCGCGTCCCGAAGATGCACGCAAAAGACCAGAACGTGTCCCTTACCCGTTGCAAGATACCCGTTTTCGGCATTATGGCAATAATGTTCAAGTCTTGATTCGCCGCGCCCTTGATATGGAACCGGGTCAGATTAAGGACGGTTTTGTTCAAGCGATTGGCGCGTATATGAAATTGGCTTACAAAACTTGGAACAAAGAACACTATGTCAGCGATGAAATCATTAAAAATGATTTAGCGATTTTATCCGAAAACAAATTAAGCCTTGAAGACGCGAGTACCATTGATAATCTGGCAAATGCCAATAAAAGTCGCGGCAATAGTGCCAATAAAAACATGGGTATAAACGACGGTCGGCGCAATAACAGTCAGAATCGCACCACTAACAATAGTGCAAATAAAAACAGACCGAGCAACCCGAATCAAAGTATGAGTAAAAATCAGAATCCGAATAATAAAAATAGTAGCAATAATAATAATCGAAAGAAATAAAAATCGATTATGGTCACAAAAGTTTTGTTTTTGATGAAATTGCAATACCTTTGCAGCCGCAAAAAATGATTTTTTCAATCAAAAAAATTCCAAATCAATGGGTAAAGGCGATAAAAGAACAAAAAGAGGCAAGATTTTTCAAGGCTCTCATGGCAACAGCCGTCCGAAAGCTATCAAAATGACAAATGCCCCTAAATCGACCGCAACAGAAGCAAAATCTGCATAGTCGAGTATCGTTTGCAGCGAATGAGGTATTTGCTGCAAACGATTATTTATAAAACATTGATTTATAAATACTTATAAAATTATTCTTTTTTGACGTAATAACGGATTAACTCTTTTCCGTACGCATTTAAATCCCGATAATCGCCAAAACCGACTTCTTTCACCTTGCCAATCCCCGATGTGTACCAAGTATGTCCGTAACGGACTTTGCCACCTTGTTGATAATTAGGGTAAAAACTAAACGTTGATTTCAAATCTATCGTCTGCAAATGCCCTACTGTCGTATGCATTGCAGCATCCCTATCGGTATAGACATAAGTTTTGATGGCTATAATCCGACCATACGAGCTGTAATCTCGAATCGTATCGCGGCGTAAGGTATCTGTTAGATTTTTAGGCCAGGCATACAAATTACCACGTTCATCTACGATATGGTTGGCAGAATCGCGCAAAAAGGCTTGATAAATATTCGTAATCTGACGATTAACCGCGTTTTTATACTCAAAAGTGCGTGTAATTTTATACGTTTGCCCTCGAATGGTCGTATCCTTGACAACAACGGTGCTGTCATAACGTTCTTGTGGGGCTGCTTTGCCGTCAGGCGGGAGTACAAAATGTTGATAAACCCAATAATTGCCTGTGACATTTTGGAAAATATCAACGGGATTATCTGGATTGGCTTGTTCATGGCAACTGCATACGCAAAACGCGCTTGCCAAAAGCAGCGTGAACAAACGGAATAGGGGGCTGTTGTACTTCATAGTTGTTTGTAACAAAAATTTGTTGTTAAGAAAAGTTTTCAAGTACGATTTTCAAGACACAAAAGTAATTATTCTTTTGAAAAAAAAAACGTTTTTTGCTTTGGCATGCTTTTTTGACAAAAAAATGACAATTATAGGCATGATTCATACTCAATAAATGCTAATAGCTTGTGTATCGTTTTAAATGCTACACAAGGTATCGAATAAAACAATGAAAAAAAATAAAAAATCTTTAATTTGGTCGTTCAAACAGGCTGATTCGGATAAAATCTCTTACCTGATTGGTACGATGCACATCCGCGATGCACGGGCATTTAAATATCAAAACCTGTTTTTTGAAAAAATAATATCGTGTGATGCGTTTGCAACGGAATTTAATTTGGATGAAGCCGCTTATCATTTGGCACAATCTTCTTTTATGTTGCCTAATGGTGTGACCTTGAAAAGTTTATTCACAGAAAAATGGTATGAACGCGTTACCGAATTATTTCAAAAAAAAGTAGGTACGGATTTGTTGCCTTATGATGCGTTGCGACCGATTTTATTAGTGAATCTTTTGACGGAATCGATTTTATTAAAAGACGCGCCGCAATCTTTAGATGAAACTTTATGGCAATTTGCCAAAGAAAATGCTAAAAAAATGCTCGGCATCGAAACCATTCAAGAACAAATGTCGATTTTGCAAAATATGGACATTGATGACCAAATCAAACAAGTCAAAGATATTACGCGTAATTTTGGGCGTTTTCGGAAAAAATTATTGCAAATGACGGCTTTGTATGAGTCGGCAGATATTGAAGCATTATATGACGCGGCAAAACGGTCTGTCAAAGGCAATCGAAAGTTGTTAATTTATGACCGAAATGAGCGCATGGCGCGCGAAATTGAACAAATTCATGCTCAACAAAGCATTTGCGTAGCGGTTGGCGCAGGTCATTTGGCAGGCAAAAAAGGCATTTTAAGGTTTTTGAAATTAAAAGGTTTTGATATACAACCAATTCATTAAAAATATACATATACACAGCAATTTCCGCTTTGGAAAAGTCGATACAATTGGAACGCGGATGACACAGATTGGGCGGATTTTCACGGATTTTTTCGATTAAATTGAAATTTTATTTTCAAAAAAGATAAAAAATAAAATAAAATTTTGTACAAAAATAAAAAAATCCGTGAAAATTCGCTCAATCTGTGTCATCCGCGTTCCAATTGTACCCCAAAACGATTGTACGTGAAGTATATCCAAAAAATCCACATTAAAATGATGACTTTTGAAACGTTACATCAACAAACAGATGCTATTTTATTAAAATGTATAAGTGGCAGTAATGCTTATGGTTTAGCTTTGCCGCATTCGGATATCGACCTCAAAGGCGTTTTCATATCGCCTTTAAACGAATATTATGGTTTGACTTATACCGAACAAGTGGCAAATCCATCGAATGATGAAGTTTATTATGAATTAGGTCGTTTTTTCGATTTATTATTGAAAAACAATCCTAATATTTTGGAATTATTGGCATCACCCGCAGATTGCATCCAATTCAAACACCCCATTTTAAAAAAAATCAAACCTGAATTGTTTTTATCGCGCAAGTGCAGCCAAACTTTTGCCCGATTTGCGTTTGCCCAAATCAAAAAAGCACGCGGTTTGAATAAAAAGATTGTCAATCCAATGAGCGAACAACGCAAATATGTTACAGATTTTTGTTATGTAACGCATGGCATGGGTTCGATGCCGCTAAATCGCTTTTTAGAAGAACGTGGTTGGCAGCAAACGGATTGTGGTTTGGCAGTAGTGGAGCATTTTAAAGATACTTATGTGTTATTTCACAAATCACAACTATCTGATAATCAATATTTTAAAGGCGTTTGTTCGGGCGCGGATGCCAATGATGTGGTGTTAAGTTCGATTCCAAAAGGGATTCCCCCTTTGTGCCATTTGAATTTTAACAAAGATGGTTATTCCAAATATTGCAAAGATTGGTTGTCGTATTGGTCTTGGGTCGAAAATCGGAATGAAGCGCGGTATCAAAATACGATTCAACATGAAAAAAATTACGATGCTAAGAATATGATGCACGTTTTTCGATTGTTAAATATGGCGGAGGAGATTGCGAAAGAAGGTAAAATTCAAGTTAGAAGACCTGAACGCGATTTTTTATTAAAAATTCGGATTGGTGCATTTGAATATGAAGATTTAGTCGAAAAAGCGACCGAACAAGCCCAAAAAATATATGAATTATTTGAAAAATCAGACTTGCCAGACAGTCCTGATGAGGTAAAAGCGGGTCATTTATTAGTAGAGTTGCGCAAAAAGTATTACAATGTTTAGAACCTTTGGAGGGTTTAAAACCCTCCAAAGGTTTAATAATCAATATTTTATAAAAATTAAAACAAATACTTATAATAACTATACTTTGCGTCGGGTGGTTTTGGATACTATTGGAACGCGGATTGGGCGGATTTGCACGGATTTTTTTTGAAATTCAGTGCCAATTCAGGAAAAAATCCGTGAAAATTCGCCCAATCCGCGTTATCCGTGTTCCCATTGGATCGCAAAAACACCCGACGCAAAGTATATTAGGGAAAGTAATCTCCAAGTTTAGGCTTTCAATAATTCGCGTCCATAATTCCCACCACAACATAGAAGTAAATCCAATATGCTTAAATGGGGTATAAATCCAACCGTATCTTCAAAAATTTGTGGATACTTCGGCTGAAATAAGGGCGTAACTTGTGGATGCACTTTATTTCTAAAATCCAGATACGTTACATCATCTATTTTCAAGATGTCATCAAACGGTATAAAATATTGTGTAGTCGTTTTTAAACTTATTTTATGCTGTAATTTTAACATTTTTAAACAATTTTCAAGAATCATCTCATTATAATCCCATAAAAAAGTAGTTTTTTGAACATAAAAAGTTTCAATAACATCTGCATAATGTTCCCAATACGGCGCATTACTGTATGCAGAACGAATCGTCCACCAATGTTGTTTTTGCCAATTTTGGTCATACGCAATCCGCGTTGAACGAATCGGTTGTTGTTGATTTTTGCCCTTTTGCAAAGGAATGGATAAACGAAAGGAACCAGATGCCGTTGCAATTTCACATCGATTGCGATAGCTGCCTTTCTGATAATGCTCTTGTGCATCCAAATACGCGCCGCCATATTCCAATAATAATTGGAAATAAGCTATTGGAGGCAAATATTGTAAGGATAAAATTGGATAAGTCATTCTATTGTTCTA
Organism: Chitinophagales bacterium; assembly: GCA_013298955.1. Classification (GTDB taxonomy): domain Bacteria; phylum Bacteroidota; class Bacteroidia; order Chitinophagales; family Saprospiraceae; genus JAAFJT01. The sequence continues at coordinate 116,987 of JAAFJT010000003.1, forward strand.
ATAATAGAACGTTGGCAAGATTTGAAACCTTGCCAACGTTGCGATATGATAAAGACAAATAACCAAAAACAAGCTGAAAAGTTCAATTTAAAACCGCTTTTGAACACTCACACTGCCCCAAAACATAGATTTTCCACTTTTAAACTCTGGCGTTCGCACATGATACGTATAAGTCAAACCCCAACTGGAATAACTCAGCGCGTAGGTTAACGCCACATCGCCCACCAAACGGGTGATATTATCCACTTGAATATACTGCCTGCGCCGCGCCTGATTTAAAGAAATGCCTCCTTGCAACATCGCATTATCTCCAATAAAATATATATTAGGTTGAATAGCAAGTGAGTATTGAAATTTAGGATTGGAAGGAACATCCATAAAAGGCAATCCAGCCTGCCGCATGCGATGAAAATGACCTACTTTTAAGCGAAATCCAATGCCGCCATTATTACTAATTGTCCCTGCATTCAAATCAGCAATCGCAATCGCTTCCATACTATTTCCATAATCAAATAATGGATATTCATAATTCAAACGAACATTCAACGCAATATCATTTGGAATCTGATTTTCCCAACCTTTTGGCATCTGTTTCCCACCGACTTGATGCGCAGTGTTTTGCAATTCCGCTTGCAAAGCAGCAGGTCCAATAACACCCAATTGATATTCGGTCGTCAATTGCGCACCTGTGGTAGGCTGTTTGGAAATACAAGTCATGCCCAGAGTCATCAAACCGCCATAGGGATGTTCCTGATTATTGCGGTCGCGCTGCGCCTGCACCGTATCGGGCGAATACATCGCCATCCGAAAACTACTCCCATAATAATTGTCTGCATCGGGTGCGACTTGAAAAAAAAGAGTATTCCAAAAACGATTTTTCAAACCATTTTTAGCAAAAAAATATTGAATAAAAATGCCTTGTGTGTAATACCTATCGGTACTTTGTTGCAGCACCCAAGCATCATTATCGTCTTGAATGTGCCAAAACTTAATTTTTTGGGCAATTGGTGTAGGACTTTCTGCATCGACGATTGTTTGAGTTAAAAAATAAGGTTTCTTAATTTCGGTAAATGCCAATATATTATTGGGCATTTTACATTCCATTTGGGCTTTCGTAATGGAGACGAAGCCTGTTAGTACTAAAATTAAAAAAATTGAGCGTGTCATGTTTGAAAAAGAATGCGTTTGTTCTAAAAAATTTGGTTTGTTTTAATTCAGACTACAAAGATAAATCAAGCATATTGAAATTTAAAATAAAATTAATTTTTAATGTAAAAATAAGTTAAATAAGTTATAAGTTATTTAGGAGAATCACTTATATTAAAAACATACTAATCTTCCTAAAATTTCAAACCCTATTTATTGCCTATACGAGGGCAATAAATAGGGTTTGAAAGCTCGACCAAGTTGTTTTCGACCTTAAATATGCGAGTGCATATCCCCGATAATCATCCGTAAATCTGCTTCCCGCACTTCTTTTTGGCGGTCTGCCACTTCGATAAATCTTCTATATAACTCATCAATATTCCCATTCGGTTCAAAACCAATCTGTTGCAAACGGAATTTCAATGCCGCCCGACCACTTCTTGCAGTCAATACGATTTTGGATTCTGAAACACCTACCTCCACCGGGTCGATAATTTCATAAGTTTCCCGATGTTTGATGAAACCGTCTTGATGAATGCCCGATGAGTGCGCAAACGCATTCGCACCCACAATCGCCTTATTCGGCTGCACCATCATGCGCATCCGCGTTGAGACCAATTGACTCAATGGAAACAATTGTTGCGTTACAATATCCGTTTCAAAACCCATGTAAGCATGTTGTTTTAAAACCATAACCACTTCTTCTAAGGAAGTATTGCCCGCCCGTTCACCAATTCCATTAATGGTACATTCGACTTGACGCACTCCATTTTGAATGCCCGCAATCGAATTTGCAGTTGCAAGCCCCAAATCATTATGACAATGTGCCGATAAAATCGCTTTATCAATGTTGGGAACATTTTCCATTAAAAATTTAATTTTGTTACCATACTGCTCTGGCAAACAATATCCTGTTGTATCAGGAATATTAACAACGGTTGCACCTGCCTTGATAACGGCTTCGACCACTTTTGCCAAATATTCGTTATCAGTCCGCCCTGCATCTTCTGCATAAAACTCAACATCCTCTACATATCGTTTCGCATATTTGACGGCGCGAATCGCCCGTTCAATAATTTCTTCTCTTGTTGAATTAAATTTGAATTTTATATGAGAATCACTTGTTCCCAAGCCTGTATGAATACGCGGTCTTTTAGCATGCCGAATAGCGTTACCTGCCGAATCAATATCCGCTTCGACGGCGCGGGATAAAGCACAAACCGTTGCATATTTTACCGCTTTACAAACTGCCTCTACCGAACGAAAATCGCCAGGACTCGAAATCGGAAAACCTGCCTCAATCACATCTACGCCCAACTCGTCCAAAGCCAACGCAATTTCTACTTTTTCAGGCGTATTAAGTTTGCAACCGGGTACTTGTTCTCCGTCGCGTAAAGTTGTGTCGAAAATATAAATTTTTTTGTCTGACATGATGGATTGAATATCAATTCAAAATTTTGTTAATGATTCTATTTTTGGAATTTTTATTTTTAGGATAACAACAATTCCGATTAAAATACTGTTTTCATAAAACACGATTTAAATAGGCTGTATTATCCAAAATATATTTACTTTTGATGAACACAAATGTATTATAAAGGTTTACTTTATAGCGACTATTTTTGTGCGGATATACAACTTTCAAAGGTCATTTTAGCAAACATAACTATTTGAAAATCAAATTTTTATCTAAAAATAGATTACGATGGCAACCCCACAAACGGATCATTTATTCCGCCTTATTAAGACCTTGACCAAAGCCGAAAAACGCAATTTTCGCCTCTATGTGACGCGAAATCAGAGTCAAAGTAATGAAGATTTAAAATTTATCCAACTCTTTGATGTATTGGATAAGCAAAAAGAGTATCAAGAAGAATCGATTTTAAAAAAAGCTCCTGACCTCAAAAAAGAACAATTGAGCAACCTAAAAGCGCATTTGTATAAACAATTATTATCAAGCCTGCGCTTATTGCACAAACAAAATAATGCTGATATTGAGGTTAGAGAATATTTAGATTATGCTAAAATATTGTACAACAAAGGTTTATATATTCAAAGTTTACGCATTTTAGATAAAGCCAAAGGAATTGCACAACCCTTGCATCAATATTTTTTGATGTTAGAAATTGTTGAATTTGAAAAACAAATTGAATCGCGCCATATCACCCGCAGTGGCGAGAATCGTGCGTTGATTCTCGCTGATGAGGCGACTCTATTGGTGCAACGCATTCAAAATATTAGCTTTATGAGCAATTTAGCCTTGCGAATGTATGGTTTTTATTTAGAATTTGGTCATGTGCGGCATCAAGAAGATTTAACGCGCATTGATACCTTTTTTCAAGCGAATCAACCCACTTTTCATGAGTCAGAGATGCGTTTTTTTGAATTAGTGTATTGGTATCAATCGTTGGCTTGGTACGGCTATATTCAACAAGATTTGTTAAAATTTTATCGATATTGTTATAAATGGGTGGAATTATTTGAGCGCGAACCGAGTATGAAATGTTATGATACCTCTCTTTACTTGAAAGGGATTCACAATTTGTTAATATCACAATTTGTGACTTTAAATTACAATGGTTTTTGTAAAATATTGAATAGTACCGAATTATATGTTCTAAAACACAATGATACTTTTGATGAAAATACGCGAGCTACTGCTTTCCACCATTTATATACAGCTAAAATTAACAAACATTTTATGGAAGGCACGTTTACAGAAGGTTGTAAATTAGTACCCGAAATTGAAACCAAATTAGTAGAATTTTCAGAACAATTAGACCATCATCGCATTTTAGTTTTTTATTATAAAATCGCTTCTTTGTATTTTGGAAGCGGCAATTCGGATAAAGCGATTGACTATTTGAACAAAGTAATTCAATTCAAAGCAGGTAATTTGCGAACCGATATTCAATGTTTTGCGCGCTTGTTGCATTTGATAGCACATTTTGAACAAAAACATTATAGTTTATTAGAATATTTGATTAAATCGGTTTATCGGTTTATTTTGAAAAATCAAGATTTAAGTGGGATTATGGCAGAAATTTTAAAATTTTTACGCCAATCGCTCTATTTAACGCCACGAGAAGTGCGTCCTGCATTCACCAAATTAAAAACCGAATTAGAAAAATTAGCCGTACATCCTTTTGAGCAACGGTCTTTTTTGTACTTAGACATTTTGTCTTGGTTGGAAAGTAAGATTGATAACAAACCTGTTCAAGCCGTGATTCGCGCCAAATTTTTGCAAAGACAAGCTAAAAAACTGCATACATCAGCGCATCATTGATGTAATTGAAACTATTTTGACAAATAAATGTTCAGCAACTGATACTGACATTTACATTTATACAAATTCAAGGAGAAAAGCATGAATAGTGGTATTAAAAAAAGTATTTATTCATTTTTAATCGCTGGCACAAGTCAGCACTCAGCAGATATGACCTCTTTAAAAGTGGGCGACCGCGCTCCTCAATTTGAGACCGTGCTGCATGACGGCACTCAAATCCAATTATCGGATTATGCAGGCAAAAAATTAATATTATTTTTTTATCCTGCGGATGACACGCCCGGATGTACTGCCGCCGCGTGTAGTTTGCGCGATGCGTATTCAGAATTGAGTGAAAAAGGGTATCAGATGTTGGGTGTAAGTCCTGATTCTGAAAAATCGCACGATAAATTTATTAAAAAATTCGCGTTTCCATTCCCACTTTTCCCTGATGTGGACCAAACGGTGATGAAAGCGTATGGTGTTTGGGGTCCGCGTAAGTGGATGGGCAGGGAGTTTGACGGCGTGCATCGCACGACTTTTGTGATTAATGAGCAAGGAACTATTGAACAAATATTCACAAAAGTAGATACGAAAAATCATGCCCGCCAAATTTTAGATGCTTAATCAAGATTTATGGGATTTTTAAGATTCAATTAAGTCGTTAAATTTAAAGAATCGACCACAACGTTTGGAGGGTTCGACCACAACGTTTGGAGGGTTCGACCACAACGTTTGGAGGGTTTGACCACAACGTTTGGAGGGTTCGACCACAACGTTTGGAGGGTTTGAAACCCTCCAAACGTTATACTACCTTGAAAATCAATCTTTTAGTACTTGGTATTTTCGAGTCCACTTTATGATTAATGGAACCAAGATAATCGTTGGTAAAATCCAAGGGACGAAAGAAAAAGCATTTGGAGCGTTCAAGACCAAAAAAGCACTCAATGACGCAATATAAGCACCCGTCATTCTTTGCAAATGATAAATCAACCAGTAATTTTTGGTAGTAATGATTCCGTTATAAGTTTTATAATCTTGAATCACAAAGGTAATCCCTCTCCAAGCAAAAAGCAAAATGATGATGCCAAAATAATTTTTGTCCAATAAATTTTGCGCAGCCATTACTAAAAATAAAATACTTGCCAAACTCATAAAAAGCATTAAAAACCAGTCCATCCATGTTGGTTTTTGTCCATTGGAAAGGTTTTTCAAAAATAAATAACGCCAACCTGTGCCTGCTAAATAAATCGTGAAAACACCAACAGCGAATAAAAAGTCGTTTCGGTGCATCATCGCTAAGGCTAAAGACGAAATACCAGAACCTAACATGTTAATTGCAAACACTTTTCCGATGCGTTGATGGTTTTTATCGCCTTTTTTGGCAATCATAATGTAACTACCTGCAAGCAGCCCTAAGGTGCCACCTATTACATGTATGATTAATAGAATATTAAAAAGGTTCATATTCATAATTTCAGGTGTTCGTTTATTTTGAATGAGGAATAAAGCTCTAAAAAATTACGCCGCCAGAATGGGGGTAGAAGGCGCAAAAATTTTGAAAAAATGATTTTTTTTGCAAAAAAAATCATTTTTTCAAAATTTTTGCGCCCTCTGGAAGTGCTTTTTTCCCTACTTATTTCGGGCTTGTTGCACAAATCCTTTAATTTTCCTCAAATTCTGATTTCAAAATGCGCAATAATTCCTCTGCGGTTTCTTCTTCCAACTCGGTGCGGCGCACTAACTCCTTGACACTCAATGCTAAAACATCTCGCGCCGTATCGCAACCAATGCCTTTCAACTCTTTGATAATCCATGGTTCGATTTCATCTTTAAATTCTTCCAAATCCACATCATCAATTTCCACTTCATTTTCGCGGAATACTTCAATTTCATAACCCGTCAATCTGCCCGCCAATTTGATATTCGTTCCACCTTTGCCAATCGCCAAAGAAACTTGGTCGGGTTTGAGCGAAACCGATGCCGTTTTGCCATCCGCCTTGATGTCCACACCCACGATTTTGGCAGGAGTCAATGCCCGTTGAATGTACAATTGCAAATTTGTCGTATAATTGATAATGTCAATATTCTCATTCCGCAACTCGCGCACAATCCCGTGAATCCGCGAACCTTTCATCCCGACACACGCGCCCACAGGGTCGATACGGTCGTCATAACTTTCCACAGCCACTTTTGCTCGTTCACCCGGCATGCGGACGATATTTTTAATCGTAATGATGCCGTCTTCAATTTCGGGTACTTCGCGGCTCAACAACCTTTCCAGGAAAACTTCATCTGTCCGCGACATGATAATCGCAGGAGAACTGTTGCGCATCTCCACTTTTTTGATAATACCGCGCACTGATTCGCCTTTTTTGTAAAAATCGCCTTTAATCATCTCACTGCGCGGCAAAATGACCTCATTTTGAGTCGCATCATCAATGACAAGCAATTCTTTTTTCATAATCTGGCTAATTTCGCCCGTAATCAATTCGCCGATACGCTCTTGATATTTTTTATAAATATCATCTTTTTCCAAATCCATAATCCGCGAAATCAACGTTTGACGCGCCGCTTGAATCGCCCGACGACCAAATTCTTCCAAATGCAATTGCTCATAACATTGGTCACCCATATTATAATCTGGGTCAATACCTTGCGCTTCTGTGACAGCGATTTGAGCACGCTCATCGGTGACTTCACCATCTTGCACCACTTCGCGCACCCGCCAAAGCTCTAAATCGCCTCTAACGACATTGACAATTACGTCAAAATTATCATCAGAACCATACTTTTTTTTGATGAGGGTGCGACAAACATCTTCCAAAACCCTCAATAAAGTGGGTTTATCTATATTTTTGCCCGCTTTAAAGTCGGTAAACGAATCAATTAAGTTCATAATAGTAAAAATTTAAAATGTTAACACATAGGAAACATAGGAGGACATAGGACACATAGGGCATTTATTGCAACTGCATTTATGTTTTACAACCTATTGATTTTAAATACCACATAAAAACATTTATAATAAATAATCTATGTGTTCTATGCCTTTCTATTGTGACCTATGTGTTTCAAAAGATGAGTTGAACAACTGCTCTCTGAATCGAATCAAAAGGAATTGTTATATCTATTTTTTCAGTAATATTTTTACGTCCTTCTTTGCGTTTGACCGTTTCTTCCACGACAATTTCCGTTTCGGTAACGGATTTTAAAAGACCCAGTTTGACAATTGGTTCTGCACCAAATTTAACTTCGATGTTTCTGCCCACATTGCGCGGATATTGTCGCGCCAATTTCAACGGGCGTTCTACACCAGGAGAAGAAATCTCTAAAGTATATTCTTCTGTAAGCCAAAGGTTTACGTCCAATTCGTTCTCCAAATAGCGACTCAATTTTTGACATTGCCCCAATTGAATCCCTGTATCGGCATCCATAATAACTTCCAAAAACTTGCCATGAAGATTCACATCAATCAAAAAACACGATTGGAAATCGGGTTCTAAACATTTTTGTTCGATTAAATCGATGATTTTTTGCTCGACCATACGTATTAATTCTTTTTTTCAATTTTTTTAAAAACGAAAGAGGGATGCGCGTTACACGTCCCTCTTTTCTTGCCAAACCAATTGTGGCGCAAATATAAACCGTTTTTTTGAAATGTTCTTTTTTATTTCCAAAATTTATTTCGCGTTCCTTAGTAATTCATTCTTTTATCAGAAACATTCACATCAATTTCAATCGGATAGGGACGTTCTATTGCTGTATTTTGTTTTTTAGATGGTTTCAAATATTCCAAAAGCAACTTTTGATGCCGCAATTTAAAGGTCGAATCGCTCGAAGTCAAATGATTGACTTTCAACAATTGCAATCTTTTTTGATGTTTTTGTGCCATCAACATCGCCGTTGTATCCACCAAACGGTCTTGAAAAAGCAGCCAACCGACTATCAAAACCAAGCAAATACAACCACCGCTGACCCAAATTTCTGTTAAACTCGGCTCTTTACGTTGTTTTTCAAGGATTAAAATCGGTTGTTTTTCAATCATCGGGGGTTTTGGAATCGGAAAATCCGCAGGCAAATGAGCATCCAACAACGGTTGCAATTGTAACCACCCACTATCTTCTAATGAATTATAATTTGTATTCATTTTGATTTATATTTATAACTGCTTGGTTTGCAGGATTTAGTAAGATTTGTTTCAAAAAAGAACGCGATTCAGTCAACGTCCTTTCAATAGTTTCATTCGTTAGATTCATAGAACGCGCAATATCTGTTACAGAAATACCTTCCACAATCCGCGCTTTTACGATTTTTTGTTGACTGGGATGCAGCACTTCCAAGAGTTGAAGCCGCGCTTTCCAATTTAATTGCGCTAAAGATAGTTCCGTACCGCGCATATCATGCGTTTCAAAAAAAATAAAATTTAAAATTTGGGTATCATTTTGATACGCTTCACAAAGGCTTTTGTAAATACATTTTTGAATATCTTTTACAGAAACACTTTGTGTAATAAATTGATTTTCAATGACTTCTTTAAAAAAAATCATAAAACCGGCATTCACAATTTTCAATCCTTCTTGCAAATCGGGTGTATACGCAGCCACGAGCTGCATACAATCGGCAAAATAGTTTCGATAACATTGCTCTTGCGATAAACGGTCATTTCGTCGGCAACCGAGAAAAATGACTTCATCGGTTCGTTTTTTTTGGCTCATAGTTGCTTGTTTTGAGTACATTTTAAAAATAATTCTACCTTTGCACTACCTTAGATTTGCAAAGGTAAAAGAAGATTTTTACATTTCCAAAAAAAATAAAAAATTGTTTTTTGTGACAGGCTTAAAACCAAATATTTCTATTGTCGCGCCCTTATACAATGAGAGTGAGACCTTCCCCCGCTTGGTAGAACGCCTCAATGCTTTGATGGATACGCATCCGAATCGCATCGAAATCGTCCTCATCAATGACGGTAGCAAAGACAATACGCCCGAACTCATGCGGCAACTCGCGTTGACAGACCAGCGTTATCACTGCGTTTTTTTGGCGCGCAATTATGGACATCAAATTGCCTTGACCGCAGGTTTGTCGCAAACCCGCGCAACCGATGCGATTATGGTCATTGACGGCGATTTGCAAGACCCGCCTGAATTATTAAACGAAATGTATCAAAAATATCAGGAAGGTTATGATGTGGTATATGCAGTGCGCCGAAAACGGAAGGAAAATTGGTTCAAACGCACGGCTTATGCAACTTTTTATCGCTTTTTGAAATCCATTTCCTATATTGAAATCCCTTTGGATAGCGGCGATTTTTCCTTGATGAGTCGTCGAGTCGTCGATATTTTAAACAAAATGCCTGAAGAAAGCCGTTATATTCGCGGGATGCGCTCGTGGATTGGCTTTCGACAAACAGGGATTGAGTATGAACGCGCTGAACGTGCCGCAGGTGAATCCAAATATTCCATTGGATTGCTCATCAAATTGGCGTACAATGGCATTTTCAATTTTAGCGAATATCCGATTAAGTTTATGAAACGCATGGGTTATGGCGCGATATTTATTTCAATGATATATTTTATTATAACCTTATTTAAAAAATTGGTTTTCAATGATGTACCTCAAGGTTTCACAGCTATTTTATTTGCGATTATTTTCATTGGCGGACTTCAATTGTTCTTTTTGGGCATTTTAGGCGAATATGTCTTGCGGATTTTCTTTCAAGTGAAAGGTCGCCCGTTGTTTATTATTGCTAATACAATTGAAAATTGCGAGCAGGTAGAGGCATAATTAATGTTCACAAACAAAATATATCGTTAAAAAAGTAAATAATTGAAATAAAAATGTGCCTACATTGACATATGCACATTTTTGTTTTGATATGACTACATTTATCAGAAATTTATTTCAAATAGCCTTTGTTTTTCAAAAACACATCCATATTATTCAGTATTTGTTCAATGTAGAGGATGCTTTGATTTTTTATAATTTCCATTTCGGAAAAAGTCCTATCTTGTCCACAATGTTTGAAGGAAACAAAGCCATGAGCTAAATCATTTCGACGGTTTTTAATCGTTTTCAACGGCTCACCATTGCGCGTAATCATCGCATCCGTGTAAAACGAAAAACCATATTTTTGAGCAAAACGCTTGATTTCGATTTGGTCAATGTTGCCCGAAAATAATTGTCTTGGAGTCGGATAATGGTTCAAAATGTCTGAAGCGATGTCTGCAACCGTTTCTACAAAAGTATTCGTATTCAAATTTTTGCGCACATTATCTATGATTTCCTTTTGAATATTGGGCTGAATTGCATCATAACGACATCCTTCCGCAATCATCGTTTTGTAAATCGCCTCAATAGCATTTGAAAAAGTAGATTCCACCAAATTATAAAGCAATAAAAAGCTATTTGCTAAAATAATATTCTTAAAATCTAAGCTAAATGGCTTTACAGATTTATCTTGTAAGAGCAATTGCGCGTGATTGCCCACAATCTCTTTCACATATTCAAAATAAGTATTGACTTCTTCTTTGCGCGAATCAAAAAGAACAATAACTTCTTCCATTTATTTTTGATTAATGCGTCCAAAAAGATCGATTCGGGTTTCAAAATTCGTCTTGTCAGAGAGTTCAACACAGCGAAGGATGCGTTTTTTAAAACCTCGCTGACGAGACAATGGTAAATCTTGAAATCGAAAACCATTCAATAAGGTTAATTTCTTTAAATGATTGAGAATCAATTCATTATTAACAAATGCTTCTAACGTTTTTAAACGTTGTACGCCATCCACTAATTCAAACCTTTCGGAATTTGTGGCATTCGGTGCAACAACAATGTAAGTCATCGGCAAACCAAGTAAGACCGACTCAATAAACGCAATTTGTTTTTTTTTATCCCAAACAAAACCACGATGATAGGCAGGAATAAAAACTTCATTAGTCTCTTTTTGGAGCCCATCCTGATATTTAAATAAAAATTCCTCAATCGAATATTCGGTCACAAAATAATCTACTTCTTTTTGCGATTCCATGATTTGGCGTTCTGCGGCGAGCATTTGTGCTTCGGAAAACTTATTTTTGATTCCTTTATTCATAACTTATGAGCTTTTAGGATACAAAGTTAGCTCTTTTTTTAAATTTGCCAAACGATACAAGTCGAAGTTTAAGAAAATTTTAAGCATAAAAATGAAATAATCTTTTTTAAAATCGGTTTATTATCACTAAACTTGCATTTCCTAACAAACGTATAGTGCCTTGTGAACTGGTAGAAAACCCACCTTTTTCGCCTATATCCTTGTTAATCAATTAATTAAAAATTAAAATCATTTT
>JAAFJT010000030.1 GCA_013298955.1 Chitinophagales bacterium
TCCTTCCAATCATCAGCATCCTATTTCAAACGATTCCTAAAGCGCAAAAAGGGCAAAGCCACTAATGACTTCACCCCCAACTTTATGCCATGAAAAAGCTTTGCCTAATTAATTACAACGCCTGTGACTAATAGCGATACCTCATTATTCAAAACCTCTATAAACCCGCCACTAATCTCAAATTGCATCCGCGCATTATCTGCTTTTAGGATGGAAACGCTGCCTTTTGTCAAAGAGGATACGATAGGCGCGTGCCGACTGAGGACTTGAAATTGCCCTTTTGTGCCTGGCACCCTCACGGATTGTATCAACCCTTTGAATATTTCCTTGTCTGGTGTCAATACCGTTATATTCATCGCAAAGATAATGGTTATTGGGTATATGAAGATACGCCCACTGTGCTTTTTTTGTTAAAAAGTCACATATTTTTTTTTATAAATTATTGATAATCATTATAATACGAATTGAAACGCGGTTTGAAATAGGATGCTGATGATTGCAAGGATTACAAGGATTTTGGGCGTTCTCATTTGTGTATTATTCAACCGAAAACATCCTTTCAATCTTTGAAATCATAAGCATCCTATTTAGAATGATTGCAAGGATTTTCATTTATGTTATTCAATCGAAAACATCCTTGCAATCTTTAAAATCATCAGCATCCTATTTCGCACCGCGTTTCAATTTATTTTAATTATTCGCTTCTGCGATGAGTTTTTTACCTTTCGCAATCGCGTCATCAATTGTCCCCACCAAGTTGAAAGACGCTTCTGGATATTGATCCACTTCGCCATTCATAATCATGTTGAATCCGCGAATCGTCTCCTCAATCGGCACTAATACGCCTTTCAAACCAGTGAACTGTTCCGCAACGTGGAACGGTTGAGATAAGAAACGTTGTACGCGCCGAGCGCGGTGAACGACCAATTTATCTTCTTCTGACAACTCTTCCATCCCCAAAATCGCAATAATATCTTGCAATTCGGTATAACGTTGCAACGTACTTTTCACTTTTTGCGCACAATCATAGTGTGCATCACCCAAAGTCTTGCGATTCAAAATCCGAGAAGTCGAATCCAATGGATCCACCGCAGGATAAATCCCCAAAGCTGCAATTTTACGATTTAAAACCGTCGTTGCGTCCAAGTGGGCAAAAGTCGTTGCAGGAGCTGGATCCGTTAAGTCATCCGCAGGCACATACACGGCTTGCACCGACGTAATCGAACCGCGTTTGGTCGAAGTAATCCGTTCTTGCATCAAACCCATCTCACTCGCTAACGTTGGTTGATAACCCACCGCCGATGGCATCCGTCCCAACAACGCCGATACTTCCGAACCCGCTTGCGTAAAACGGAAGATATTATCAATGAAAAATAAAATATCCCGTCCGCCTTGTGGGTCTTTCGGGTCGCCATCCCGGAAATATTCTGCAATCGTCAAGCCCGATAACGCTACACGCGCCCGCGCTCCCGGCGGCTCATTCATCTGACCGAAAACAAGGGTTGCTTGAGATTTTTCCAACTCTTTTTTATCCACTTTTGATAAATCCCAACCGCCTTTTTCCATATCATGTTTGAATGCATCGCCATATCTAATTACGTTAGATTCAATCATTTCGCGCAAAAGGTCATTGCCTTCCCGCGTGCGCTCACCTACGCCCGCAAACACGGACATCCCTGCATAACCTTTCGCAATATTATTGATTAATTCCATAATCAAAACCGTCTTGCCCACACCTGCACCCCCAAAAAGACCAATTTTACCGCCTTTTGAATACGGTTCAATCAAGTCAATAACCTTGATACCCGTAAAAAGAACCTCCGTTTCGGTAGAAAGTTGGTCATAAGTGGGCGGTTTGCGGTGGATGGAAGCAGAGCCTTTGCTTTTATCTACTTTGCCAATCCCGTCAATCGCTTCGCCGATGACGTTGAATAAACGACCTTTCACTGCATTCCCAACAGGCATACTAATAGGTGCGCCCAAATCACGGACTTCCATGCCGCGCGTAAGTCCGTCGGTTGCGTCCATCGCAATGGCGCGAACGGAATCTTCGCCCAAATGCCGTTGACATTCCAAAATAAGCACTTCGCCATTCGGTCTTTTGACCTCTAAGGCATTGAGGATTTCGGGTAATGCGGAACCGCCCGCGAAACTAACATCCACAACTGGACCGATGACTTGCTTAATACGACCGATATTTGCCATGTAATTGATTGATTTCAAATGAATTAACAAAACACGCTTCTAAAAACGGTGCAAAGTTACCTCTTTCGCCCCAATTAACAAAACCTTTTTTCTTTTTTAAATGAGTAATTCAAAATCAACTATAGTTGCATATCCATTTGTTGCAGAAAAAAAAAGATAGGCATTTTTGTTTTACGAACTTTGCTAAACAAAATTAAATTTTGCTTTACAAACTAAACAAAAGCATTTTCATACCGTTATAATTTAAAAAATAAAATAATTGATATTAAAAATAAGCAAATGAGAAATATTATTTTAAAAAATGTAAAAAAACAAAATCATTTTTTTCTAAAAAAAGGAGTAAGCTATTTTTAAAAGCGTATATTTGCAGGGTCATCTTTAACAAAGATTCATTTTGTAACACAAAGTTCATTCAGCGTCTAAATCATGATTGGTTATCACGGGACAGCCTATAAAAATGTGGCGGAAATACTTGATAAGGGCTTTACAGCAAACTTCCGCCGCGATCATTGGTTAGGGCAAGGTTTTTATTTTTATACGGATTTTGATTTAGCAAAATGGTGGATAGAAACCAAAATTAAGCATAACAATGAGCGCAGTGCCGTTATTGAAGCTAAAATTGAAGTTGAAATTGCGTTTTTTTTAGATTTAGATACTCGAAAAGGGGTTGATACGTTTTTTGATTGGGCGCAGGAAATCTATAATCACGATTTAGATTTTAGTTTTAAGATGGATGCTAAAAATCGAACTCAAAATCTTTGTTTAGCCTTGGATTTGGTAAAACATAAATTTGGTATTAAAGTAGTTCGTCGTACTTTTTTAAAAGATAATCCGTCTTACGGAAAGCAAAATATTGAAAAATTTGAAAATGATTTTTTCCCATTACCAAAAGATTTTGCTTATATAGAGACACAAATTTGCGTTTCCGACAATGATTGTGTGCTTCATAAAGAATGTTGTTATGTATCGCCACCAAGAAGACGTACTTGGTAATCATTTTATAAACTACAAAGGAGATTTTTATTATGAAAAAAATGGATGAATTTGCAAGAGAATTGGCAGCACTTTACGGTATCGAAACCATCGAAAAACCAAATGTGCATCAATTGACATTGGAAGATGGTACCGTTATTTCGGCTGCCCATCCTGATTTTTTCGGTAAGGCTTTTGGTCTCACCACACCGAAACCAGAACGTTTCTACCAAAAAACAGCAACTTTTACACAAACAAAGGTAAAAAACAAGTATTTTTACCAATTTAGTCCACCGAAACAGTCTAATCCTGAACCAAAGAAGGAACAGGCAGGCAATTATAATTATGCAATGGCTGCTTAAGTTGATAAATAGATTATGGAAGTAACAAATCAGTCAAAATTATTATTTTATGGTGTTGACATTCTGGAATCCTTGTTGAATGTCAAACGCCCTTTTAATTTTGAAGATTCCATTTCATTGGAAACCACTGCGGAATTAATCAAACCTTCCTCCGCAGGTGATTTCCGAATTGTGATGAATCTTTTATTACAAGTGGAAGGTTATTTTCAGTTGAGCGTTAAAGGTTGTGGGCATTTTCAGTTGGAAATCACGGAAAAATCCACTGAAAAGGAAATGAATCATTATGTTCATCACAATGCGCCTGCCATTATGTTTCCTTATTTGCGGGCATTTGTTTCGACCTTATGTGCGCATACCGGGCAGTCATTGCCTCAAATTGTCATACCACCACAGTTTTTTCAAGGCGAATTGAAAGAAATGGAGCCTGAAAAAAGTTTAAACATGCCTAATTTGCTCAAATAAGACTACTTATAGAATATTTTTTTTACAAATTTAAAATATATTTTAAAATCGTCGAGGTTGTAACCTCGACGATTTTTCGTTTACGAATTGCTATGCTGAACAATAAAAAAACCTTCTTTTCCTTGCGGCTGATACAAAGGCATTAAAATTCTGCCTGCTGCAGGTGATAAAACAGCTCCATTTTTATCATTTGCCAACCATTGTCCTTTTTCAATCGGTTGAAAATTGCGAAAACCGGGGCGCATTTGGAACGTATCTTCATCTGAAATGTGATGCACGTATTTCAAATCCACCATCAAAGGCAAACTTTCACTTGGAAATTCATTGTCTTCTGCCAACGTATTATCCAAAAAAGCAGTTGGTTCAATACAGTTTGCGTGTCGCAACAGATTGAAAATCACGGATTTAGCTCTATCTGCGGAACGCGGGTCTTTGTGTTGCCCTGCTTCAAAAGCGGCGGCGGTACTCGGCACGCCAAACGCTTCGCCATTGAAAAAATGGAGGGTGGTGCCACCGATACCCGTCATCATGCCCGTCACCACAGGCACTTGCAATGCCGCCGCAAGTGCAACACTTGAAGCATCTGTATCAAACGGAATGGCAAAAATGCCGCCTTGGGCAGAAGTAGAATGTATATCCAATAAAAAAATCTTATTTGGTTGATAATCAATGATTTCGGCGCGAATATCTTTCAATAATTCGTCTAATTCGCGGTCTTCAGAGTCTCGAAACCGATAAGGCGGCATCAAGGCAGCCGCTATTTTTTGAATGGTGAATTGCCGATTCATGTCTTTGGAAACGTATCGAATTTGCTTTTGAAACGCTCGAACATTGCCAATAAAACCGACGAATCGCCCTTGAAAAGAAAGGTTTTCCGCTTGGGCATTCAACTGTTGGAAAACGGTGCGCAGTGCATGAACACCTGCGGGTTCGTTGCCATGCAACGCGCCAAGCACAATGACTAAATTGCCAGATTGACCGCCATCGAACCTACCAATGAGTCGGGTTGTTTTTAAATTGCTCAAAATAAAGGTCTTTCGTTTTTGATTAAAAAAATTGCATCCTAAAATTTCAAATTAAGATATATGTAAACAAAATGCTTGCTCTTTTTGTTTAATTTGTGACGCGTTTTGCAGCAAAAAGGTTCAACAAAAGCCTTTTATTTAACAAATTGCCATCCTCCAATATGTCAAAATTACCGATTACGGTGCTGATTACGACTTTTAATGAAGCGCAACATATGGAAGCCCTCTTACAAAATGTATCGAATTGGGCTGCCGAAATATTGGTCATTGATTCTTTTAGCACCGATAATACAATTGCAATAATACAACAATTTGAACAAATCCGATGCTTACAACGCAAATATATCGGTCCCGCCGACCAAAAGAATTGGGCTATCCCACAAGCTACGTATTCAACGGTGCTTCTGATGGACGCGGATGAACGCTTGACTCCTGCCTTAAAATTGGAAATTGAAGCGATTTTAGTAAAAAATAGTTTTAATAATTATGATGTGTATCGTATTGGTTTTCAACACTTTTTTATGGGAAAGCGGGTTCAATACAGTGGTTGGCAAAATGATACGGCGGTGCGTTTGGTTCAACGCGATAAGGCGCGTTATAATCAAAATCAAGTGCATGAGGAAATTGATACGACGCATTTAAAAGTAGGTTTATTAAAATATAAATTTGAACATTATACGTATCGGGATTTGGATACTTTTTTAAAAAAACAAATGCGTTATGCCGCTTGGTCTGCGCAAGATTACGCACCGAAAACGGGGCAGATTACCGTTTGGCATTTATGGGTAAAACCTTTTTTTCGTTTTTTTAAACATTATGTTTTGAAATTAGGTTTTTTGGATGGAAAAGTGGGTTTGGTGATTAGTGCAATCATGGCTTGGGGCGTTTTTTTGCGGTATGTGCATATTGCAGAGATGCGGCGAAATCATTTACATTAATTCCTAATATGCGCCACAAATTTCGTAAATTTTTCAAATTTACGAAATTTCATGATTATCAAACCTTTGGAGGGTTTCAAACCCTCCAAAGGTTATATCTATTTGATTTATTGAATTATTGTTGTCTTAACTCGGGGAAACTTTTCACCAATCCCGGAATCCCTTTCGCGCTTGACACGCGGAGGTAACATTGGGCTTCCGCCTTGTTGTTAAATGCCCCAACTAATACTTTAAATACTTGACTTCCATTGGGTAATTTATTACCATAAACAAAGATACGTTGTTGGTCGCCCAATCGTCCTTTGATGCGTTCTACTTCTTTTTTGACAAAACTCAATTGCGCATATACGCCCGTTTGAATCGTGAAACCACTCGCAGGCATCAACATATTTTGCCCGCCAAGTCCTGCTGCGGGTGCTTTTTCAGGTTTTGGAGGAGTACTTTCTTCACCACCATTATCCACTTCTCCTGTATTATCAGTAGCACTTGCTTGTGGTGCAGCCGTTTCGACAGGTGCTTTGGGAGCTGTAGCCGCTTTTGGAATCGCTCTTGGGGCAGGCTCAGTTCTAATTTTAGGCGGTGCCGGCGAAAATTCTGCTGCCGTCTCCTCTGTTTTCACCTTATTATCTGCCTGATTATGCGTTTCCAACACATCAATCAAGCGAGACGCTGCCATTGATTCCTCATATTTGCCAATCATCTTCCCTTGCGAGTTGAAAATCAGCATGGTT
Organism: Chitinophagales bacterium; assembly: GCA_013298955.1. Taxonomy (GTDB): domain Bacteria; phylum Bacteroidota; class Bacteroidia; order Chitinophagales; family Saprospiraceae; genus JAAFJT01. Next base: position 6,696 of record JAAFJT010000030.1, read on the forward strand.
GGCAACATCTTCACATTAAATTTTTGTTTCAATTCAAATCCATCAATATCATCAATATCCACTTGCACAGGCACGTAATCCGTTTTCATCGCACTTTCCACAGACGGGTGTGTAAAAGTATATTCTTCCATGATTTTGCAGGGCGCACACCAATTTGCCCGAAAATCGACGAAAACCAATTTGCCTTCTTTGGCGGCAAGGATTTGAGCTGCGCGAATATCGCCTGAAATAAAATGAATGTCATCGTCGGCGCGTACTTCGGTGGGGATGCCTAAGGCACCGCCCGCTAAAACCGCTAACCAGAGTTTTTTTGTCGTCATATCCACCCGTTTTTTTTGAAAAGAAAAGAAATTTTGTTCAGTATGAACCATGACGTAAGCATCGGTTTAAAAATAAGACGTAAGATGAAAAAATTGTAAATCTTTTACCCTAATCATGGTATTATCAATCGAATACGAATTGATAATTCTTTTGTTACATTTAAGATTAATTATTTTAATACATTATTAACAAAAATAATACCATATTAAAATACAACGTCGTCGAGATGGCAATCTCGACGACGTTTAAGTATCAACGTCTTGATAACAACGTTTGGAGGGTTTAAAACCCTCCAAACGTTATAATACATTATTAACAAAAATAATACCATATTAAAATACAACGTCGTCGAGATGGCAATCTCGACGACGTTTAAGTATCAACGTCTTGATAACAACGTTTGGAGGGTTTAAAACCCTCCAAACGTTATATACTTCACGCTTGATCGTTTTGCGATACAATGGGAACACGGATGACGCGGATTGAGCGAATTTGCACGGATTTTTTTTAATTCCGCTTCCAAAATCAAGCAAAAGCAACCAAAAATCCGTGTAAATTCGCTTAATCCGCGTCATCCGTGTTCCCATTGTATTGCAAAACCAGCCGAGACAAAATATACAACGACTACGCGCCATGACAATTTTTATATTTCCGCCCGCTTCCGCAAGGACACGACTCATTGCGCCCTACTTTTGGGTCATTGCGCAAGATAGTCGCCTGTTTTTGAGCGGCTTGTGCATTCGCCGCCGCCGCGCGTTGTTGCTGTTGTTGCAACTCGCGTTCACGGCGTTGTGCAGCACGGGCATTGCGTTCTGCTTCTTGTTGCGCTTGGCGTTCTGCCTCCATAATGCGTTCATAATCAGACGGTTGTGGTGGTGCTTGCTGCATGGAATCAGGCGCTTCAATCAACAACATCCCTTTTGACAAATAGGAAGTCACCCGCATATTGACTTTTTGAATCAACGTTTCAAACAAATTATAAGCCTCCACTTTGTAAATCACGAGTGGGTCTTTTTGTTCAAAACTCGCGCCTTGTACGGAGTCTTTCAACTCGTCCATATTGCGTAAATGCTCTTTCCACTCATCATCAATAATCGCCAAAGTAACTGCTTGTTCGATGTCTTGCACGATAGAATCGCCTTCCGTTGCTACGGCTTGATGCAAATCTGCCGCAATATTCAACGCCCGAGCGCGTCCATCAGAATACGGAATTGAAATTCTTCTATATCGATGTCCTTCATTTTCAAATACTTGTTGACAAATTGGTAATAACAATTCTTTGACTTTTGCAAATTTATGGTCATAGAACGATTGAAATTGTTGTTGAAACAAATCAATCAAACCATCCACCGAACTTGCATTAAATTGCTCTTCCGTGATTTCGGGATTCATCCCCAAATATTCCCAAGAAGACATCAAAAAATCATTATATTTTCCATTGATTTTCGCATTAGACGCAATCATTTCCGTCATGGAATGGAACATTTGATTTAAATCAATCGACAAACGCTCGCCCGACAGCGCGTTGAACCGCTTTTTGTAAATCGCCGCCCGTTGAATATTCATCACATCATCATAATCCAACAAGCGTTTCCGCGTCCCGAAATTGTTTTCTTCCACTTTTTTCTGCGCCCGTTCAATGGAACGACTCACCATTTTGTGTTGAATCATCTCGCCTTCGGTGTGTCCCATTTTGTCCATCAACGCCGCAATCCGTTCAGATTGGAACAAACGCATCAATTGATCCTCCAACGAAACAAAAAATTGAGACGTTCCGGGGTCGCCTTGACGACCTGCACGACCGCGCAACTGACGATCCACCCGCCGCGATTCGTGTCGTTCCGTACCAATAATCGCCAAACCACCCGCATCTTTCACGCCCGCGCCGAGTTTAATATCCGTTCCCCGACCTGCCATATTCGTCGCAATCGTCACCGCGCCCGCTTGACCTGCGGCAGTTACGATTTCCGCTTCGCGTTGATGTTGTTTGGCATTCAAAACATTGTGTTTGATACCGCGCAATTGCAACATCCGACTCAATAATTGTGAAATTTCCACCGTCGTCGTTCCCACCAAAACAGGGCGACCTGCCGCACTTAATTTGGAAACTTCGTCAATAACCGCATTATATTTTTCACGCGCTGTTTTATAAACTAAATCATCATCATCTTTGCGCGTAATTTTCCGATTCGTTGGAATCGTTACAACATCCAATTTGTAAATTTGCCACAATTCTTGCGCTTCCGTTTCGGCTGTACCCGTCATGCCCGCGAGTTTGTGGTACATTCGGAAATAATTTTGCAACGTAATCGTCGCATACGTCTGTGTAATATCGCCGACTTTCACATTTTCTTTCGCCTCCAAAGCCTGATGCAACCCATCCGAATAGCGGCGACCTTCCATCATCCGCCCCGTTTGCTCATCGACAATCTTCACTTCGCCGTCCATCACAACGTATTCTTCATCTTTTTCAAACAACGTATAGGCTTTCAATAATTGATGAATCGAGTGCAAACGCTGCGATTTAATCGAAAAATCTTGTGCAATCTGCTCTTTTTTAGCCGCTTTTTCTTCAATCGTGAGGCTTGCGTCTTGCGTGACCTCCATCATCCGCGTCGTAATATCGGGCAAAATGAAAAAATCACGGTCTCCATGTCCTTTTGCCAAAAATTCGGCACCGCGTTCGGTCAATTCAACGCCTCTATTTTTTTCATCAATCGTAAATAACAACGGTTCATCCGCAATATGCATGTATTTCGATTGCTCCTGCATATAATGATTTTCCGCTTTTTGCAATTCGACTTTCACGCCTTCCTCCCCCAAAAACTTAATCAACGGACGATATTTTGGCAAAGCGCGGTGCGCCCGCAATAAACTCAATCCTGCATTTTGCTCCTCAACGCCTTTTTTGCCATCTGCAAACAATTTTTTCGCTTGAATGACAAAACTCGTGGCTAATTTCCGTTGTTCCGCCAACAATTTCTCGACTTCGGGTTTCAACGCCATATATTCTTGCTCCTCCTGACCGACACTTAATGGACCCGAAATAATCAACGGAGTCCGCGCATCATCAATCAAAACCGAATCGACCTCATCCACCACCGCAAAATGATGTTTTCGTTGCACCAATTCGCCCAAATCGTGCGACATATTATCCCGCAAATAGTCAAAACCAAATTCATTATTCGTCCCATAAATAATATCTGCCATATAAGCATTGCGCCGCCCTTCCGTATTCGGCTGATGACGGTCGATACAATCCACCGTTAACAACAAAAATTCGTATAAAGGCGCGTTCCATTCCGCATCGCGTCGCGCCAAATAATCATTCACCGTTACAATATGCACTCCATCACCCGACAAACCATTCAGATACGAAGGCAGGGTCGAAACCAAGGTTTTCCCTTCGCCCGTAGCCATTTCCGAGATTTTGCCATCATGCAAAGCCATTCCACCAATCAACTGCACGTCATAGTGAATCATGTTCCAAGTCACTTCCCCGCCTCCAGCTTGCCAGACATTGCTCCAAATCGCCTTATCGCCGTCCAATTGCACATACGGTTTGCCTTGCGCCGCCAAAGCGCGGTCAATATCGGTTGCCGTAACGGTCAATTGCTTATTTTGAGTCAATCGACGCGCCGTTTCCTTGACCACCGCGAAGGCTTCAGGCAACAAAACCCGCAAAATATCCTCTAAATGCTTATCGCGTTCTTTTTTGAGCGTATCGACTTGCTTGAAAAGCACCTCTTTTTGGACAAAATCAGGGGTTGCTTGCGCTTGCTCATTGACATTTTGAATATCTTGATGAATGCCCTCCAAGTGTTCCCGAATGCTTTGACGGAAATCCAATGTTTTATTACGCAAAGCGTCATCGGAAATCGTTTGATATGTCTGGAAATGCCGATTAACCTCTTTTACAATCGGCAGATATTTTTTCAAATCACGGTCTTGTTTCGACCCGCCGAACAATTTTCTTAAAAAATTCAACATGGTAATGTCAGATAGATGATGAAGCGGATATATTTTGATTTGTTTTTTTAACGAAAAACAAATGATAAGGCGCAAATATACGGTATATTTGCCGCAAAACTTCAAAAAGTTACGGTAACAAATTTCTTTCCAACGCTCATTTTAGACAAAATGTCAGTTCAATTTTTTAAATATAAGACAATTTGGCTTTTTTTAATGCCCCTTTTCACCGATTGTGGACATTCTAAACGCGATATTCGGCAATTCTATTTTCCGTTGAAATCGTTGCAAGAGCCGCTTGTGTATGAATATCGCTCGACGCAACAGGATAGTCTGCCCTCCTTTTATTGTTACATGCAAACGATGATTCAACACGATAGTGTTTTTTTTATGACTAATACTTACGGCGCAGACTTTGAAACGTTGCAATTCGACCGCGAATTACAAACGCCACAGGGCATGTTATTAAAATCATTATTTCAATATTTGCCTGATACTGCGGGCAAACGGAGTCAAAATCAAGTTGAAATCTTATCAGGTAATGCTTTTCCGTACCAAGTGAGGGATTCAAATGGGATTTTTGTTTATAACATATCATGGAAAAATAATATAGATTCGACTCAATATAGTATCATTCGCAATCGGCGTTTTGGCGGCGACACGACTTGGACGTTTCAAGGTAAAACCTATCCTGCGATTTGGTTTTACTTGCGCGAACTCCGCGACCGCGATAACAAGGGTCACACGACTGTTGAATTTATTGGAAAAGAAGTTTTTGCTGAAAATTTGGGCTTAGTTTCCATTCGACGGACGTTTTCGGGGCGCGTGATTGAATATCAATTGATGGATAAATATAATATGAAAACATTGGAAGATAAATTTCGACAAAAATAGGTTTAACTCCTATTTCGGAAACCTTGTTTAGTCGAATTTTAACGCGATTTTGACATAAAACCTTGTTTTTCAACTTTTAAAAGAGCTATTTTTGTTTCAAAAATCAAGAAGATGTCCAAAAATATATTAGAAATTCAAGATGTCGTAAAGGCTTACGACAAATATATCGCTGTTGATAAAATTCGTTTTGACATGCCCGAAGGTTGTATTTTTGGGATGTTGGGTCCGAATGGGGCGGGCAAAAGCTCCTTAATTCGGATGATAACAACAATTACACGTCCTGATTCGGGCAAAATTTACTTTGATGGGGAGCTTTTAAACGAATCGCATCCCACTCGAATCGGTTACATGCCTGAAGAACGCGGGCTTTACAAAACGATGAAAGTCGGTGAACACCTTCTTTATCTGGCGCAACTCAAAGGCATGAAACGCGCTGATGCCCTATCCGAATTGAAAAAATGGTTTAATAAATTAGATATTTTGAGTTGGTGGGACAAAAAAGTGGAAGAATTGTCGAAAGGCATGCAGCAAAAAATACAATTTGTGGCAACTATCATTCACCGTCCTCAATTGTTGATTCTCGACGAACCTTTTTCTGGACTTGACCCTATCAATGCCGAATTATTGAAAAATGAGATTGATGCGTTGCATCATCAAGGCACAAGTATTATTTTTTCGACGCATCGGATGGAACAAGTAGAGGAGATTTGTGACCGCATTATCCTCATCAATAAAGGACGTAATGTATTGGAAGGCAGTGTAAAAGATATTAAAAATAAGTTTAAAGAAAATTTATTTGAAATACAATACGAAGGTATTTTGCCGACCGATTTAAATTCCCGCGCACAAGTCACAAAACAAACAGCAAATTGTTTAACGGTTCAATTGACAACGGATAAAGATTCAAATATTTTATTGCAATATTTGATGCAAAATGGGGTTTATATCACCGCTTTCCGCGAAATTTTACCTTCTTTGAATGAGATTTTCATCAAACAGGTGGGCGATACGAATTGAAATGCAAGTAAAATTAAAAGTATTATTTTTGTGATTCCAATCGTTTACCCATTCATTTTTTCAAAAATAATTCAAATTTGACCTTGCAAACCGATAATTCTATGCCTTTCATCGATGCGCAATGCGCACAAGGCACACGTCATGGACAATTTACAGCAAATACGATGTTTACGGATATTTCTGGTTTCACGGCTTTGACGGCGCAACTCATGCGGCAAGGCAAGGAAGGGGCAGAGATTTTATCTCATATTTTGAATGCGATTTTCGGTTCTTTGGTACAAATTGTTTATGATTCGGGTGGATTTATTCCACATTTTGCAGGGGACGCGTTCATGTCGATTTTCCCAAATGAAACAAATAGTAGCGAAACTGTTTTAGAAACCGCCTTTAAAATCCGTCGTTTTTTTGAAGAAAATCCTGTTCAAACCACTCGTTTTGGCAATTTTCGGGTCAAAGTGCGGATTGGCTTATCGTTTGGCAAGGTCGAATGGAGTTTGACCAAACAAAATGTGGTTTGGTTTCGCGGTCAAGCGATTGATGACGCTGCCACCGCACAACGCGCTGCACAACCACATGAACTTTTGGCAGACGCGCTTTTCAGAAAACAGTTTGATAATTATGAATTGCGTTACACGATACAGGAAGCGCGGTGGCTGTTGCGAGCATTGAACACGGCTCCGAAAACGGCGCAAATCCCTTTGATTTCTAAGCATCAATCTGAATTTAGACAAGCGATTGCGGTTTTTATTTTGGTTGAAGAAAATGCTGAACTCCTTGATTATCAACGATTTAATCTTTTTGCCGAAACAGTTATGGAGCATTTTCAACAATTTTCGGGTTATTTCAAAGAAATTGATTTTGGGGATAAAGGCGCGTTATTGGTTGGTTTTTTTGGCGCACCTGTGGCGTTTGAAAATGATGAAATGCGGGCATTAGAATTTGCATTGAGTTTGAAAACGGAGTTGACAAGTCTGCCGAATCATCATTTCAAGTTTAAAATTGGGATGACGACAGGGCTTGCCTATGCGGGCGAAGTGGGCGGTGTTGCCCGCCGACAATATGCGATTGCAGGTAAATCGGTGAATCTTGCTGCCCGTATCGTGCAGAATGCCGCTTGGGGCGAAATCGTCACAGATGCGCAAATCGCTAAAAATCAACAGTTTTTATTTGAAAAAAAATCCACGATTCAATATAAAGGCTTTGCTGAAACCACTCCTATTTATCAACTTTTGCGGCGCGGCACTTCGGAAAATAACGCTTTTAGCAATGAAATCGGCAAGATGGTAGGGCGGGATATGGAATTGAAACGGCTCTATTCGATGGTTGAAAACGCGTTTCAAACAAAACAAGGTTGTGTGGGAGCGATTTTTGGAGAGGCGGGCGCGGGCAAAAGTCGTTTGGTTTTTGAATTAAAAAAACAAATTTTAATTCATTCTAAAAATGATAAAAAAAATATTATTTGGTTCATTTGTCCCTGTGACCGCATTTTGAGGAAACCGTTTAATCCATTTATTTATGGTTTAAAAATTTATTTTAAACAATCCGTTGAATATTCAACACTTGAAAATCGGGTTCGATTTGATAAAAAATTCAAAACCATTGGTTTACAAATACAACATAATCCAACTTCGTTTCATTCATGGCAACAAATTGAATCCATTTTGGCGGCTTTAATGGGTTTGCCTGTTGCGGCGGATAGTTTGTGGGAACGCTTAGACGCGAAAGGGCGCAATGATAATACGTTGTCGGCTTTCAATTTATTTTTTGAAATTTTGTCGCAATTACAAACGATTTGTGTCGAATTGGAAGATGCACATTGGGCAGATGCGGCAACCATTTCTTTTTTACAACATTTTGTGCCGAATTTGGTTGAAAATCCAATTGCGCTGTTGATTACAGCGCGTTTTTCAGATGAGGGTTTAAAAGAATATTCGGTCAAACCCGATTTTTTAAAACAAAATAAGGTTTTATACGATGAAGTCGAATTAAAATTATTAGAACCCAATAGCACTTTGCAACTCATTGAAACGCAATTGAAAGGAACCGCACATCCCGATTTAGCTGCCTTATTGCAACGTGTAGCAAATGGAAATCCATTTTATGTAGAACAAATGTTGGCGTATTTCAAAGAAAACAATTTGTTGCAAAAGCCAACCGAAAATCAACCGTTTTGGCAGTTGCAATCGGGGCGTTTTAAGTCGGATGATTGGAAAATAGTAGCAGGGGAATCCATTCAAGCTATTCTGACAGCTCGCATTGACCGCCTTACAGACCGTGTAAAAGAAACGGTAAAAGCGGCTGCGGTCATCGGGCGCGAGTTTGAATTGCCCATTTTGAATGAAGTTATGCTATTACAACAATATGTACACGTATCAGAACGCGATAAAAAAGTTAAAAATGCCCTTGATTTGCGCGAATATGTCAAAAATGCAGAAAAAGGACAGATTTGGCGCACGATAGATGAAGTTCGTTATATTTTTCGACACACGTTGTTGCGAGAGGCAGTGTATGAGATGCAATTGAAAAATCGGGTTCGACAATTGCATGGTTTGATTGCGAAAGCGATACAAAAAGTTTATAAAGAAACGGTTGAAGAACGCTGTATTGACCTTGCTTTTCATTACGAACAGGCGGAAGAAAAGCAAAATGCCTTGTTTTTTTTGCGCAAAGCTGCCAATCAAGCCCGTTTGCGCTTTCAAAATCAAGCAGCTTTAGATTTTTACGACCGACAATTAAAATGGTTGAATGAGCCTTCCGAACAAATCGAATCTGCCCAAGTTTTGTTGGAAAAAGGAGCGATTTTGCAATTGACGGGCAAGTGGCAAGATGCGGCGATTCATTTTTATGAGGCACTCGACCGCGCCGAAACTGCCAATCACGCCGCATTGAAGGCGGATAGCATTGGCGCAATTGGTCAATTGGAGATGTTAAAAGGCAATTATCGTCCTGCCAAAACTTGCCTTGAAACGGCTTTGCAATTATTAGAAAATACAAAAAATATTGATTATCAATTAGATACGCATTTTAATAATCCAAAATCAGCCCTCATCTTAGGGCATCTTGGCAACCTCTATTTCCGACAAGGTGGTTATGAAGCTGCTGAAAAAGCGTTTTTAAAAAGCATTCAATTATTCCAATTTTATGCACCCATTTTGGGGCGAGTTGCACCTCAAATTGTTTCAAATCTTGGTTTAACGTATATGAATCAAGGCAACTATGAAGCAGGCGTTTTAGCGCAAAAAAAGGCTTTGCAAGAGTGCGAACAAGCAGGCGATACACCCGGAAAAGCAATTTTGAGCATTAATATCGGCATTGTTTTTTCAGAACAAGGCAATGGAGATGCCGCTTTAAAATACTTTGAACAAGGATTAGATTTAGCTAAACAATTGAATAACAAGCAATTAGTATCCATTGTCGTCGGCTGTATTGGGAATGTGTATCGGATTAAAGGCGAATTGGATAAAGCCGCCACTTTTTTGGAGGAAGACATCCGACTCACCCGCGAACTCGGCGACCGACAGGGGATTTCAATAGCCTGTGAATTATTGGGCAGACTGCATTTGACTCGGCAGGAATTGGATATTGCGTATGAATATTTGGAGCAAAGTCTATTGTTGAGTCGGGCGTTGAGTTATCAAAAAGGGATTGCGAAAGCCTTACATGGATTGGGCGAAATCCTCTTTTTAGAAAAAAAATGGGATAAAGCGATTGAATATTTAAATGAAGCGATAGAAATTAGTAAAAAAATCAATAATAAATTGATTTCAGGACAATGTTTCACCTTGCAGGCAGCAGCACAATGGGCAAAAAACGGTTATTTGAACCAAGAATCAGGGATTTAAAAAAGGTCGGAGTCGGAAAATATATTTCCGACGAATTATGAGCAATCATTTTTCCGACTCCTAAGCATGTTGAAGGATTCATTTGGTTAATTTTCCGCCAAAAAATGATATAACTATTGAACTACTTTTATCCTAAAAGAGTTTTAATAGTATATTATTATAACGAATCATTTTTCAAAATCATCCTTTACCTAATGTACGAAAACTTTAAAGCATACTTAAATCGCTACATCTCTATCAGCGAAAACGATTGGCAGCTGATTAAATCAAAACTTTATACTGATAAAGCACATAAAGGAAAAATTATATTGTATATTAATGAGGTTTGTCAAAATACTTATTTTATAGCAGAAGGTTCTATGCGAACTTTTTACATCCAAGAAAACGGCAATGAAGCTACTCGTTTGATTCTTTTTGAAAACGAAACGATGGCTGCCTTATCCAGTTTTATCAATCAGCAACCTTCTGAAGAGGCTTTGCAAGCCTTAGAAAATTGTCATTTATTGCGCATGTCCAGACAAGATTTTTATGAATTGTTGCAATTAATTCCAAAATGGGAGACCTATTTTCGCATGCGATTGGAAGCAGCGCAGGTTTTAAACACTTGGCGCATGGAAAGTTTTTTGCGCATGGATGCTAAAAATCGTTATCTGCACCTTTTACAAAACAAGCCTGAAATGATTCAGCGACTGCCAAATCACATTATTGCATCTTATTTGGGTATTACACAGGAAAGTTTAAGCAGAATTAAGGCTAAAAAATAATATTTTTTATCATATGTCAATAAATATTATGTAAAATATTGATATTTTTGCAACTTAAAGATATTTATCTTTTTATTTTTAAAAAGATGTTCCAAAAATGCTGCCTTCAGCCCAACAACAAATAACACATTTTTAACTTAATTTCTATTTTTTTAAACGAGTGTCGTACTACGCAAATATCTTGCGTAGTACGCAATTTATCTTTGCACCATGTCAAACGTGCTTGAACCAAAAGACAGTATAACAACTTGTTTAGAAGGTTGCGACAGGTCGAGCAGAGGTTTGAGTCTGCTCTTAGAACTTTTTTAAAACAAAAAACTTGCGACAAGACTCCTTGTCGCAAGTTTTTTTTGTATTATGGAAACGTTATCAGATGCAATCTACTAAGATGCAACACTGATTAACGACGATTCCAACGATCTTCACGGTCGCCACCAGTACGGTCACGGTTGAAGCCGCCGTCACCACCACGGTCACGGTTGAAACCACCTGTACGGTCGCCACCACGGTCACGGTTGAAACCACCATCGCCGCCACCCCGATTGAAACCACCGCCGCCACCGCCGCGATTGAATCCACCGCCGCCGCCGCCTTTGTTAAAGCCGCCACCACCGCCGCCTTTGCGGTCGTCGCCGCGCGGAGTTGCTTCTTTAACAACAATCGTGCTACCGTCTAACTCTGCGCCATCGAGTTTTGCAATCGCTGCTTTTGCTTCTTTATCATCGGTCATTTCAACGAAACCGAATCCTTTGGAACGGCCTGTTTCTCTGTCCATGATAACATTTGCTGAATCAACATCGCCAAATTCCGCGAACGCATCGCGCAAACCGTCGTTAGTTGTCTTAAAATTTAATTTTGCTACGAAAATATTCATCTAAAAAAAATTAAAAAAAAATAAAAATAAAAAAATGCAAAAATAAACAGTTCGCCTTTACAGTTAGATTTTAGTTGAACCCAAAATCGATTCTTTTACGGCGAGTCCGTGGGGCAGTCGAAGTGTATGCACAGTATAGCGGCGAGCCGCGCTCATACCGAAGCGCGTAATTGTACAAAAATTAAAATGCCCACTACCGGAAATCATCAAAAACCCAGAATTCCTGTGAACTACCACTACCCTAAAAGAATAGCGGCTTCAAGAGTCAACGCCTCTGCCAACGCAAACGGCTCTTCTTGATTTTTGTTTAACGTCCGAGTCCGTTCCTGACACAGACCTTACATCGCGGGTGAGACACCCTTTCAGTAGCTTCCGCGCTGCAAAGGTAATTCTTTTTTAAAAAATCTGCCTTCACAGGTAGCGGTTTTTACCAAAATTATTTTTTGATAAATCCGTTTTCTTGCGATGGATTGCTTTGCGGACAAATGTAGTCGCTATCTGAATATCATGCAAATATATTTGTGCTTTTAACCCACTTATTTTAAACTTTAACATTTCTAACCTTTCAAATACGTATAAAAAAGGTTCAGATGCAACATTTTTACTAATTTTGGGTCAAATTTCGATATAATATTTGACATGTGGCTTCTTTTTAAGGGTATTTTTTTGGAAATACACCTTCGTTTTCAGCTCGTTTTTCTTTAACGCAACGATATTTGCTTTATTGTTTGAATGATTTGCGTTTTAATAAACCACAATTCAAATAATACAAAAAATGAATATGAAAAAAAAATTACAGGTTTTAGGTTTGTTGCTTGGCATTAAAAGCCTTTGTATCAACAGCACTACGGCGCAAACAGGCAACAACTGTGCCAATGCAATTCCGATGAGCGTCGGCATTACCTTGTTAGACTCCATAACGGCGCAACCTGCGACGCATCCTGATGCACGCAAAGCGAAATGGTACAAATATTCACCTTTGACGGATGGTTTGATGACGATTCAATCGTGTTTGCAAGGCACGGATACGCGGTTGTGGGTTTATGTTGGGCGTTGCGACTCGTTGACGCAGTTCGCGGCGGGCGATGATGACTGTGAATATTTGGTTTCCAGCCCCGACTTGCGGGCTGCGCAAGTCACCAAAGCCGTCAAAGCGGGCAAAACGTACTTTTTAGAATGGGATAATCGGTGGGATTCTACCCGATTTGCGTTCACCTTGCAACTTTCCGCTTACACGCCGACATTCGGACAGGCATGCACGACTGCTATTGCCTTGCCCGCAGCAGGTGGAACGATTCATGTTGATTCATTGACTGGTTTTTCGGCAACACGCGGCGATGCGCGCAAATCAATTTGGTATAAATATACGCCCGTTCGGTCAGGGCGGTTGAGTGTATCGTCTTGCGGCGGTGGTACGAATACTCGTTTTTTTTTATACAAAGGCAATTGTAGCAATTTAACAGTGATAGGCGACGGCGATAATGAATGTCCAATGTCGCCGACTGATATTGCCAATCTTGCTTCAGTGGTGGCGGATGTGCCTGTGGTAGCAAATCAAACGTACTTTTTGGAATGGGATGATGCAGGCTCGGATGATGGTTTTGATTTTCAAATTTCGTTGGATTTGGTCAATGATTTGAACCAAACCGATTGGGTACGCACTTTAAACGTGTATCCCAATCCTGCGACGACGACAGTTACAATGGAATATGATTTTATTGGAAATCAAGCCATTACGTTGCGTGCTTTCAATCTGACGGGGCAATTGTTGATGCAGCAAACCTTGTCTGCAAATGGGAAAAGTACGTCCGAAATAGATATATCTAATTGGCAATCAGGATTATACATATTAGAATGGAGTGTTGGAACGAAGCGGGTGCGGAGAAAATTGGCAGTGCAATAAGGATTAAATTAGGAAAAAGCAGTTGCTTGTATTTTTTGTTAACAAAAATTAAGTAATATAGAGGGCATTTGTTTGATTTGTTTGATAAACAAATCAAACAAATGCCCTCTATATGATTTATTTCAAATCCACCCGCAAACTGGCATAAATATAGCGTCCTGCAAAACCAAATTGCGTTGCATTACGGCTATAAATAAAGCGTCCGTCAGAGGTCAAACCCAAATTTTTCAATTTATCTGGATAGATGTCAAAAGCATTGTTCGCACCCAAAGTCAAAGTCGCTTTTTTGAGTTTGTAACCAATGGTTAAATCGGTAATCGTTCTTTCGCCAAACGTTTCGTCCAATGCAACATTCGCATTATCCCAAACTGATACGGAACCAAAATGCGTACTGCGCACACTTGCCGTCAAATTTTTAAGGCGATAGGTTGCCGAAATCGCTAATTTTTGACGCGGTTGACCCACTACAATCCGAGATTCTTCCAAACGGCTGAAAAACGTTTTGCCAAATTGGTCAGCAGGCAATTTATCGGTTGTTTTAGGTGTGCCAATGATTTTATTTTCGGTAAAATTCGCCGCCAACATCAAATCCAATACGCCACTGCCCAATTTCGGACTCAAACCAACCACTACATCCAATCCTTTCGTTTGTGTACTAATCGCATTCGTGAAAAACGCTACCTGAGTTACATCCGCCGCCGCACCTGCTGCTGTCAATAAACTATTGATAGTAGCATTCGAGCGAGACATATTGCCTGTGATAACAATTCTATCGGTAATATCAATTTGGTAGATATCCGCCGTAATCGTCACCAATTTGTCCAATTTAGAGGTGATACCAAAGCTCAGATTCTTAGATTGTTCCGCTTTCAAGGTCGGAATACCTAAGGCTGCTGCGATTTCACTATCATTGCGATACGTACCTACATTGTTAGGCGTTGTTACACCATTATTAATGACAAATTGCGTACTCGTATTACTGAAATACCGCTGATGAATCGATGGTGCGCGGAAACCATTGCTGATTGCGCCTCTAAATACCAATTCATCCGCTACTTTATAACGGGCGGCTAATTTTCCTGCCAAATTAGAACCAAAATCGCTGTATTTTTCCGTCCGCAAAGCGGCATCAATCAACAATTTTTCATTAATATCCGTTTCAATATCCAAATACGCACCCATAACGCTGCGGCTTTTATCAATCGCATTGCTTGGTTGGAAACCCGGAAATACTTGCGAACCGCCGACGCGCAAAGGCGAGGCATTCAAATCGTAGTTTTTCCAAGACGCTTCTTCGCCTGCTTCGATACCAAACATATCCATCCGATATTCACCTCCAAAAGCAAAGTTGAATGATTTCAATCCATTGACAGCCACTGATTTAGAAACATCCAAATTCAATGTATTTTGCGCAAATCGTTGTGTACCTGCGTAAAAAGAGGTTTGCGCACTCGCGCCTTGAGCGAATTGAGATGCGTTATTAGAGTTTTTAACATCATAACGGAAATCATTCGAGCCATAAACATTGCTCAAATCCCACCGCCAATCACTGCCAAAAGTGCCTTTCACACCCACCAATGCCGAAATATCCATGATTTTAGAATGGATTTCAGGCAAAAAACCTTTTGGATAAAGGGCTGCAATCACTTGGGTCGTTTGTTTCGGGTATCGGTAAAAACCTTTGCCCGCACCATGCCGAGAAGCACCACCTGCATGGAGATAAAACTCCGTTTTTTCTCCAATCGGATGGGTGAAATTTAAAAAACCTAAGATATTTTGAGAAGAAGCGTTCCCAATTTGCATATTAAACGTGCGGTCAAAACCACCGTTTGCTGCAATAATCGGGTCATCTGTTGCTTTCGACCCTGTATAGACCGTTCCCAAAAAGTCACCTGCCCGATTGGAAGGCGCTCTATCCCGAAATTCAAAGGCAATAGAGGCTTTTCCCTTGCCCACATTCATCCCATGATACGCGCTGACTTGCAAGGTTTGTCCATCCGTCATGTGGCGTTTGTCGGTTTTGCCAAAAACAGGCTCATAATTCGTGTTGTACGAACCATAATGTGCGGAAACACTCGTACCAGCACTGTTTTTCATCACCACATTGATAACGCCCGCAATCGCATCCGACCCATATTGAGAAGACGCGCCATCGCGCAAAACTTCCATTCTATCAATCGCTGCGGACGGGATAACGTTCATATCCGTACCCACAGAACCGCGTCCAACCGTACCATTGATGTTAATCAAGGCTTGATTATGCCGTCTTTTGCCGTTCAACAAGACCAAAACTTGGTCTGGTCCCAAACCGCGCAAGGTTGCAGGGTCAATATGATCCGTACCATCCGCCACCGTTTGGCGAGACGAGTTGAAAGAAGGAGCGATAAAGTGCATCATTTGAGTCGGTTCGGTTTGTCCCGTCCCAATCAAATCTTTGGAAGTCAATACATCCACTGGCGCGACACTTTCGGTGCGCGTCCGCATCGAAGTCGAGCGCGAACCCAAAACGACTACATTATCAATGCTCACTGCTGACTCAGATAACTCAACATCCATTGTGGATTCACCGCCGATTGTTTTCTCTTGTGGGTTGTAACCAATGAAGGTTATCACTAATACGTTATTGCCCGCAGGCAAAGTGACTTGGAATTTGCCATCCATGTCGGTCAATGTGCCTTGTGTGGTGCCTTTCGCTACTACCGATGCGCCAATCAAGGCTTCCTTGGTACGCTCGTCCGTGACGCGTCCCGAAATGGATTTTTGTGCTATCGCCGTAGAAATGCTCAAAACGAGCGCGATAAACAATAGTACTGCTTGTTTCATTGTACGAATAGATTGAGTTAAATTTTTTTCAAAACATTTTAATTGCAACAGGTTACGCAAAAGTAAGCATTATTCTGAAATATACTTTTTTTTGGAAATTTTATTTTTTCTAATCAATGACTCAAACCGTCCAATGATACCAATTAAATTGCGTATCTAATTCAAAACCCATTTTTGGATATAATTGGTTTCCAATGATATTGCTTTGTGCGGTTTCAAGCATTACGCCGACTGCGCCTGTTTCCCGTGCGAATTGTTTTGCCCGTTCCATGAGTAAGGGCGCGTATCCTTGTCCGCGATAAGCGGGATGTATAAACAAATCGTTTAATAACCACAATTTTCCCATCCGAGTTGAACTCCAAAGGGGGTATAATTGGGTAAAACCAATGGCTTGTACAGGCTCCTTTTCGGTGATGAGCAAGAAGATTTGACTATCTTGTTGGTTCAATCGCGCTTCTAAAAAGGCGGTTGCAGCCGTTACATCCGTCGTTTTTTCGTAAAAAACGCGGTACATATCAAACAAAACAGCTATTTGAGGCAACCATTCAAGGGTTGCAGGGATGGTTTTCATATTTTAAAAAGAATAAATTTATTGTTTGATTGGATTCAACGCCATATAGTATATCAAAGACCATTCATTTCCTGATTTTAGGAAGCGGCGTTCTGCGGCAAAAGCGGCATTTTTATGATAAATCATCTCCACGACTAAGGGCGGATTTTCCATTTTAAGGTGCAATTCACTCCGTACTAAACTGTCTATCAATGGTTTATGAATAATCCAATTTTCAGGAGTCCAAGGTCTTGGATTCGGGTCACTGCTGTACGAATCCGCGCCTTCCACTGGAAATTGGATATGCGCCATTTGATACACACTATCGGCATGAAATTTTTCATAAAATTGTTGAAAATCAGCACTCAACCCCGTTTGATGGGTGCTGCTTTGCTTGCCGCGACAAGCGCAAATCAGCGCGAGGAAGGCGATAAAAATAGGTTTACGCATATCGGTACATTTATACATTTTGATTTTGAACGACAAAAACCAAATAATATTTTGATATTTTTTTATAAAAAATGCTATAATTTTGCTTCAAACCTTCTTTTTGCCAAAAACCTTTTGTTTCAAGCATCGCTCTACCTGCGATAGCAGGCATTGGTTCAACAAAAAGTTGGGTTTTGAAATCAACGCCGCGTTTGCCATACGCCTTGTACAACGCCTCTTTCGCACCCCAATAAACGTGCAAATCGGATAAAGGGTTTTGCGGATTTAAAGCCTTTTGTTCCGTTTCGGATAAAAACTTGGTTTGCAATTTTGCCAAACGCAGGTCTTCTTTTTGGATGTCAATCCCACACGTTTGCGGAGCATACATCACCGCCACACGTCCATGTGAATGCGATAAAGAGATTTCAAAATCATTGGTATTCAATAAATTATGCAAAAAAGGTTTCCCAAATACATCTTTTTGAAACGTATAATCCGCGCCTTTTAACAAGTGCAAAAGATACCGACTTGCCAAGCGTTCTGCTTGTGCTTTGGGCTGCATGCGGGCGAGTAAATCCTGTTCTTCCGCAGGCACAGGCGGCAATCGTTTGGCAAAATAAGCAGGTGTTTCCGTCACCCGCCAAACGGCGATGCACGCATCAGATGATAAATAAATTTTATGCGTTAAAGGCATGAATAGGTTTGTATTAAATAGTCGAATCGAAATAAGCAGCAATTTCCGCTTTGGAAATTTTTGAAATAGGATGCTGATAATTTGAAGGATTGCAAGGATGTTTTGAGTGCTCATTGGCGTTTTTCAATCCCCCAAATCCTTCCAATCGTTGAAATCAGGAGCATCCTATTTCAAAAATTTCCATAGCGAAAACTGCTGCGAAATAAGCTATCAAAATGGAACTCATTGATAATCAACGGATTCGTATCGAATCAAGGTCGTCGAGGTTGCAACCCTATCCATTACACACAGCATAAAATCAGGTGCGTAGCACCTTTCAATTGGTTTTTAATTCCGATTTGCTACAAATGTTGCGGTGCTACGCACCTTTCAATTGGTTTTTAATTCCGATTTGCTACAAATGTTGCGGTGCTACGCACCTTTCAATTGGTTTTTAATTCCGATTTGCTACAAATGTTGCGGTGCTACGCACCTTTTTATTTTGCAAAATAGTTTGAATGCCAATAATCATTCTGTGGGTACTGGATAGGGTTGCAACCGCACCGACCTTTTAATCATTTAATCAACGTTTAAGTTGCGTCAAGTTTGAAACTTGACGCAACTTATATCCCAATTTAGACTAAAAAGTAAAATATAATTCTGTGGGTATTGGATAGGATTGCAAAGATAATCCAAAAATACAAGTAATCTTTTGTCAAAAACTTTTTTTTCCCATACTTTTATCTTAATTTTACGCCATTTAGTGCTTTAGTGTCAAAGCGGCAACTAACTTTGCTTCTTTTGAGCTAAAAGGCAAAAAAGATGTGACCATTAGACTAAAAAAACTTCTAAATATGAAAAAGGTTTTTAAAAAAGCGGCTCCGAAAGCGTCGGATTCTGACAAAAAAGGGGGCGCACCTTTCAAAAAAGCGGCTCCGAAAGCGTCGGACTTTGACAAAAGAGGGGATGCACCTTTCAAAAAAGCGGCTCCGAAAGCGTCGGATTCTGACAAAAAAGGGGACGCACCTTTCAAAAAAGCGGCGTATCCGCCCAAACGAAAGACAGGTGCAGCCACAAAAGAGAACCCTTTTCATCGGGCATTGCCCAAAGAACATCGGTCTCCTTTTCGCCCGCCGCAGATTGAAAATAAAAAAGGTTTCAATCCAACTGCCAAAGAAACAGTTGATAATGAAGTAGATACAGATATGCGTTTAAATAAATATTTAGCGCATTGTGGGATTGCGTCTCGACGCGCCGCCGCAGAATTGATTCAAAAAGGAACGGTTGCGGTCAATGGAGTCGTGGTGAAAGAAATTGGGCATCGGGTGTTGCCCACCGATAAAGTGACTTATGAGGGCAAACCGATTGAGCCTGTGGAAGACATGGTGTATATCTTGATGAACAAACCGAAAGATGTTATCACCACCGTCAGTGATGAGCGCGGTCGAAAAACGGTGTTGGATTTGGTGGGTAGAACGGTCAAAACGCGGATTTATCCTGTTGGAAGGTTGGATAGAGAGACCACAGGGCTGCTTTTGCTGACGAATGATGGCGATTTGGCGCAAAAAATGTCGCATCCGAGTTATCGGATTAAGAAAATATATCATGTTGTTTTAAATAAAAATTTAGCAACGACTGATTGGGAAAAAATCAAGGCGGGCGTTGAATTGGAAGATGGTAAAGCCGAAATTGATAACCTTTCGTTGCCCGATGGCGGCGCGAAATCGGAAGTTTTAATTGAATTGCATATTGGCAAAAATCGCATCGTTCGACGCATTTTTGAACATTTGGGATACGAAATAGAAAAATTAGACCGCATTTATTATGGCGGATTGACGAAAAAGGATTTGCCGCGCAGCCATTATCGCGTTTTGAAACCGCGAGAAGTGATTATGTTGAAGCATTTTACGGGTAAATAAGTAGTTCAATTAAAAGAACCTATCCAAAAGGTCGGCGAGGTTGCAACCTATCCAAAAGGTCGGCGAGGTTGCAACCTCGCCGACCTTGATTCGATGTAAATGCGCTGATTTTCAACTATTTACGTTTTGATAGCTTATTTCGAGTCAACTACTTATCCTTGCTCCAAGTTAAATAAAATAGCAACCAAAAAAATAGATATTTAGTGCCAAGATGACGAAAACAACCTTGACAACAACATTCAAACAAACGCGCTCCATTTGGATTTTCCTTTTTTGGAGTTTGACTCTTGGAACCGTCGCGTTCGCACAGCCGCCGCAAACCGCCCCTGCAACGACTCCTCTAACGGCTCCTGCAACGCAACCTGCTGCGCCTGCTGCACAGTCCGCGCCACAACCTGCTGCACAAACGCCTCCGAAACCGACGATTACGACACAACCGACAACGACGACACAACCTTTGCCCGCAGGTTCAACGGTGCCGCCGATTTATTTGCCCGCCGAACCCGTTGTTCGCAAACGCCCTGTGCCGCGTCGTGTCGATACGGCGGCTCGTGCTGCTTTGCCGACAGCACTGCCTGCTGCCGCGCCCGCATTGGGTTTGGGCATCGATACGACTCGCGCTGCGGCTGCCCGCGTTGATACGCCCAAAATCGCAGACCCGACTGTACCTGTTTTGTCGCAATCGGATAACCCGTTTGATATTTTGCGCGGTGCAACCACCAAAGATTCTACTGCCAAAGCCAATGCTGCCAAAGGAACTTCGGCAATGCCTGGTAGTGACCCTATTATGTTTATTTTTTGGGTCATGCTTTTTATATCATTGTTGTTAGCGTTTGTTTCGATTACGAGTCGGCATGTGATTACGCAAGTGTATCGCTCGTTGGCGAATGATAGTTCGTTGCGTTTGGTGTATAAAGGTAACAGTGGCTGGGGCAATTTTGCGTACATCACTTTGTACTTTATTTGTTGGATGAATTTAGCCGTTTTTGCCTATTTGATGATGCACCGTTATAAAGGCGGTTTTGGATATAGCCCATGGTTAACTTTTTTAATTTGTTTGGGTGGTGTTATCCTGTTTTTTACGGTTAAACATTTTTTCTTATATATTTTATCAACGATTTTTCCCTTAGAAAAAGAAATAAAATTATATAATTTTATTGTAATGAGTGCAGGTATTTTAATTGGTTTAGCTTTGACACCGTTGAATATCTTCATGGCATTTACCGCGCCTGCGTTGAGCAGCACGTTTATGTATTTGGCAATCGCTGCCATTTTCGTCGTGTTTGTATTGCGGGCATTGCGTGGATTATTTGTTGGCGCAACTTATTTAAGTACACATCCATTTCATTTTTTATTGTATCTTTGCACCGCCGAAATTGCGCCGTTAGCAGTATTGGCAAAACTTGTTTTGTTAAAATCCGGAATCTAAACGATATAGGTTTGCGTACAAGACAGAAAAAAGCTTTTTAACTTGGTAATAAGGTTGATTGGAACACGGATGACACGAATTAAGCGGATTTCTACTTATTTTTTCAAAAAATAAGTGGAAATCCGTTTAATCCGTGTCATCCGCATTCCAATTACATCGGAATCCGCCAGTTAAATTTTTTCACCACCAATGCAATTTATATCCAAAAAAGCATTTTTGAATGACCACATCAAGTCAAGCAGCGTACAAGAAAGTAAAAAGCATACTGATTTCACAGCCTAAGCCCGTACAGAAGTCACCTTACTTTGATTTAGAGCAGAAATATGGGCTTACAATAGACTTTCGAGAGTTTACACATGTTGCGCCTGTGAATGTGAAAGAAGTGAGGCGGCAAAAAGTAAATCCGGGCGAGTATTCGTCTATTATCCTCAACAGTAAAAATGCAGTGGATCATTTTTTCCGTTGCTGCACGGAGATGCGGGTGAAGATGTCAGAAGAGACCAAATATTTTTGTCTTACGGAGACCATTGCCAATTATTTACAAAAATTCATCGTCTATCGCAAGCGAAAAGTGTTTTTCGGCACGCGCAGCATTGAAGAATTGCGTGCGCCCTTAGTCAAACACCGCGACAAAGAAACGTTTTTATTGCCTTGCTCGAATCTCGGCGCGAAAGATGTAACGACCTATTTGCAAGAAATTGGGGTCAAATATCAAGAAGCGATTATGTATGAGACCGTGAGTAGCGATTTGAGCGATTTGAGCGACATTACTTATGATGTTTTAGTGTTTTTCGGACCACAGGCAATTAAATCTTTGTTTGATAATTTTCCAGATTTCAAACAAAATGAAACTCGGATTGCTGCTTTTGGCAATAGTACCGCGCAAGCAGTGGCGGATAAAGGGTTGATTATCAATATACAAGCACCTACACCCGATATTCCTTCGATGCCGATGGCATTGGAACATTATATCAAAGTGGCAAATAAAGAAATCGGTTAGTGCATCGCCGTTTAAGTTTCGGAAAATTGAAAATTTTCCGAAACTTTTTGAAGCGTTTCGCTTGTTTTGGAAAAAAACAGGCGTTTTTTTAAAAAGTTTCGGAAAATTGAAAATTTTCCGAAACTTAAGCGGCGCAGCCCGAATATTTCGCCACAAAAAATCAACTTCTTCGCTCTATGGAAGGTCTTTTTTCCTATTTATAGCAGGGCTATGTGTATTTTCCGTATCATTTTGTTATTTAAAATTGCAATTCAAAAAATTATTGAGTTGTAAACAAATCATCTCGCACTTCCATCAGCGCGAAACCTAATCAATTTTTGCCCCGCCAAGTCGGTGGACGTGCTGCCTTAGGATGAGCCGTTTCTAATCCAATGCCCCCAAATCCTATCGGTCGGACACGCTTCCACTAAGGTTTTATCACCTGTCGAAACGCACCCGTCGAACACTTCCTCAGATAGGATTTCCCATCATAACACCCTTAAAACAATCTTTTTTAACATGTATCATGTTGGAAAATACAATTTTTATGTTTTTTTTACTCAAAATTAGTGTGAGTTCTTAAAAAGCCTTATTTTAAAACAAAATTAATATGTTCAGTAACGCATTGAAATTTAGGGTAAAAAAAGTTTATTATAAGTTTCACACCAAAACGCCTTCATTTTATTAATCATTAAAAATCAATAGTTTAAATATTATAATTGTTTTTTATAAAATATGTCCGAATTGTCAGAAAATTTAAAAACCATTCGATTACAATGGCGGCGTACACAAGCAGAAATGGGGGATATTTTTGAGGTGACGCGACCCGTTTATCAGTCCTATGAGAGCGGGCGCAACGAACCAGATATATGGTTTGTTTTCAAGATGGAACAGTTGACTGGGTTGAATGCGCGACGATTGTGTATGGAACGAGTAGAACGTTTAGACATTCCTGACCAACCCATTTTCAGAGTCGAAAAACCACAACAATTTGATGAAACTGAAATACCTTATCAAAAAAGAAGTCGGAATTTGGGGGATCTTTGGGCATTTTTAGAACAAATGGAACAGCGTTTAGTCACTTTGGAAGGAAAAATCAAGTAAAGAAAGCGATTTAAAGTATAAGTCTATTTTTTACCCTCCCACAATTGTTTTTTTGGAGTTGGTGTTCAAATCATAAACCACACTCGGTATTAATGCAAGTTGATATGGACTGTGGTTCTCGGGTATAAAGATTACTTAAATTAGGAATCATTGATAGAAATAGGTTAAAAATAAATATTATAAAAGCAAATCCTAAAAAAGAAGACAAAACATAACCAAATTCAACAACATTTTTAGTTTGGATGACTTATAAAAAAATTATATAACTTTGTGTTGAATTTGAAACCAAATCGTTTAGCAACTATTTGAAGTTACATGAAAAAAAAGCATCCAAAGTTAATTCATTGTTTATCAATGTGTTACATTCTTTTGGCAACTTTCCAACTCCCTGCACAAACCTTTTCAGCAGGGGCGCAAGTCCTCACTTTTCGGTCAGAGGCAGATGATTCGGAGCAACCATATGGACTTTATTTGCCCGAAAATTATAATGCGAGTCGAAAATATCCAGTCGTTATCATGCTGCATGGCGCGGGTTCAAATCATCGACTGGCGCTACGGCGTGTTTTTGGCAAAAGCAATTCGGCGGTGGAGAATGATGTAGAGGCAAGTCGGACATTTCCACCTTTTCGGAAAGTCGATTATATCGTAGCGAGTCCGTTCGCACGTGGCACAATGGGCTATCAAGGCATTGCCGAAAAAGATGTTTTGGACGTTTTGGAGGATGTCAAAGCGCGTTTTTCAGTCGATGAAGACCGTGTGTATCTTACTGGATTGTCAATGGGTGGTGGTGGTACGCTGTGGTTAGGGTTGAATTATCCCGATAAATGGGCAGCACTCGCGCCTGTTTGTCCTGCAACGCCCGTCGAAACCATGAATTTAATCCCAAATGGGTCGAATTTACCCATGCACTTTTTTCAAGGCGCGGCAGATTCGGTGGTCAAAGCAGACTCTACCCAAAAATGGATGGAACGACTTCGCGCCGCAGGGACAACTATCGAATACACGGAATACGCGGGCGTGCAGCATAATAGTTGGGTCAACGCATATCAAGAAGGTTTTATATTTGACTGGTTTGCGAAGCATCGGCGCAATCGTTTTCCAGATAAAATCCACTTTTCAAGCCCCGATTTGAAACATGGAAAGGCTTGGTGGATTCAATTGGAATCCATTGCAGTCGGCAAAGTGGGGCATATAGAAGCCCATTTCAATAATCTGAATCAATTGAGAATCAATACAAAAGACTTGAATGCGGTGACATTACATTTGGGCGGGCATCCGCGTTTCACTTCCGAAAAGATATTGCAACTCCAAATTGATAGTCAATTATTGCGCGTCGTGATGATGGATTCGGTGAGTCTGATGAAGGAAGGCAAAAGTTGGCGTGCCAATCAAATTTATTTACCCGCGCCCAATGCAAAATGTAAGGGCGCGGAAGGTCCGTTAGTAGAAGCTGTATCAGATAGGCATATATACGTGTATGGCACGAATGATAATCCGCCCCCAGCAGTGTTGGAAAAAAGGCGTTTGGAGGCAGAACGTGCTGGAAATTGGTCGGTTTATCGGGGCGAGTTTTTAAAACGAATTATGATTTTTCCAAGAGTATTAAGTGATAAGGAAGTGCGTCCATCGGATTGGAAATTGGCAAATTTAATTTTGATGGGTACAGCCAAAACCAATCTTTGTATTGCTTCGGTCGCGTCTAAATTGCCTGTGCAACTTGCGGATACGAGTGGGAAATATGGTTTATTATACATTTTGCCCTCTGAAAACAATCGGTATGTGGTCATCAATAGTGGGATTCCTGCATTAGACGCGCCTGAAACGAGCGATATTCCAACGGGTTTGAAACGAATGGCATCGCCTGCAATGTTTTTGGCATTGGACAAATTTAAAGATTTTACTTTATATTCAAAAAATAAAGTATTTATAAATAGTTGGTTTGATTTGAATTGGCGTATTATGCCTGAAGATGCAGCCATTTTGAAAAAAATAGGTGTGACCTTTTGAAAGATGCTTTTTGTGTTTTTAAAACACATAGTTCACATAGGAAACATAGTTCACATAGAAAAGATGGTTCACATAGGAAACATAGGAAACATAGGAAACATAGCGCAATTTTTTCTATGTGAACTATGTGTCCTATGTAAATTTGAACTATTATTCCATTTCTATCAATACAAACCCTTTTTCGACAGGCGTTCCTTTTGCAACTCGAATCGCTTTGACAACACCATCGCCTGCGGCTTTTAAAACATTTTCCATTTTCATCGCTTCCAAAATCAAGATTTTATCGCCTTTTTGAACTGTTTGTCCGACTTCAACCGAGACTTCCAACACTAATCCGGGCATAGGAGCTTTGATTTCATTGATTTTTGTCGCGCCCGCTTTCGATAAACCCATACTCTTCACCAATCGGTCATAACGGTCACCAATTGTAGCGGTATGAATATTGCCATTGATTTTAAAGGTAAAAGCCTTACTATTATAATCAACAGACAGGAGTTCAGCATGATACGCTTTTTGATTTTTTAAAATATGAAATTGATTCAAACCGTTTTGCAACAAATCTAAATCATGGGCTTGTGCGCTAGTCACAGCCTGTTCGCGTTCATTAACGAACACTTGGAAAGGTGTATCTTTCATTTTTAAAACAAATTGAGTGATTTTTTTAGATTTTGGATGCAAGATAGGCAAAGTATATAGATTTCTATATGTGTTTTGTATAAAATTTAGGAGTTGAATGCAATTTTTTTCAAAAGAACACGCTTTAAAGTAAGTAAGTGGTTAATGCTAAATAATCGACAACAACGTTTGGAGGGTTTGAAAACCTCCAAACGTTATACTATACAATGACTTTAAAAATTAACAATACATGAAACGGTTTTATTTCGCATTAGCGATATTTTATTGGGCAACGCAGCCGCTACAAGCGGGCATGACGGTCTTGGTGCATGGTTTTCAAATCAAAGGCGAGATGCGAGCGCATTGGTACGATTTTGCCAAAGCCATTCAACGGCGCAATCAGGATGATGCGGTCATCTTAAAATTCAATCCGACCAAACAGGTTTGGGAGCAACCCGAAGGTACGAGTAACACTGCTAAACCAACACATGCAACTGAATTTATATTCATATATGATTGGGCTGCAATGAGTAATGATGTTTTTGAACAGGGTTCTTTGGAAGTAGCTGCTGATAGGTTATTCACGATGTTGAGTGCGCCCACAGGTGCGCCCAACGAAAATATTAATTTTATAACGCAACCCGGACACAAACATTTTGTGGGTCATAGTCGCGGTTGTGTCTTGTTGTTGCAAGTTTTGCGGCGCATTGCGAAGTATCATCCCGAAGTAAAAATTGATAGATGGACGACTTTAGACCCGCATCCGACGAGTATTAAGGACAAATTACTTTGGGGCATTAGCCCCAATCCGACCTTTAACTACCAAATTATGCTCCCTAACAATGTATTGACGGCTGAAAATTACTTTCGCCGTGCTTCCACTTTACGAGATTGGTATGAGCCTTTGAATGCCAATTATTCTGGGATTCCAGTGGTGGGCGCGTCTTTGAATGACCAAAAACAGGATTCTATTTTGATGGGATTGAATAATGGGTGTTCGTATTTGGCGCATACTAATGTGCCGGGTTGGTATTTTGGGACGATTAACCCACAAGAATCCCTAATTTTGTACCGAAATTGCAATGAAAAGCACCAGCCGCCGATGGAAAAATGGTATCCACAAGGTAGGACGACTGTGGGTTATAATGCTGTTTTGCCTCCAGCGCAAGGCGTTTCACCTGCCCTTTTAGATGCGCAAAAGCCTGATTTACAACCTGTTTTCAATGGTGATTTTAAATATGCACATTATGGTTGGAAAGCGAGTCATCTTAAAAACAATCATGCTCAAATCCATGCAAAGGAAAGCATTCAACATGAATTGATGTATTTTCCAGCCGCTTTTCAATCGTTACAATGGTCTGTAAAATCAACCCAAGCGGTATCCTTAAATATTACTTTTTTTGATGCAAAAGGGGTTCTCATTCAAAGCATTGTACAAAAAACAGTTGCCTCAAAAACCGCATTTCAAGACATGAAAGGAGCGATACCTTCAAAATTAATAGGAAAAGTAGGCTCTTTCAGCATTCAAAATATGGAAACTGATAAAAATAACATAGCGATAATCGATAAAGTATTCCTTTAAAACCCACCTGCCATACCTTTGTGAGTAGAAAAGCAATTTTAACATGACAAAAAAGGAAATGTGAGTGGAAATCTGTGAAAATCCATACATCCATCGCCCACACTTTCTTTTTTGTCATCGTACTAAACACACAAAATGTAAATCAATGATTTATCGAAATTTTACGCACCCAAGTCGCCTGTCCATTGATTTGAATGTTCAATACATATTGACCTGCATCCAAGCCCTGTAATGCCAATCGATACAACCCTGTTGCTTGTTCCACAGGTTGTTTTAAAACCACTTGCCCAAGATTATTGTACAACGTCAATTCGACAAATTGCATTTCAGCAGCCGTTAAATCAAGCTCAACATAATCCAATGCAGGATTTGGTGCAATTGTAAATAATTGATTATCAGTGTTTTCTGTTTTGGAAGCACGGCGCGGCGTTATACTTGGTGCCGTGTAATTGTAAATCGCTTTTGCTTTTGCTCCAAACAAATCATTCCCATAAACCCGCGCCACAATGGAATTGTTACCCGTTTTTAATTCTAAATTATTGACATATGTTTTCGCAAGTGGACTGATAATCCCATCATTGCCCATTGGGTCGGTTCCGTCCAAAGTGTAATAAATCACGCCTTGATTGTTCGGGTTTTCTAAGGTCACAGCCGAATTGACATTGCCCGCAGGCTGACTAAATACAACTGGCAACAGCGTATGAGCCAACCCTTTTGCAAACCATTTATCGATATTGTATTGATAACGTATCGGTAAATGGGCGATATTCCCATTATACTCTTGGTCAAAATAAGGATTATTATTATATAAAGTTTGGTTAAAACGAGCCAATTCCAACTCAAAAGCAGGACGCAAGATGGTTTTCAAACCTTCTAATTTGGTTTGAATCCGCGCAGGAGTCAATGCGCCATTCGGTAGCTGCATCGCTTCATATACGCGGTCGCGGACGAGTGTTTGAAACTCTTTGTTATTGCTTCTCAACAAATTGCCAAACATGCCTGCGGGTCCATTCCAAACAAGTTGTGTTGGGTCAGTCCATTTCAACGTGTAATTGTACTCATTTTCATCCACCGTTTTGGTCAATGCGCCATCGGTATCATGGTTTTCAAACACAAATTTAGTGGTCAATAAACGCTTATCTGCGACGGCGCGGTATTCCCATTCGTTATCGAAGTACATCATAACCATCATAAAATCAATGAATTGTGGCACATTTAGATATTTTTTGACTTCTTGAAAACGATTTTGAACGGTTGCCATTTTAAGCGCGTTCCAATTCGTCAAATCGCCTTCATTCACCCGACCAACCGTCCATGAACTTTCGACCACATCATATTGTTCTTTTTTGCCACCATAATACGTCTCCGCCAAATGCTCATCGTATTTTTCTTTCACCGTGTAAATGCCATGATATTTGCCATTGACAAACGCATGTGCATATTGCGTATGCAAATCCACATGCCCCAGCTCGCGCATCGTCTTACTAATCAGCCCCTGAGAACTCATCAACATGCCATAACCATCCGTATTCGGGCCATCTTGACCGATTTTTAATTCTAAAACGTCGAATTTTGTCGCAGGATTTTTGGTATCCGCGTCATCTTTTTTGAAAATCGGATAATCCAATTTGGAATATCCATATCGACTGCGGAAATGAACCCGCAAATTTTTCTGTTCCGACAACAAATAGGAATCATTTCCATAACCTTCTACACCACCCAAAACGCCGACACTACCCGTTTCACCAAATTTATTAATATATTCAAAAGAACACATTTGTTCGACTTTGGCATCCACCGCCAATCCACCTGACGGTATAGAGATAGCGATAATCGGCAATTGTTGCAATCCATTCGCATAATTTTCAGGTGTAACAAGGTTTGGAAAACGCAATTCTGCCCCTTTTATGGGCGTTAAGTATGTAAAGGTTTCTACATTCGATTCGCCTATATCATTATATGTAAATATTTTTAAAACTGTATTTGAATCAATCATAATAGGTTCTGTATAAATGTTTCCATTGATACGTGTAGGCGTTGTAAAATTTGTCGTGTAACGAATCGTTGCACCTGCGGGTGCGGTAAGTGTAATCGCCGTCGGCGTTTGCACAATGCCGCGTGCAACCGAATTGGTAAAACGCAAATATTGTTTGCCACCGACATTGCTCGCATTCGGTGTACCGCCGATGAATTTCGTTAAATTTGCGATTTTAGGATTCAAAACGCCATCGGTTGCCGTCCCAAAAGTGACCTGCGTTTCTTCCCCCGTGATAGCAGGGTATTCAAAAGAAGCCAATTCGACAGGCGTACCCGACACATTTTTAAACAAAAAAACCTTGTCGCCGCCCGCCGAAAGTTTCAAATCGACATGTTCCGCGCCTTTCAACGTGTCTTTATCCGCGAGTAGGCGCAAAAAACCATTCGCAGGCAGGTATAAATTTTTCAATTGCCATTTAAATGGATTCGTTTGCTTACCCGTGATATAGACGCTGTCCAAAAAAACGCCCACTGCATTGCCATTATACAATTCAATCCAATCTTCGGGAAAACCAATTGTGCCTTTCGGCGCGACTTCATTGATAAACACTTTATCCAAATTTCCCATTTGAACAGGATTAATACCCGAAGGAAAATAGTCGATAACGAGTTGCGGTGCGCCATCATGCAACAAATTGTGTTCAAAGCTGCGGGCATTCAAAACATCATTCGTTGTCGCATTGCCTTCCAACAAAAAAGAAAGCGAATTGCCTGATTGCCAATTCGTTGCGATAGCCACATTGATTTGGGCAGCCAAATTCGGCGTTTTTTGTTTGTCCCCACTTTCGCCTGTGAGCGTCCATGCGGGCGGATTCCAAAACAATAAGTTGGAAACATAAGGGCGCGCTTTGAGGTTTTCGGTTGGCTGATACGCCAACGCATTGCCTTGTTGACATTGAATTTGGACAATGGCGGTGTTTGGATTGCCCACTTTGGTCGTAAATTGAAGGTACGCCCGATAAACGCGGGCATTTGCGGGCAATAAAATGTTTTGAAAACGCAAGGCAACATATTGTTTGCCTAAATTACTGTTATCAAAACCACCCAATTCCAAATCGCTGCTGTTGACATTGCGGGCAGTGGAAACTTCGATGTCATCGGTTCCAGCAGCCATTTTAACCTTAATTGTTTGTAAATCTTGCGCAAAAACGCGGGAAGTCAGCCCCAAGAGGCAACAAAAATAGAGTATTCTGTACATAGAAAATAGGGTTTATACTAAAAAAACGGTTCCATGTGCAAAAATACTCACTTATAAAGGTTTGGTAAATAACGCGTTTGTTGTGTTTTTTGAATTTATAATTGATAAATATTAATTATTTCAACACATAAGGCACATAGGACTACATAGGACACATAGGGGCAATCTTTCATATACATTTCCTAAATGAGTTGAAAATAAATTTGCGCACAACTTGCGTCAAGTTTCAAACTTGACGCAAGTTTCGTTTAACAACTGATGTAGGACAAGTATAGAGATACTTCTTATTCCAATTCAATTCATTTTTTGCTAATGTTTTACATCCCCAAAAAACAAACTAATAAAAAATGTCCCTATGTGTCCTATGTACCCTATGTTTCCTATGTGTTTTAATAATTTAACTTTATTTTTGATACAATATGTTTTCCCACATTCCGCCCCTGTTCTACGCCGATTTGAATCGCAGGCATATAGTGAATGCCGCCATACATTCGACTCATTGCCGCTTCATCTGCTGCCGCGTGGAACGATGAAAAGGTTTTCGTACCCAGATTAAATTGCACTTCGGTATCATCTGTAAACGATAAAGTATCACCAAAAAAGTGATTTAAAACCGTTGATGCAGCCCCAGAAATCACACTATGCCCACTCGGATATTCTGGAAAAGGCGGCGTAACTAAAATGGGAGTCCAATCTTGTTTACCTTTGATGTATTTAGTGATGTACGTTTCAGGGCGAATCACTTCACTTCGATACTTTTCATCCCAACAACTAATAAAACCATCAAAAATAGCAATTGCTGTTTGAACATAAGCCGCCGCCGCTTTGATAGCCGCCGTTTTTTGTTGCCGACAAACCGCTTCGGTGATGTGCATCCAATGTCCACCCGGTGTCACTTTTTTGATGACAAAATTAACATGCCCTGCATTTTGAGTTGCCATCGGACTATCATCCCAATAACGCGCAATCGCAATGCGCTCAGGCGTGCTGTCTGCTACCGATTTTGCTACTTCAAAAGCCTGTTTATAAAACAAACTGTTTGTATTCGTATCAAAAGGAGTGGGGCGAATCGGCTTGAATTGCGATGCCGAATCCAGCGTTAACGACCGAATTTTATTCCAATGCGGCTCTGCGGCATCTGCATAATCGGGTGCGGTGGGTCTCCATCGTTTTGGATTATCAAAAGTGACCGTGTATTTAGGTGCGGAACGGGTTTGCAAATAATTGTCCTTGCCCGACCAAGCGATAATACTGCCCCCAATCGTGTCGCCAAACGCGATAGAACGTTCCCAAACATCTTTGGGAATGCCTATTTTTTTAAACTCTTGTAACATTTTGGCTTCAAATTGGGCAATACTGTCTTCCGAAAAAATCAGTTTTTTCCCAACCCGCAAATACGCTTTGACACTCGCCAATGGATAACAATACGTTTTGCCCGCTTCAGGTTGAGGCAATGGATTCAAACCTTTGACTTGTCCCGCAAGGCTTTTGTACTCGGAGCTGTTGGGAATCAACGCTTCATACATAGCAACATGTGCATATGCGTAAATTCGAGCTGCAATCATCGGAGCAAATAAATCGTGTTTGATAACACTCGTTAATTGTTTCAACGAGCGATGTAAAAATTCGGGATTTGCCGCTTCTTGTTGAAAATTCGGGTTGGATTTTTCAGGCTCATTGCAAGCAAATAGTAAAACGAAAGATGCTAATGTAGCTTTTTTCAATAGATTATACATGGAAATTTATTTAATAAATTTATATTACCAATACAGCATTTGGAGGGTTTGAAAACCCTCCAAACGCTATGTGTGCGCTATGTGCGATTTTCGCGTTTCGCGAGTACAGCGTTTGGAGGGTTTGAAACCCTCCAAACGCTATACATGCGCTACGTGCGATTTTCGCGTTTCGCGAGTGCGCTACGTGCGATTTTCGCGTTTTGAAATTATTTTAACTAAATACGTGCAAACCACCGCTATCCCACATAATAAAATCATTAAAGAAAATCCACCTACATAATTACCTTGTTCAGAACGCATTGCGCCCATTTGAACGATTCCATAACTCCCCGCTAAGGTATCTGCCATCGTTATTACGCCTAAAATACTGCCATAGGATTTTCCATAAAATAATTTTGCAATCCAAAGTTGTATCATCGTAAACGCGCCGCTAAAACCTAATCCGAAAACCAATGCAAAAGGTAGTAAATACGCGATGTTAGACGCGCTCATCCGCAAGAGGACACAACCCATTGTAAGACAAACGATTGCGGCTAACATCATCGTGCTTTTATCCCATCTGTCGCTCAAATAACCAAATAATAATTTGCCAATAATGGCACAAGTAGAGAATAATGTGGCGATATTGGCTCCTGTTGCCGCATCAATTTTTAAATCTTTGTAATAAAAACCTTGATTTTGAATGAATCCATTGATGCAAAACCATAAAATACAAGTTGTCAAAACAACCAAATAAAATATAGGCATACGAAAGGCTTGTTGCAATGTAATATTGCCTATAATTGATTTTTCATTATTTTGTATGGAATTTGGTTTTAAAAGACCGTCTATCACCGTATTTTTATCAGCAGGTTGTTCGCGTAAAAGTAAGATGGGTATTAACGTGAAAAGGGCTGCAAAAAGGGACATCCAAGTTGCGGCGGAACGCCAACCTTCGCCCAAGTGTGCTTTGACAATTTGCGGGAAAATCGCGCCGCCCGCAGAGGAAGCCGCTAAAAAAATGCCAACCGCTATCCCTTTGTATTGGTCAAACCAACGATTTATCAAATAAATGCTCGAAACAATCCCCGATAAAGACAGAAAAATGGCGTAAAAAACGTAAAATGCCACCAATTGTGGGTAACTTGATACGTGTGAAAGCAGTGCGACCGTTGTTACCAAACCGATTCCGCCTGTCACGATTAACCACCGCGCCCCGAATTTGTCTAAAAGCCAACCGACGATGGAAGCCATTCCTGCCGTTGTCAAAAATAATAAACCGGGTAATTTGGAAGCCGCTTTCGGGTCCAGTTGAAATTCTTTGCCCATTTCGGGCAGTAAAAGCGGCATGGAGTAGATGCCAATGCCGTTACTTGCTGCGTAAATTAGAAAAAGTCCGAGTAAAACGAACCAGCCATAGTATATAGATTTCATATTTGTTTTTTTATACTAAACGTTTGGAGGGTTTGAAACCAACCGTTTGGAGGGTTTGAAACCAACCGTTTGAAGGGTTTCAAACCAACCGTTTGGAGGGTTTCAAACCAACCGTTTGGAGGGTTTCAAACCCTCCAAACGGTATATGACTTAAATGATAAAGCCAACTATTAAAAATAATATAGTTGAAATAATAATAGATAAAAGATTGAATGGCAAGGCTGTAAGAAACATTTCCATTCCATCACATTCCGTACTCGCGGAGGTCAACACCGCCGCATCCGAATAAAAACTGGATTGCGAACCCACTACACCCGCCGAAATCACCGCGCCCAAACTCAAAAATACATTCGCGCCAAGCGACTGCGCCAAAGGTACGACAATCGGAATCGCCACCAAATACAATCCCCAAGAAGAAGCCGTCAAGTAAGAAATGAGGCTCAAAGCAACAAAAATCACGGCTGCCAAAACCGCTTTCGACAAATACGGTTGTACACTTGCGATGACATAAGGCGTGAGTCCCATTTTATCACCTACTTTTTTTAATACGTAACTCATTATCAGAATCGATAGTGCATATATCATACTTCTAAATCCTTCAAAAATACCTTCTGATAAAGCCTCAAAAGTCATCAATCGAGTTGCCGCATAATAAAAAACCGTAAAAGTCAAACCTGCCAAAACCCCTTTTAATGCATCTTTATCCAAGTAAAGCGTTGCCGCAATTAAAACAATTAAAGGTAAAAAAAAGTGAACCGATTTTGCACCTGCATTGTTTTCGGAAGCAGGCAAGGGCAATTCGATAGCGGCTGTTGCCGCCCGTTCTTCTGCCGCTTTCATTTTGGAAAACAGGGGAAACACCCCGATTGCGACCAAATAAGCTAAAATCACCGCAACCCAAGGGTAAAATAAAAATGGAATGATGTCTATAAAACCTTGAAATCCATTGCCTTTTTGAACTATCTTATTGTCTTCCAACAGTTTACCGCAATAAATCGACCAAGTGGTCATGGGAATTAAAACGCAAATCGGCGCAGCAGTTGCATTGACCAAATACGCTAATAATTCGCGGGAAACTTGATAACGGTCTGTAATTTTGCGCATCGTCACGCCCACCGCCAAAGCACTCATGTAATCATCTATGAATATAAAAAGTCCCATTAACCAAGTGGTTATCAATGATTTACGACGTGTTGTAACGTATTGCAAGGCGGTTTCGCCAAAGGCAAAAACGCTCCCTGATTGGATAATCAAATGGATTAAAGAGCCATAAAGTCCACAAACTAAAATAACCCAAACGGTGGATTCTTCTTGAAACGTTTTGGTGAGTCCGTCAATGAAATTATTGGGAAAATCGGACGGATTGATGAGCAAATAACCCACTAAACAACCCATGAGCAAGGGTTCAAAGGCGCGCCGCAGCCACATGGACAGCATGACAACGATAAATGGCGGTAATAATGCGAGCATTTTTTTTGAGTTCGGATTAATTTTTTTTTAGAATTGAAAATCAAAGGTACACCTTTATCTTTTGGACATCGTAAAATCAACCTTTTTTTTATCAAAAAACCATGAAATAGCTCCTACATTTGCGCATTGATTTTCAAACAAAAAGAGCTATTCCTTTATGCCGAAGACCTTATTTGAAAAAATATGGGACAATCACATTGTCCATACCGTCCCAAACGGACCCGAAGTGTTGTATATTGATACCCATTTCATCCATGAAGTCACGTCGCCGCAAGCCTTCGACGGATTGGCAAAACGCGGTATCGACGTTTTTCGTAAAAAACAAATTGTGGCAACTGCCGACCATAATGTGCCGACTTTAAACCAACATTTGCCTATCAAAGACCGCCTTTCGCGGATGCAGGTGGATAAATTGATTGAAAATTGTCATAAAAATGACATCGAATTATATGGTTTGGGGCATCCTTATCAAGGGATTGTACACGTCATCGGACCCGAATTGGGCGTGACGCAACCGGGTATGACCATCGTATGTGGTGATTCTCATACAAGTACACATGGTGCTTTTGGCTCAATTGCTTTTGGGATTGGCACGAGTGAGGTCGAAATGGTGATGGCGACTCAATGTCTCCTTCAAACCAAACCGAAATTGATGCGCATTACGATTGATGGCATTTTGCCGAAAGGCGTTGTTTCCAAAGACCTTATTTTATACATCATTGCGCAGATTTCGGCTTCGGGCGCGACAGGTTATTTTGTGGAATATGCTGGTTCGGCGATTCGGGCGTTGAGCATGGAAGCGCGGATGACTATTTGTAATATGAGTATCGAAATGGGCGCACGCGGCGGCTTGATTGCGCCTGATGAGACCACGTTTGAATACTTGAAAGGTCGAAAATTTGCCCCACAAGGGGCGGATTGGACGAAAAAGTTGGCTCAATGGCGCGAATTGCATTCAGATTCAGGTGCCAAATTCGACCTTGAACTCCATATGGACGCAGCCGATATTGCGCCGATGATTACGTATGGAACCAATCCCGGTATGGGCATTAAAATTAATGCGAAAATCCCATCTTTGGCAAGTATGCCTTCTGAATCAGAACAGAAAAATTTACTTAAATCGTTGAAATACATGGGTTTACAACCTGATATGGCATTGGAAGGACATCCTGTTCAACATGTTTTTATTGGCAGTTGTACGAATGCACGCATCGAAGATTTGCGTCAAGTGGCGGCACTCGTGCGTGGCAAAAAGAAGGCGGCGGGCGTACATGTGTTCATCGTGCCGGGTTCAAAACAGGTGGAGGAACAAGCGATTCGGGAAGGTTTGGATAAAATCTTTGCAGAAGCGGGTTTTCAATTGCGTCAACCGGGTTGTTCGGCGTGTTTGGGGATGAATGAAGATAAAATCCCCGCAGGCGAATATTGTATTGCCACTTCCAACCGCAATTTTGAAGGGCGGCAAGGCGCGGGCGCACGCACGTTGTTAGCGAGTCCGATGACGGCGGCGGCGGCGGCATTGACAGGGCGTGTAACGGATGTTAGAACCTTATTAAACTAATTTTTTGAATTAGGATTTTTAGGATTTAAAGGAGTGTAAAGAATTGATATTGAGTAATTTATAGGATACGATACTTTACACACGATGGTTTGCGATACAATTGGAACACAGATGACACGGATTGGGCGAATTTGCACGGATTT
Source organism: Chitinophagales bacterium (assembly GCA_013298955.1). GTDB lineage: Bacteria > Bacteroidota > Bacteroidia > Chitinophagales > Saprospiraceae > JAAFJT01. The sequence goes on from JAAFJT010000030.1 coordinate 43,948, forward strand.
TTTTGACTTTGCTTATGTTTGGAGAATGATTTGAAAGAAATCCGCGCAAATTCGCCCAATCCGTGTCATCTGTGTTCCAATTGTATCGCAAACCATCGTGTGTAAAGTATCGCATCCTATAAATTATTCAAAATCAATCCTTTATAATCCTAAAAATCCTAATTCAAAACAGTCAAACAATCTAATGGAAAAGTTTAAAACAATACATTCTCAATTTGTTCCACTTGCCATCGAACATGTTGATACAGACCAAATTATACCTGCGCGTTTTTTGAAAGCGACAGACCGTTTGGGTTTTGGCGAAAATTTATTTAGAGATTGGCGATATTATTCCAATGGAAAACCAATTGAAGGTTTTGTGTTGAATGATACCCAATATTCGGGTCAAATCTTGGTTGCAGGTCAGAATTTTGGTTGCGGCAGCAGTCGGGAACATGCGGCTTGGGCGATTGCGGATGCAGGTTTTCGAGTGGTCATCAGCAGTTTTTTTGCAGATATCTTCAAGAATAATGCTTTGAATAATGGCTTATTACCCGTACAAGTATCGGAAAAATTCTTGAAAAAGATATTTTTATTGGGCAATCAAGCGACTTTGACCATTGATTTGGAAAAACAAACCGTCCAAATCGACGCAACAGGCGAAACCACTCATTTCGACATCAATCCTTATAAAAAAACTTGTTTAATCAATGGTTTTGATGATATTGATTTTTTATTAAGTTTGAAAGATAAGATTGCGGCTTACGAAACGGCTCGCAGGTAGGATTAAGGTCGAATTTCGGTTTTGCATTGAAAAACGTGTAGGTGGAAAAAAGCGGATTGCGCGTTGAATTGAAAAACAAATTTGGTGGAAAAAAGTGCGGACCGTTGCAACTGTCCGCACTTTGTGTGCGAATTTCGGTTGGAATTGAAAAACGACTATATTGTACTCATTTTAATTTCTAAGACAACGCCCATCAATGGAAAATGCGCAAAAGTGGTGATTTCGGGTGCATCATGCAATTGCGTCATCATTTTTTGACACAAATATAATAAACCCGTTTGTTTCATCGCCTCCTGCCGCAATTTCATCGGATTGCCAACATAATCATTGGTTTGAAAAAGGGCAATCCCGCCATCATGCTCCACTAAACAATCAATTTGCGTTTCCAACAAGCGTTTTCGATGGTGATACCGAATCGGATACCGCCGTTTGATAACCGCTTTTTTATATTTTTTTTGAATGAAATTATAAAAATCACTGGTTTGTTTGGGCAACGCATGATAATCTATCGTATCATCTAACTCATAGCGTTCCAACATATTCTTGGCAATTTGCAACCTTTGCACGGCTGAATAATCGGGATTATCGCCATGCCAAAAAGAGCGATTCAATTTTGCGACGCGCCCTGTTTTATCGGTATCTTTGATGGCGATTGCAGGCGTGTAACGCTCCGTCGGCGCAAATTGAAAACTCATTTCATAGGCAAAATAATCGCGTTCTGGGTCGATTTTATACGGTTTGCCTGCTTTTTTGCCCGCCCGCGTCTCCAAAAAACGAATGTTTTCGGGCGGCGCGTCTGCATGTGTAAACAATTTTGGATACCAAAACGCTTCAAAATATTTGACTAAATCCTTCTTTTCCCATTCAAAAAACGTTTGATTGCCTTGGTCAAAAGTGGCAATTTCCTCATTTTCATGCCAAGCCCGATTCAACCACCGAGTCGGCGTAAGCGTGGTTGGGAAAATCAAATAATCCCGCGCCCGCGTGATGCCGACGTATAACAAACGCGCTTCTTCCGCCAAAGCCGCTTGAGTCACTTTCTTTTTTGCCTCACTTGCGTCAATCGCCTGTTCTAATTTCGTATTTTTGAGTTGGTCTGCATAAGGATTTATCCAAAAGCGTAACCACCTGTTGCCCAATAAGTTATCTAAATCAACGGTTTCTTTTTCTGGAATAATATGCACGCCAAATACTTCATTACGCAATTTCGTATCCAAATCATGGAGAATAACGACGGGAAATTCCAAGCCTTTGCTCTTGTGATAGGTCATCACATGCACCGCTTCCGCCGATTCGCCCGCACTTTGCGCATCTTTTTCTTCCACCGATAGCTTGTTTAACCAAACCAGAAAACCACCTAATGACGCTGCAATATGCAACCGATTACAATTATCTTCATATTGTTTAGCAAAAAAACGCAATTGGTCGATGTTTTCAACGCGTTGAAACGCATTCCCATAACCCGAAACAATGCGCCGCAAATCCAACTCTTCCAACATCAAATTAAGGATTTCAACAGGCGATAATTCGGTAACGGTTTTGCGCAATTCATTGATTTTCAAGATGATAGCATTTTCAACTGCCCACCGCCAATCATAACTTTCGCCTAATTTTGCCAAATATTCCAATCTATCATCCAACACAGCTCCAATATCTTGATGCGCTGCTAAAACCAATATTTCAGCAATCGCCAATGAATCATGTCGATTTAAAATAAATCGTAAACATGCCATAACTAATTTAGCCTCAGCCGTTTGTAATAAACCATTCCGCGAAATGGAGGCTTTCAAACCAGCGCGATGCAAGGCTTCCGCCATCGAATTGCATCGGGCATTAGAACGACATAAAATCACCACATCTTTGGGCAAAATCGGACGCGTCAATTTTTTATTGCTTTTACGCGCCATCTGAATCGACGGTTCTTGACTCAAAAACAGTTTAAGAGAATCTGCAATACAATTTTCCATCCAAGGACTGCCCGGCGGTCTTTTTTCGCCATCGGGATTGAAATGCCAATGCACCAAAGCGTCCGTTTGCCCCGCCAAATCCTTGCGTTCTGGCACTAAGGCAATCTGCTCTTTGGGCAAATCTTTAAACGTTTTACAAAACAAACTGTTGGTTAAATGCACCACATCAGGGCGACTCCGCCAAGATTTTTTTAATATATCTTCGTCCTTAATCCCGCCCGTTTGTTCAATAATCGCCTGCATCAATTGCGGATCCGCGCCTCGAAACCCGTAAATGGATTGTTTGGGGTCTCCCACCCAAATCGAATTTTTCGCAATCCGCGACATTTTCAAGAAAATTTCCAATTGAATGGGCGAAGTATCTTGAAATTCGTCCACCATGAGCAAATCCAATTCGTCTTCCAACACAGCACGCACGTCAGGATGATCCATCAATCGATTGATATGCACTTCCATATCGATGTAATCAATCAAACCGCGTTGTTTTTTATAACGGTCAAATTCTTGTAATGCGTCTGAAGCAATATCGAAAATTAATTCAATGTAATCATGTATATCTTGTTGAAATTCAGGCAATTGAATATGTTTATTAGCATAATCCATTACTTCTTGCACCACTTCTCGACTTTTCGCACCCACTTTGGTTTTGGAAATACGGACGATTTGATGCCAATATAACGTGCCGCGCAAAGCGATTTCACGCCGATACAGTTTAAAATCATTGATTGCGGCTTGGGTATCTTTGGTCGAATCCTTGCCCGATTGCAATTTGAGTACCACCTCTGCTAACAAAAGGTCGAGTTTATCGTGAAAAATAGTACTATTCCACAAAGCCGTTTCCTTTGGAATCGAATGTTGCGTTGGATTATTTAACAACATTTTATTTGAAATGTGTATCATTTCTTGACCAAATACCGCTTCTTCATGCGTCTGCTCCACTTCCGCAAATAGGATTTTTTGGAACGTTTGAAACGATAAATGTTTGCTTTTTTGCAGCGTTTCGATGGTAAAATTATTGCTTCGCGCTACATCTGTAATATTTTTAATATCTTTTCGCCAATCATGAGTTGCTTTTTTATTCACGCCTAACTTATCCGATAAAACATTCATGCGTTCCACCCTTTCCTGCGTTAGCATTTGCGAAAGCGACAAATTAAACATCATTTGTTGGTCTTCTTCGGCAATCACATCTGTCTGCGGAGACACGCCCGCTTCAAACGCAAAACGCTTTAACAGCTTGACACCCAATGCATTAACCGTTCCGATAAGGGCATTCGACAGGTCATTTGCCGCCTGCGGGAGTCCTTCTTCCAACAATTTGGTGCGGACGCGCTCTTGCAATTCAGCCGCCGCTTTTTTCGTAAAAGTGGTGGCAATAATGCCACTCGCCCGCACATTCGATTGCAAGAGCTTAAACATTTCTTGAGTCAAGCGATACGTTTTGCCACTACCCGCACCCGCCGAGATGATTTTTAGATTCATATATAATTGAAAAACAATAAGCGTTGGCAAAGGTAATGGAAAAATATAATTTTTTTATACAAAATTTGGTAGAAGTTTCAAAAGGGGGTCTCGCCTAAGTTTCGGAAAATTTTCAATTTTCCGAAACTTTTTTAGGAGGTCATACCTTCCTTAGCGTAAAGTCACAAAGTCGCTTAAAATTCCTTATATTTGCCAACAAATCCTCAAACCCAGCTCTATTTGACTTATTTTTAAAACTTTTTATTTTGAAAAAAATCATTACTTTCCTTCAAAAACAATCT